>DATCMY010000366.1:0-49326 GCA_036565505.1 Hanamia sp.
ATTTTAGATTTGGACACTAAAAATATTAATTAGTTAAGAGAAGAATGGATAGATCTGATTACATTAAAAAGATAGAAAATAAGACAAATAACTGGGATATTATCATTATTGGAGGCGGAGCAACCGGGTTAGGAATAGCAATGGACGCATCTAAGCGTGGATTTCGTGTTTTATTATTGGAACAGGCAGATTTTGCCAAAGGCACTTCCAGTCGAAGCACCAAATTGGTACACGGCGGAGTCAGGTACCTGGCCCAGGGTAATATTGGTTTAGTATTGGAAGCCTTGCATGAGCGGGGGTTATTAATAAAAAATGCTCCCCACGTAGTTCATAATCTTAGTTTTATTATTCCCTGTTATAAATGGGGGCAAAAATCTTTTTATGCAATCGGCTTAAAGTTATACGATGTACTATCAGGCCGGCTTGGTTTAGGAAAATCAATATCCATAAGTAAAAAGGAAACATTGCAAAGTTTACCCACTCTAAAAAAAAATAAATTAAGAGGCGGTGTAGTTTATCACGATGGGCAATTTGATGATGCCAGGCTTGCCATAAATATAGCTCAAACGGTGGAGGAAAATAAAGGGTTGGTTTTGAATTATATTAAAGTAACTGACTTATTAAAAAATGAAGAAGGAAAAATATCGGGCGTAATTGCAAAAGACAGGGAAACAGATAAAAGCTATAATTTATATGCCAAATCAGTGATCAATGCGACCGGTGTATTTGTAGATGAAATTTTAAAATTGGATAATCCTCATCAAAAGGACCTGGTTATACCCAGCCAGGGAATTCACCTGGTTTTTAATAAGACTTTTTTGGAAAGCGAGAAGGCGATCATGATTCCAAAAACGCAGGATGGAAGAGTATTATTTGTAGTTCCCTGGCATGGCAAAGCGTTGATGGGTACTACTGATACACCAATAAAATCCCTTAGTTCGGAGCCAATAGCCTTGAATGAAGAAATAGAATTTATTCTAAATACAGCAGGGGATTATTTAACCTTGCCACCCACGCGTAATGATGTGCTAAGCGTATTTGTGGGATTACGGCCTTTGGCTGCTCCAGAAAAGGATACTGACGCCACGAAAGAAATATCACGTGGCCATAAAATAATTGTTGCTGACTCGGGATTGATCACCATCACAGGGGGTAAGTGGACTACTTTTAGAAAAATGGCCGAAGATGCTGTAAACAGGGCAATAAAAATTGCAGGATTGCCATATGTGAAGTGTACAACAAAAAGTTTAAGAATACATGGTTATAGAAAAAGAGAAAATGAAGAGCCCGACATTTTCCAAATATATGGCAGTGATGAAGCGGCTATAAGGGAATTAATAAGAAAAAATCCTACATTGGCAGAACCTTTATTTCCTCAGAATTATTTTATAAAAGCACAGGTTGTTTGGGCTGTCCGCGAAGAAATGGCGCGCACTATTGAGGATGTTTTGGCAAGAAGATTAAGAGTATTGTTTTTGGATGCAAAAATGGCTATTGATATGGCACCTATGGTGGCTGAAATAATGGCCGACGAATTAAATAAAAATAAAGAGTGGCAAAAGAACCAGTTACATGAATTTGTAAATCTTGCCAATAATTATTTATTAAAACCTTATTTTCCATTATGGAATAAAACAAACAATAACCATAATTCAGATAATTATGAAGAAATATATTCTGGCATTTGACCAGGGAACTACCAGTTCCAGGGCAATACTTTTTGATAAATCGGGATCTATTATTTCAGTTGCACAAAAAGAATTTACCCAAATTTTTCCATCACCCGGGTGGGTAGAACATGATCCGCATGAAATATGGTCTACTCAGTTGGGCGTTGCAGCTGAAGCGGTTTCCAGGGCAGGATTAAGCAGTAATGATATAGCCGCCATAGGTATTACCAACCAGCGGGAAACTACAGTGGTTTGGGATCGGGAAACGGGTAGTCCTGTCTATAATGCAATTGTGTGGCAAGACAGGCGAACCTCTGATTATTGCGAGCAATTAAAAAAGCAAAACCTTGAAACAAGAATCAGGGAAAAAACAGGGCTTGTAATTGATGCATACTTTTCTGCAACTAAAATTAATTGGATATTGGCTAATGTGGAAGGTGCACGCCAAAAAGCGGAAGAGGGTAAATTGGCTTTTGGCACTATTGATTCCTGGCTTATTTGGAATATGACAAAGGGAAAAGTGCACGCCACCGATGTTACAAATGCATCAAGAACCATGTTATTCAATATAAATACACTTGAATGGGATGAAGAATTATTGCAAATATTTGATATTCCTAAAAGTCTGCTTCCTGAAGTAAAACAATCAAGTGAAATCTATGGGAATACATCAACCTCATTATTCTCAAAAGAAATACCTATTGGTGGTGTGGCGGGAGATCAACATGCTGCTTTGTTCGGACAAATGTGTATTGCTCCGGGGATGGTAAAAAACACGTATGGAACAGGTTGTTTTATGTTGATGAATATTGGCAACAAGCCCATCATTTCCAATAATAATTTGCTCACCACTATTGCATGGAAAGTAAATGGAAAAGTACAATATGCATTAGAAGGAAGCATTTTTATTGCCGGCGCGGTAGTACAATGGCTCCGGGATGGTTTGAATATTATCCGTACTTCTGCAGAGGTAGAGGATTTGGCTACAAAAGTAAAAGACAATGGCGGTGTTTATTTTGTGCCGGCCTTTACAGGGTTGGGCGCACCACACTGGAATCAACAGGCAAGAGGTATCATGGTTGGAATAACACGGGGGAGCAATGCCTCACATATTGCAAGAGCGTCACTGGAAAGTATTGCTTATCAAACCATGGAAGTGTTAAAAGCTATGGAAGCAGATTCAGGAATAAGTATTAAAGAATTAAGAGTAGATGGAGGAGCCACCTCCAACGATTTGCTGATGCAATTCCAGGCAGATGTATTAGGCACTAAAGTTATTCGTCCACGGGTGACTGAAACAACGGCTCTTGGAGCTGCTTATCTGGCTGGTCTTGCAGTTGGATATTGGAAAGATATGGATGAAATAGGCGAGCAATGGCAAATGGAAAAATGTTTTGAACCAGGCGATAGCAATAAAAATATGGCAGAATGGATAAAGGGTTGGAACAGAGCAGTGAAAGCTGCGAAAGCCTGGGCAGAAATGTAAAATACTTTCTTTGTTATTCAGGAATTGATATTTATATTTAATAACGATTGCGCTTCCTTACCAGATAAATTGTCTTGCATTAAACGGCTGCTCTATTCGGAATTATTCATGGTTAATTTTAATTAAAATATAAAAACATAGAGTTTAACATTTAATAAAAATAATATGACCCCTTGCACAGCAGAATTCTTAGGTACCATGTTTCTCATTTTATTAGGGGACGGTGTAGTTGCCAATGTAGTGCTCAAAGGAACAAAAGGTAATAACGGAGGATGGATAGTAATTACTACAGGATGGGCGCTGGCAGTTTACGTAGGAGTAGTATTGGCCGCTCCTTATAGCGGAGCGCATTTAAATCCGGCAGTAACTATTGGCCTGGCTGTGGCGCATCAATTTGCCTGGAATAGAGTTGCCGGCTTTATTGCAGCACAATTAGGAGGCGCTATGGCTGGTTCTTTTTTAGTTTGGTTAATCTATAAAGATCATCTTGATAACACAGAAGATGTAGACCTTCAATTAATGACATTCTGCACCAAGCCAGCTATCAGAAAGCCGGTTATGAATATTACCAGCGAAGCAATAGGAACCTTCGTGCTTATATTCATTATTTTTTATTTTACAAATGCAGAAATTGTAAAAGAGAAAGCGCCTATTGGTTTGGGTTCCCTGAGTGCTATACCTGTTGCATTTTTGGTATGGGCAATAGGATTATCACTGGGTGGAACCACTGGTTATGCCATTAATCCTGTGAGAGATTTAGGGCCAAGGATTATGCATGCTATATTGCCCATAAAAGGAAAAGGAAGCAGCGACTGGGGATACGCATGGATTCCGATAATTGGACCGATAATAGGAGCTTCTTTTGCAGCAGGGCTTTATTTATTGTTAAAATAAAATTCTATTAGTATTTCAGCAACATTATGTTTTTTGAAATGGGAGTATTTTAAATTTCTATATCAACTTCTTTCCCTGCATCATGCCTGAACTTAAAATTATACCATAAATATTTCCTAACACACCTTTTCCTCCCCTTCTCTTTTCGTAAATTTGCCACATGCGGGAATATTTACAGGGATTAAATGATGCTCAACGCGAAGCAGTGCTGCATCGCGATGGGCCAATAATGATTGTGGCTGGAGCAGGAAGTGGAAAAACGAAAGTATTGACAACAAGGATAGCACACATGATGGCTACAGGGGTAGATGCTTTTCAAATACTGGCGCTCACTTTTACCAACAAAGCAGCGGCAGAAATGAAGGAAAGAGTAACCCATATCCTTGGAAATAATGAAGCGAGAAATCTTTATATAGGTACTTTTCATTCCGTTTTTGCCCGCATACTAAGAGCCGAAGCGGATAAATTGGGTTACCCTAGAAATTTTACTATTTACGATACGGATGATGCAAAAAGTGTGGTAAAAACAGTGATAAAGGAAATGGATCTGGATGATAAACATTATAAACCAAACACAGTTTATAACCGGATTTCAAGTGCGAAAAATAGTTTGATAACGCCTGAAGAATACATCAATGATTATGCCTTGCAGCAGGAAGATATGCGGGCCAATCGCCCTTTGATCGGACAGATTTACAATTCTTATTGCAAGCGTTGTTTTAAAAACGGTGCAATGGATTTTGATGATCTCTTGCTTAAGTTTTATCAATTGTTGAATACACATCCTGAAAGCCTGAGTAAGTACCAGCGAAAGTTTAAGTACATCATGATTGATGAATACCAGGATACCAATACTTCACAATATCAAATTATAAAACTTTTGGGGGCTATGCACGAAAACGTAGCTGTAGTAGGCGATGATGCGCAAAGTATTTATAGTTTTCGGGGAGCTACGATCGAAAATATACTGCAATTTCAAAAAGATTATGATGAGGTGAAGGTGGTAGTGCTGGAACAGAATTACAGGAGTTCGCAAAACATTCTTCATGTCGCCAATAATGTGATCGCTAATAATAAAGGTCAACTTCCAAAAAAATTATGGACCAGCAATGTGGAAGGAGAAAAAATAAATCTGGTTCGAACTGCTACCGATAATGATGAAGGAAAATATGTAGCTGATGCCATCCAGGAACAAAAATTAAGAAATCATTTCCGCAATAGTGATTTCGCTATTCTCTATCGCACCAATGCACAAAGCCGGAGTTTTGAAGAAAGCTTGCGCAGAATGAATATCGCTTATCGTATTTATGGCGGTATTAGCTTTTATCAACGAAAAGAGATCAAAGATTTTTTAAGTTACCTGCGTATTATTTTAAATCCCGGCGATGAAGAAGCAATGAAAAGGATCATTAATTTTCCTGCAAGAGGAATAGGAAAAACAACTATTGAAAAAGCGATTCTGTTTGCTAATCAGCATAATATTTCTATGTGGAATGTGTTGGAACGGGCTGCGGAGTTTGGTTACAAAGCCTCTACGCTTGAAATTATCAACAACTTTGTGATCATGATAAAAATGTTCCAAAGTGAATTAGAAAAGAAAAATGCGTATGATCTTGCTATTATTGTAGGAAAAAATACGGGGATTGTAAAAGATCTTTTTAACGATAAAACAACAGAAGGTTTGGCGCGGTACGAAAACCTGCAGGAATTATTAAACTCAATAAAAGAATTTACAGAAACGCCCACTGAAGATGGTGAACTGCTTGATAAAAGTTTAGGTAGTTATCTTCAGCAAATTACTTTATTGACCGATGCGGATAATGATAAAGGTGAAAGCGATGTAGTAAAATTAATGACTATTCATGCGGCAAAAGGATTGGAATTTCCGGTAGTATTTGTTGGTGGCCTTGAAGAGACTTTGTTTCCCAATGCAATGGCTATAAATACACGCGAAGAACTGGAAGAAGAAAGAAGATTATTTTATGTAGCTATCACACGCGCCAAACAAAGATTATGGCTTACCTACGCCAACAATCGGTATCGTTTTGGAAATCTTACTCAAAATGAACCCAGCAGATTTATAGATGAATTGCCGGATGAACGTCTCGATAAATCTTTTGCCGGTGGTAATATGCGTAATAATCAAACCAATCATTGGAATGCATTTGACAAGCCTAAAAATCAATTTGGAAGCGGCAAAAAAGAAACTAAAACAGACAAACCTGCTTACCTTGTTTCTACCCCTGTTATAAAAATAAAAGAGCATATTCCTTCTCCCGATTTTGCGCCAAGTGATACCAGCCATTTGCAGCAAGGCCAAAAAATTGAACACCAGAAATTTGGTTTTGGAGAAGTAATTAAAATGGAAGGCGCGGCCCACAATCCTGTGGCAACTGTAAAATTTGAAAACAATGGTGAAAAAAAGATCATGCTTAATTATGCGAAGTTGAGGATAGTGGAATAAGACATGATTTTTTTCGAAATGCGATAATTCTATTGGCTTACAGGTAACTTAACAGAAAGCAAACTACCTTTCACGATAATTCTTCTTAAATTTGTACTCTTAATTTTTATTATTATGATTAAAACCGGTAATACTGTGGTAAGTATATATACTGAAATGACACCTAATCCTGAAACCATGAAGTTTGTGGCCAATAAACTTTTATACCCGGGTAAAAGTGTAGATTTTCAGAATGAAGAAAGCGCTTCAGCCTCACCTTTGGCTACGCAATTATTTTCATTTCCCTTTATCAAATCGGTTTTTATTGCCAGCAATTTTGTTACACTTACCAAAACAGATGATACTGAAGATTGGCAGGATGTAATTCCTTCTGTAAAACAATTTTTGAAAGAATATTTGGAAGAAGGTAATATAGTAGTGAATGAAGAAAAACTTGCTACCAGGAAAACAGAAAGTACTAATGTAGTAAACGCCGATGATGACGATGTGGTAAAAAGGATAAAAGAATTATTGGAAAATTATGTGAAGCCCGCTGTTGAAATGGATGGTGGTGCTATACAGTTTTTAAGTTATGAAGATGGAAGAGTAAACCTCATGATGCAGGGTAGCTGCAGTGGATGCCCTTCATCTATGATAACACTAAAGGCCGGTATTGAAGGAATGATGAAACGCATGATTCCTGAAGTGACAGAAGTGGTAGCGGAATCCAAATAATTTATGCCTTTATAAATTTTCATGAAGATATTAAGCATTTCGAAAGGGATGCTTTTTTTATTTTATTCTAAACTACATTTGGCACTTAATTTTCATTTTGAGTTTACCCGAAGTATACGAGACATTTATTGCAGGAATGAAGGAAACTACATGGCTTGAATACGTTGCTGTGATTTCGGGCATTGTAAGTGTTTGGTTTTCCCGAAAAGAAAATATCTGGGTATATCCCACAGGGTTGATCAATACCATTTTTTACATCTATTTAAGTTTTAAGGGAAGTTTATTGGGTGAAGCGAGTGTCAATTTATACTATACCATCATGAGTATTTATGGCTGGATATTGTGGGCAAAAAAAAATCAACAACAGGAGCATATTGTCAACATCATGTGGAGCACTAAAAAGGAATGGATGCAGGAGCTATTATTTTTTGCGGCTTTTTATGCGGTTATTTTTGGAGCGCTCAGTTATCTGAAAAAAGATTTTGCACCAGCGGCAATTCCCTGGGCCGATGCATTTGCAAGTTCAACCGCTTTTACAGGGATGTGGCTGATGGCAAGAAAAAAAGTTGAGAGCTGGTATTGGTGGATCGCTACCAATATTGCATCTATTCCGTTATACTTTGTAAAGCATTATGTATTTACGAGTGTATATTATGTAATCCTTTTAATTATGGCAGTTTGGGGTTTAACGGAATGGATAAAAAGAGCCAATAAACATTTGTTGCTGAAAGAAAAAATACCTGAATGGAAACAGTAAAAAAAATAGTAGTGATAGGCCCGGAATCAACAGGAAAAAGTACACTATGTGAAAAACTTGCATACCATTATAATACCAAATGGGTTCCGGAATATGCAAGAGAATATTTAGAAAAAAAAGGAACAGAATACATCTTTGATGATTTGCTAACGATCGCAAAAGGCCAGATTGATTTGGAGGAAGGTATCTGGCACGAGGTTTCAGGAGCAAGCGGTCAGCAGTCTGCTACAAACGACAAAACCCAAACTTCTTTTGTTTCCCCTTTGGGGGATAGGGGGCTTTTATTTTTAGATACCGATTTGTATGTGATGAAAGTATGGAGCGAATTTGTATTTAATAAATGCCATAACTGGATATTGAACAGGATTGCTGAAAGAAAATACGATTTGTATTTACTTTGTGATGTTGATTTACCCTGGATTGAAGATCGACTAAGGGAATACCCGGATAAAAAAATCAGGGAAAAATTATATCATTTTTATAAAGACCTTATGATAAATCAATCAATTCCCTGGTGTAATATCTCAGGAAATTATGAAGAAAGATTTGAAAAGGCTGTTCATTTTATAGAAACTTCGATCCCATAAAAAACTGTTCTATCTTTTACTTCATAATGATTAAAAAAGCAGCACATACTTAAGACGTGTGAATCCAATTTGTCATTTACATTCTGTGTTGCTTTTTTTCAAAAAATCTTTACCTGGTATTTATTTAAGCAAATGCTTTATCTCCTTTTTTATAAGGAATACAGCCTTCAAATTTTCCGGGAGTTTCTACATAACGCCTTGCTTGTGTACATCCAATTTCTGAAGTAAAATATCCAAGCAGCGAGAGCTGTTTCATCAGTATAAAATAATAGTTTGGATTTTCACGCAACCTTTCTGCCATAGGATCTGTACCGTCTTTATCTTTTTTCATGGTCATTTCATGCTTTTGCTCATCAGAAAGTGAACGGTAATATTCCGATGCTTTCTTTTGATAGGTCTTTGCATCCTTATCTAGCTCCACCAATAAATCATGGCGTTGCTGAGTTGAACTTTCAATAAATGATTTCCCATTTTTCTTTTGGGATGCTTCATCAAGCTTACCTAATCCTTCATGAAATATTTTTTGATCGGGTGCTTCATAGCAATCATTAACCATAACTGTCATAAACTGTCCGACTTTTGCTGCTTTGGCGCCTGGGGTTTTGGTAGCAGGTAAAATTGTTTCTGCAATTTCGTCAAGCAAGGAAATATCTGCATCTGTAAAAACCATTAATACACCTGTTTTGCTTTTACAACCAGATAAAAAATAGCTGCTGCCTATTATAGTTCCACCCATGAGGATTGAAATATATTGTACGGCTTCTCTTCTGTTCATAATTATTTTTTTAAATTATTTTACATAGTAACACCGAATCCTTTCCGGTAGTCACGTTTAATAAATTGGTTTACATCTTCAAAATTGGTAACTTTCATATTATCATTATCCCATAATAGTTCAACATAACGTCCGGGATAATCGAATCCTTTTCCATTTGCCCTGGGTTTCCTTATGTCAAATCCCCTTATGGCCAGGTTGGACATTAATAAGGCTTCAGTCAGGGGGCCAGCTACATCAAATGAGCTATCCATCTTAGCATTACCATATCCGGCTATTGCACCTTCCACCCACTGCGCATAATGGCCTTCTGCTCCCATTGGAATACGTGGATATTTTTGAGGAACTTTTACTTCATTAGTTCTGCTTGTTGGTAAAAGCCTGGGATCGGCCCCATAAGTGCTACACATCATTTTACCTTTTGTTCCAATGAATAAAGTACCATTTCCGCCATCACCAAATACTTCATTGGGACCAAGTTCTTCCGGCCTTTCCGGCTGAATTCCTCCATCCATCCAATGCACTTCGACAGGGCCCTGCGTTTTACTTGTTTTTGGAAATTTCATAATAACATGGCTTGATGGCGGGCAGCTTTCAGGAAAATATCCTCTTTTAAACTCGCCCACATAAACACTTCCTACACTTGCCTGTACTGAATTTATATATTTAAGATCAAGTACTCCAAAAGCCGGTTGTACAATATGGCATCCCATATCGCCCAATGCGCCGGTACCGTAATCCCACCAACCACGCCAGTTGAAGGGTACCAGGTTATCAATATAATCTTTATAGGGAGCAGTTCCCAGCCACAAATCCCAATCTAATTCTTTAGGAACAGGCACTGCTGTAGAAGGCCAGGGAATTCCCTGTGGCCAAACCGGTCTGTCTGTCCAGCAATATACAGTATGTATATCTCCAATAATACCCGCATCATACCATTCCATTAATTGTCTTATACCATCTCCGGAAGCGCCCTGGTTACCCATTTGAGTAACTACTTTAAAGCGTTTAGCTGCATTGGTTAACATACGAGCTTCATACACATCGTGGGTTAAGGGTTTTTGAACATATACATGCTTGCCAAGTTGCATGGCCGAATAAGCAGCTACTGCATGAGTATGATCGGGAGTGGAAACTGAAACCGCATCAAAATTTTTGGATTCTTTGTCAAGCATCTCCCGCCAGTCTTTATAATATTTAGCTTTAGGAAAATTTTTGACTGTTGTTGCTGCTCTCCTGTCATCTACATCGCAGAGGTAAGCAATATCTGCTTTACCACTTTTAAAGAAATTGGCGATATCACTTTCTCCTTTTCCACCTACTCCAATGCTTGCAATGGTTAATCTGTCGCTTGGAGCAATAAATCCTTTACCGCCCAATACGTGGCGAGGGACAATCATAAAAGCTGCCGCAGTTAATCCTGTATTTTTGATGAATTTTCTTCTTGAAAAACCTGGATTTGTAATTTCTTTTTCTTCACTCATTTTTCTTAAATTTTAGAGGTGACAAATTGAAATCTGAATTAGATATTTTGTTTTTTTAATTCACTCACGGCATGATCTACAGCTCTTGCAGTCATGGCCATATAGGTGAGTGATGGATTTACACAATTGGAAGAAGCCATAAAAGATCCATCGGTTACAAATACGTTTTGCGCATCCCATACCTGGTTCCATTTATTCAAAACCGATGTTTTAGGATCGAGGCCCATACGTGCAGTTCCCATTTCATGTATACCCCGGCCCATAGTACCATCACCATCATGACCCTGTACATTTTTAACACCCGCTGCTTCCAGCATTTCTATTGCATCATTCTTCATATCAATCCTCATTTTTCTTTCATTTTCTTTCCATTCTGCATCAAAAGCTAAAATATTCAAACCCCATTTATCTTTTTTGGTTTTATCTAATGTGATCTTATTCTCATGGTAAGGAAGAATTTCACCAAAGCCTCCTATACCCATTTGCCAAGGGCCGGGTTCTGCTAATGCATCTTTATAATCTCCACCAATACTTATTTCCGGAATATCTTGGTTCCAGGCTCCTCTGCTGGCTGAACCCTGGTAACCGAAACCTCTTATATAATCTCTTTTATCGCCAAAGAAATTGCGATACCGCGGAATGTAAATACCGTTGGCGCGCCGGCCAAAATAATATTTATCATCATAGCCTTCTACTGAACCGGATGCGCCTACACCAAGATGATGATCCATTATATTATGACCCAATTCCCCACTGCTGCTGCCTAAACCATCAGGCCATATATCTGTTGCAGAATTCATTAATATCCAGGCACTGTTAAAAGTAGAAGCATTGAGAAAAATAATTTTTGCAAAATATTGATAGGTTTTATTGGTTTCGGCATCCAGAATTTCCACCCCTGTTGCTTTTTTGGTATCCTTATCATATAAAATTTTGGTTACTATTGACCAGGGGCGTACTGTTAATTTGCCAGTTGCCATTGCTGCCGGAAGGGTAGAAGACTGTGTGCTGAAATAAGCGCCGAAAGGGCAGCCCAGCCAACATTTATTTCTATATTGACAATTAACTCTATTCTGTATTGGCTCTGTAATATTAGCGGTACGGCCAATAATCATACTGCGTTTATTATCATAGTGCTGTTTAAGACGGGCTGAAACGTCCTTCTCTACACAGTTCATTTCCATTGGTGGCATAAAATGGCTATCGGGCAATTGAGGCAAGTTTTCTTTAGAACCGCTTATTCCCGCAAACTTTTCAACATAAGTGTACCAGGGCTCAATATCTTTATAACGGATAGGCCAATCTATAGCAATTCCATCTTTCGCATTTGCTTCAAAATCCAAATCGCTCCAGCGATAAGTTTGCCGTCCCCATAAAAGTGAACGTCCGCCTACATGATATCCCCTGAACCAATCAAAACGTTTTACTTCAGTATAGGGACAATCTTTTTCGTTGGTCCACCAATCGAGGTTCATTTCATTTAATGGATAATCTCTTCTTAAAACAGGATAATCTTTTATCATTTCCTGTGTTCGTCCCCCGCGGTGCGGAAATTGCCATGGACCTTTAAGGGCATTTACATAATCCTTTACATGTTCTATGTTTTGTCCCCTTTCAAGCATGATGGTTTTCAGGCCTTTTTCTGTAAGTTCTTTTGCGGCCCAGCCTCCTGAAATACCGGAGCCAATAACAATTGCATCGTAAGTGTTGTCTGCCATAGGAAATTTTTTATTGTTTTAGTGTGGTATGGTTTTATTGTTTAATTGTTGAATATTTAATAAATTTTATTACTTATTGCCTGTTGTCCATTTTGCATTGCAATGATAAATGACAGCCTTTCTATACATCACAGATCTTAATAGCTTCCCTTAAAGAATCTAATTTATCCGGATAGGTCGGAACAAATTCCTGGGCCACATATCCCTTGTAGCCAGTTTCCACAATTGCTTTCATTACTGCCGGGTAATATAATTCCTGCGTATCGTTTATTTCATGCCTGCCAGGTATGCCGCCCGTGTGGTAATGAGCAATGTATTGATGATAATCCCTTATGTTTCTTATAATATCTCCTTCCTGTATTTGCATGTGATAAATATCGAATAATAATTTAAAATTTTCTGAACCGGCACGCTTGCATAATTCGGCGCCCCATTCCACATGATTACACATATAATCTTTATGATCAATTTTGCTGTTGAGAAGTTCCATTACCATGGTAACTCCATTTTTTTCTGCAAGGGGTAAAATCTTTTCCAATGCGTCTTTACAATTTTTCATTCCTGTTTCATCGTCCATTCCTTCACGCTTACCGCTAAAGCAAATGAGATTTTTATAACCCGCTTTTGCCATTATTGGAATTACATCTAAATATTCCTTAATCAACTTTTCATGATAAATGGGATTATCCAAACCATTGTATAAATTGTTATCGCCGGCACTATAGCACATAGAACTGTAAATACCGTGCTTTTGCAGTGTTGGCCAGTCTTTCGGGCCTACTAAATCAATAGCATTGAAACCAATTTCTTTTACAGCTTTACACAGATCATCTAATGAAAGATAACCAAATGTCCACCTGGAAACCGAATGATTAATATTGCCTTTCAACTTATATTTTTTTTTGTCTTCAAAATTTTTTGCAAATGAAATGGCGGGGGCAGCTATCACTGCGGAGGTGCCAAGTGCAATATTTTTAAGAACTGATCTTCTGCTTTGTTTTAATGACATAATTTTAAAAATTCAAATTTTGATCGGCTATAGGTTTCTCATTTTTATCATTAAAGAAAATGGCAAATAATAAAAATACGACAAGCGCTATTCCGGACGGAATAATCCAGATCATTTTCCAGTTAAAAAGCGTTTCAGATAATTTGTAAGCATCCGTTATAATACCTGCTATCCAGAAACCAATAAGCATCCCTATGCCGTATGTAGCCAAAGTAATAAGACCTTGAGCGGCACTCTTGTATTTGATACCCGCTTTAGCATTGGTGTAAATTTGGCCTGATACAAAAAAGAAATCGTAACAAATGCCATGTAATGCAATGCCAATGATCAACATAAAACTTAAGTCACCTGCATTGCCGTAAGCAAATAATGCATAGCGTAAAGCCCAGGCAAGCATCCCGGCTAAAATGGTTTTTTTGAATCCGAACTTTTTGAAAAATACCGGCAGCATTAGTAAAAACAACACTTCAGATATTTGGCCTATCGTCATTTTACCTGTAGGATTGGTAACTCCAATATTAGAAAGAAAGGGATTGGCATTTTGATAATAAAAAGCCAGAGGAATACAAATAAGTATAGAAGCGATAAAGAATATTAAGAAGTTTTTATCCTTTAATAGTTTTAATGCATCCAGGCCTAAAATATCAGCCACTTTCACTTTTGTGCCAGGGGCAACTTTAGGAGGTGTTTTGGGTAATGTAAAACTAAAAAGTCCTAAAGCCAGCGAAGCAATGGAAGCCATTAAGAAAGTGTTTTTCATTAAACCTGCTTTTACATTTGCTTCTGAATCCCACAAGAAAGCATAACTGATTAACAATCCGGCAACGATCCATCCAATGGTTCCCCAAACCCTGATACTTGAAAATTCTTTTTCTGGATCTTTCATTTGATTAAATGAAATTGAATTTACCAATGCCAGTGTAGGCATATATAATATCATGTATGCTAAAACGTAGGGATAGAACGTTGCTATTTCACTAGCATGATACATTTGGTACATTAATATGGCACCTGCAATATGAAGTATAGCAAGAATTTTTTCCGCATTAAAATAACGGTCTGCAATTAACCCGATAATAAATGGGGCAATAATGGCTCCCCATGATTGAGTGGAAAATACGGCGCCACTTTCTTTACCTGATGCGCCAAGGTTATTGAATAAAAAAGTGCCCAGGGTAACAAACCATGCCCCCCAGATAAAAAATTCGAGGAACATCATGGCAGAAAGCTGCAATCTTGTGGTAGATTTCATTAGCTAAAAATTAATCCTGGTTGAAAAAGTGTTTAAAAGACAATTTATCAACTTTTATAGGCTTTGTTTTTTAAAAAATTAAAAGAGAATTTTCAATACAATCGTGAAATAAAAAATTAAATGTACTATTTTAAATACAAAAAAATTTGCCGCAGGTAAAATTTTAAAATAATTTGACAAAGTTTTATTTTAGAATACTTACTTTCATCATTTATTTTACTTTTATATAATACTATTGCAATTTTATGGGAAATTTTCAAATTAAAGTACAGCCGAAAAAATATGACGCTATCATAGTTGGTTCAGGCGCCGGTGGAGGCATGGCCACTTATGTTTTAGCGAATGCCGGTTTAAAAGTTTGTTTAATAGAAGCTGGTCCTATGTATGATCCTGCAGTAGATTCAAACCAGTTGAAAAATCCGTGGGAATCTCCCAGAAGAGGTGCCAGCACTAAGTATCGTCCTTTTGGCGATTTTGATGGATGCTACTGGGGATGGGAAATTGACGGTGAGCCATACACGCAGTCAGAAGGAACAAAATGGGAGTGGTGGCGCGCCCGTATGCTTGGCGGACGCACCAATCATTGGGGAAGAATTTCTTTGAGGTTTGGCCCCAAAGATTTTAAAAGAAAAAGTATTGATGGCCTTGGTGATGACTGGCCAATAAGTTATGATGATGTAAAACCATATTACGATAAGATTGATCAATTGCTCGGAGTATTCGGAACCAATGAAGGTTTGGTTGATGACCCTGATGGTATTTTTCTTCCACCACCCAAACCACGATTGCATGAATTGTTTATTAAGAAAGCGGCAACAAATATTGGCATCCCGGTAATCCCTTCCCGTTTATCTATTCTTACCAAATCAGTAAATAAAGACCGGGGTAATTGTTTTTATTGTGCTCAGTGTGGGCGTAGTTGTAAGGTTTATGCAGATTTTTCATCTTCATCCGCATTAATAATACCGGCATTAAGAACAGGCAATGTAGATCTTGTTACCAATTCAATGGTTCGTGAAGTATTAACCGATAATCAAGGATTGGCAACTGGTGTATCTTATATAAATAAAGAAGACATGCAGGAATACCAGGTTAGCGGCAGAACGGTTATTCTTGCCGCCAGCGCCTGTGAATCCGCAAGATTATTATTGAATTCTAAATCTCCCCGTCATCCAAATGGATTAGCCAATTCAAGTGATGTGGTAGGTAAATATTTACATGATTCTACCGGAGCTGACATGGGAGGAATTATTCCTGAATTATTTGACCGTAAACGCTATAATGAAGATGGAGTGGGCGGCATGCATGTTTATACGCCTTGGTGGCTCGATAATAAAAAATTAGATTTTCCAAGAGGATATCACATTGAATACGGTGGCGGATTTGGAATGCCGTTGTATGGATTTCAATGGGGCATAGAAAACCTTAATGGTACTTATAAAGTAAAGGGAAAACAAAAAGAAGCCGGTGGTTATGGAGCTTCATTAAAAGAAGATTACCGTTATTTTTTTGGCGCTCATGTGGGCATGGCAGGCCGTGGGGAAGCAGTTGCAAGAGTAGATAGTTTTTGTGAAATAGATCCGACAGTAGTTGATATGTATGGTATTCCTGTTTTACGCTTTCATACTAATTATTCTGATTATGAAATAAAACAGGCCAAGCACATGAAAGAAACATTTTCAGAAATTCTTCATTCCATGGGAGCGGTTATTACATGGGGTGGCGATGACGGCCCGGAAAATAATTATGGCCTCCATGCTCCGGGAAATATCATTCATGAGGCAGGCACCGTGCGTATGGGTAACAATCCAAAGCAGGCACCTTTAAACAAATGGGCACAGGCGCATGATTGTAAAAATCTTTTCAATGTGGATGGCGGTATGTTTGTGTCACAAGGCGATAAGAATATTACCTGGACCATACTTGCATTGTCTATGCGCACCTCAGAATATATTGTTGACCAGTTAAAGAAAAATAATATTTAAGATTAAAAAGTAAATCAATTTTTTTTCTTTTTTATAATTTGATGATAGTATAAAAATTTAATTATGGACAGAAGAAAATCACTCAAAGTAATGGTTCTTGGCACAGTGTCCACAGGAGTATTGTTAGATGCCTGTAAACTAAGTGATAAAGAAACCGCAGTAAATAGTTCTGCTGAAACAAAGCCTCCGGGTATTAACCGGATGAAGGAAGAAGCCGAACACTATAAAGAAGTTATTTCCAAAACTTTCTTCACGCCGCACGAAATGAAAACTATTACTATTCTTGGTGATATTATCATTCCCAAAGATGAAGTAAGCGGAAGTGCATCAGATGCAAAAGTGCCTGACTTTATAGAGTTCATTGTAAAAGATAAACCGGAACACCAAATACCCATGCGTGGCGGACTTCATTGGCTGGACATGCAATGTTTAAAACGGTATAAAAATTCATTTGCGGAATGCAGCACACAGCAACAAATGGAAATGGTAGATGAAATTGCATGGCCAAAAAAAGCCAAGGCGGAGATGAAACCTGGAGTAGCATTTTTCAACCTGATGCGTAACCTAACCGCCACAGGTTTTTATACATCAGAGATTGGAGGAAAAGATGTTGGATATATGGGTAATGTACCCAATCAATGGAATGGCGTTCCGGCAGATGTTTTAAAACAATATAATCTTGCTTACACTGATAAAGAATTGAAAGAATGTATCAGTTTTAGTTAAATAGTATTAATGTATTCTTTTTAATTTTATTTGCGAAGCAGATCAATTATAGATTGCTTTATTTAATCACTTTTATAAATTATTGATATGAGAAAATTACGAATGGGAATGGTAGGCGGTGGAAAGGATGCCTTTATTGGAGCCATCCATAGAATCGCGTCTAATATGGACGGATTGATAGAATTATGCTGTGGTGCATTAAGTATCAATCCTGAAATAGCAAAAGATTCAGGTAAATCCCTGTTTCTTCCTGAAGACAGAACCTACCTGACTTTTGAAGAAATGATACAAAATGAAAGTAAAATGCCTGCAGACAAGCGCATTGATTTCATAACCATTGTAACGCCAAACTTTGCACACTTTGCGCCTGCGATGATGGCATTGGAAAATGGATTCAATGTAGTAATTGAAAAGCCTATGACTTTTACTTTGGAAGAAGCAAAAGAATTAAAGAAGAAAGTAGAAGAGACAGGGTTAATATTATGCCTTACACATACTTACTCCGGCTATCCAATGGTAAAGCAGGCCCGTGCCATGGTGCAGGAAGGTGCATTGGGAAATCTCAGAAAAATTATTGTAGAATATCCACAGGGCTGGCTTAGTAAATTATCGGAAAGAGAAGGAAATGCACAGGCTTCCTGGCGAACCGATCCAAAAAAATCCGGTAAGGCAGGCGCAATGGGTGATATAGGAACTCATGCAGCGCATCTGGCAGAGTATATTTCAGGATTAAAAATTACAAAGCTATGTGCCGATTTAAATATTATGGTAAAAGGAAGAGCATTGGATGATGACGGTAATGTTTTATTAAAATTTGAAAATGATGTTGCAGGTGTTTTAATTGCAACCCAAATTGCAGCAGGAGAAGAGAATGCCTTAAAGATAAAAATTTATGGAGAGAAAGGCGGACTTGAATGGGTGCAGCAGGAACCAAATACATTGCTTGTTAAATGGCTTGATCAGCCAACACAAATTTTAAGATCAGGCTCTAATTATACAAATGTATTGAGCAGTTTTGCTACCCAAAATTGCAGAACTCCCGGGGGCCATCCTGAAGGCTATTTGGAAGCATTTGGAAATATTTACAGAAATTTTGCATTGACATTATCATCAAAATTGGAAGGTAAAACACCTACAAAAGAAATGTTGGATTTTCCCGGTGTTGAAGATGGAATTCGGGGAATGGCATTTATTGAAAATGTGGTAGAATCGGGCAATTCAAAGGAAAAATGGACTGATTTTAAAATTTAGATTTTTTCTTTCTATAATATAAAAAAGATATGAAAACAATTAAAGGCCCTGCAATTTTTTTGGCACAATTTATAGGCGATACAGCTCCTTTCAATGATCTAAAAAGTATTTGTAAATGGGCAAAAGATCTGGGATTTGTGGGTGTTCAGCTTCCTACTTTAGACCCAAGATTTATTGACTTACAAAAAGCTGCTGAAAGCAAAACTTATGCTGATGAATTGAGAGGATTAATCAATGAATGTGGATTGGAAATTACTGAACTTTCCACACATTTGCAGGGACAATTGATTGCAGTAAATCCTGCTTATGATTCCTTATTCGACGGTTTTGCTCCTGAAGCGTTGCGCAACAATCCAAAAGCAAGGACAGAGTGGGCGGTACAACAAATGAAATATGCAGCCAAAGCTTCCATGAATTTAGGATTAAATGCCCATGCCACTTTTAGCGGCGCTTTGCTATGGCACACTATATATCCATGGCCTCAAAGACCCGCCGGGTTGGTGGAAGAAGGGTTTACTGAACTGGCAAAACGGTGGCTTCCTATATTAAACGTATTTGATGAGTGTGGGGTAGATGTGTGTTATGAAATACATCCCGGCGAAGATCTTCATGATGGAATTACCTATGAAATGTTTTTGGAAAAAGTAAACAATCATAAAAGGGCCTGCCTGCTTTATGATCCTTCGCATTTTGTTTTGCAGTGTCTTGATTATCTCGCTTATCTCGATAATTATCATTCACGTATAAGGGCTTTTCATGTAAAAGATGCTGAATTTAATTCAACCGGTAAGCAGGGAGTTTATGGCGGTTATCAAAACTGGATTGACAGGGCCGGACGCTTTCGCTCATTGGGCGATGGTCAGGTTGATTTTAAATCTATTTTTAGTAAAATGGCAGCTTATGATTATCCTGGATGGGCAGTTATGGAATGGGAATGTTGTATAAAAAATCCGGAAGACGGTGCAAAAGAAGGCGCAGCATTCATCAAAAAAAATATCATCCGGGTAACTGATAAAGCCTTTGATGATTTTGCAGGCACAACTAAAGATGAAAAATTGATCAGCTCTGTGTTAGGACTACAATAATTTTTTCAATGGTAAATTCATAAAATAATTTAATTTTTTTAAACACACACACATGTATAAATTAACCCTCTCATTTCTAGCAATTATTCTTAGTATCGGTAGCTGTTTCTCACAAGAAAATACACTCACGCAAAAAGAAAAAAGTGATGGCTGGAAATTATTATTTGATGGCAAAACAACTAATGGATGGCATACTTATGGTAAACAAACTGCAGGTAAGGCATGGAGTGTGCGTGATGGTGCATTTTACTTAGATGCAGATGGTAAAAAAAGTCTTGGCGAAGGTGAAGGAGGCGACCTGGTAACCAATGAAGAGTATGGAAATTTTGATTTGAAACTGGATTGGAAAATTGGCCCAAAAGGAAATAGTGGGATTATATTTTATATACACGAAGACCCGGCAAAATATTCTGAGACTTATGAAACAGGAATGGAAATGCAAGTGCTGGATAACGGTACGCCTACACACCTCGGGCATCCTGATGGAAAACTTTACACACACAGGGCCGGAGACCTATACGATCTGTTAGCATCTAAAGAAGTTGCGAAGCCTCAGGGAGAATGGAATCAGGTAGAAATAAAATCCGTAAATGGCAAATTAGATTTTTATATGAATGGAGTTCATACCCTTTCTACCAAATTATGGGATGAAAATTGGAAAAAAATGATAGCGATCAGCAAATTTAAAGATATGCCTGGCTTTGGAACATTTAAAAAAGGAAAAATATCCTTACAGGATCATGGGGAAGATGTGTGGTTCAGGAATATCAGGATCAAAAGGCTTTAATAGCAAAACAGATAACTGGTAATTGCAATTTGAATTGAAATTATTTTTAAAATCGGATAATTTTAATAATAATTTACTGTTTCGTTACTCAACTGCTTTTCATGAAAAGAATAGTAAGGTACCGTCGTTCTACCATTTTTATTTTCCTTATAGTTGCCTGCATTTTTCTACTTACAGAATGTATCAGTAATGATGGGGATAAAGCAGCTACTGAAAGCGCAAAAGAAATAGCAGCTAATCCAGACTATTTTCAGCTATATGCAGGTTCAGAAAAATGTGCAAGCTGCCATAAAAATATTTATAAAGACAATGTGCATACTGCGCATTATCTCACAACACGCCCCGCCCTGGAAAAATATATTAAAGGAAGTTTTGATTCCGGGAATAATGCCTTTGTCTATGATCCGGATGTTACAATGAAAATGGAAAAAAGAGACAGTGGCCTTTTCCAGGTTTTATATTATAAAGGTATTGAAAGAAAAACCCTTCGTTTTGATATTGTTATTGGCTCCGGGGCAAAGGGACAATCTTTTATGTCATGGAATAATAACCGGCTGACTCAATTACCCATAACCTATTTTACGGCTCCTAACCAATGGGCTAATAGCCCGGGTTTTCCATCAAAAGTTCTTATCAACAGACCAATAACCTCCCGTTGTCTTGAATGTCATTCCACCTATGTTTATAAAACATCTGCCCCGGATAGCGACCCGGAAGAGTTTGATCATAAGCAAATAATTTATGGTGTGGATTGCGAAAAATGTCATGGCCCGGGAGCAAAACATGTTGAGTTCCAAACTCAAAATCCAAAAGATACAACGGGTAAATTTATTATTAATCCTGCCCGGCTTTCAAGAATTCAAAACCTTGAACTGTGTGCCTTATGCCACGGCGGCAGAATGCAGAAAACTAAACCTTCATTTACATTTACCGCAGGGGATAGATTATCCGATTATTTTATGAATGATTCAGTGAGTAGTAATGCTGTCAGTGATGGCTATGTAGATGTACATGGTAATCAATATGGAATGCTAAAAGCAAGCAAATGTTTTAGAATGAGTGCAACATTAACCTGTACTTCCTGCCATAATCCACACGAAAATGAAAGAGGGAAAATCGCTCTGTTTTCTCAGCGATGTATTAGCTGCCATAAAGATGTCCATGATCATTTTACTAAAATTAATAATACCCCGGTTTTAGCAATAAACAAAAATTGTATTGATTGCCACATGCCAGCACAGCCTTCCAGAGCTATTACACTTTTATTGCCGGGTAGCCAGATGCCCACTGCAGCATTAATACGCACTCATTTTATCGCTATATATCCCTCTGGAACAAAAAATTTTATAGATCGTAAGAATAAGCCATAAAGGGAATTCAAGTAAATTTTAATAAATTTAGAAAAATGGTAAATTTTAGTTTTTTAATAAGAATTACCTAAAAAATATCCTAAGATTGATTTTTTATTAAAAGTGTAAAATAAAAAAATAATTAATGCAGCAATCCCATAACTTTCTTTGTCTTCGGTGACGGACTTTTACGATTGTATTTTTTATTTTCTTTACAATTTATCTTTAAAATCTTATTATGATTGTCAAAATTACCAATCCATCAGGAAAGAAATTTCCAGCATGGCTATTGCCTCTTATTTTTCTCATTAGTTTTTTCATTCCTTCCCAGGTATTTGCGCAGGCAACTACTGTTACCGGTAAAGTAACAGGCGTAGATGGTGCGGCTATTGCGGGAGTTTCGATACAGGAACAAGGCACCAAAAAAGGAACTGCCACAAATGCTGAAGGCAATTTTTCTTTAAATGTTAGTAATCCAAATGCTGCACTTGTAATTTCCTCATTAGGTTATGAATCACAAACTATTGCGTTAAGTGGCCGAACAAACATTTCAATAACTCTCCAGGCTTCTGCAGCAAAGGAATTGGAACAGGTTGTTGTTATTGGTTACGGTACAGCCAATAAAAGGGATTTAACCGGTTCCATTGTAACGGTTAGCGGAAAAGAAATTGCAGACAAGCCTAATACAAATCCTGTAGCTTCTTTGCAAGGAAAAGTTGCCGGACTTTCTGTTGTAAATAATGGCACACCCGGAGCTGCGCCCGATATACGAATAAGAGGTACTGTGAGTATTGGCCAGGTACATCCTTTATATGTAGTGGATGGTGTTTTTGAGGATAATATTGATTATTTGAATCCCTATGATATTGAATCTATGGAGGTTTTAAAAGATCCTTCTTCCTTAGCCATCTTTGGTGTAAAAGGCGCAACAGGCGTAATAGCTATTACTACTAAGAAAGCCAAAATAGGCCAGACGGTAATTAATTTTAATACTTTTTATGGCTATAAAAATTTAGTAAATAAAATTAAAATGGCCAATGCAGATGAGTTTAAAACACTTTTTGCAGAAGAAAATGCTAATAACCAGATCACAACACCATTTGATTATACCGGGCTTACTTCTAATACAGACTGGATAGATGCGGTTACAAGAACCGGGAAAACATCAACCAGTAATTTGAGTATTTCAAGCAGTACTGAAAAAAATAGATTTTACTTAGGATTAGGCTATTCTTATGATGAAGGAATCATAAAGGAGCAGAAGCTGGAGAAAATGAATTTTTCCTTTAATGATGAATTGAAAGTGAACAAAGCAATAACTGTAGGCGTTAATATAAATGGTTCGAGGCAGCATAATCCTTATGATGCCACCTGGGTATTGGATGCAGCCCGTAAAGTAGTTCCTATGGTATCTGCAGGTACCCAGCCTTTTAAAATACAAAATCCTTATGGTACAGATAGCCTTACTACTAATTTGTATTCTGGGTTGGCCACAGCTCTTCAAAGTTCAGGGGTTATCAATCCACTACTGCAACTGGAAAACACATGGAATAAAACAATTAGCTATGAATATAGAACAGTCGCGAGCATTTTTGCAGAAGTTAAATTACTTAAATATTTGACTTTCAGGTCCACCTTTTATGCTGATATGAGTACAGTTAATGATAGGGAATATAGCCCTCTTTACGCTGCTTATAATCCTGTCAATGATACACCTTATTTATATAGTGACAAAACTCAATTGCAGGAAAAGGACAACACTTATAGGAAATTTCAGCAGGATCATATTCTTACCTTTAAGAAAGATTTTGGAGATCATAACCTAACAGTAACTGCTGGATTCACCACTTATTATTTTGGTAATTTTAATAGAACCGGCTTGGCTAAACAAGCTATCGGGCCCACTGCGCTTCCAATACCTAATGACCCGCGGTTTTGGTACATAACTAATAATTTTTCAGATCCAACTAATTCATTTGCAACCTCCTCTCAAAACGAATACACTACAGTTTCGGGCTTAGCAAGAGCGATATATAATTATAAGGGCAAGTACTATTTAAATGCCTCTTTGCGTGATGATGCTTCTTCTCAGATTCCCTCTAAAAATCGCCATCAACAATTTTGGGCTGTAGGTGCCGCATGGGATATTTCCAAAGAGGATTTTATGCAAAACCAAAAGATATTTGATTTTTTAAAGTTAAAAGGTTCCGTAGGTGTTTTGGGAAACCAGAGTGCATCTTATCTTGATGGAACACCCATCAATTATCCTTTTTATCCCAGGTTAAATACCGGAGTAAATGCAAATTTTGGAAATAATATGTATGCAGCCGCTGTACCATCCTACATTCCCAATCCTGATTTGAAGTGGGAAACTGTAGCTGCCCAGGAAATAGGAATAGAATTGAATGCATTTAAAAACAGTTTGCATTTCGAAGCCAATTATTTTAATAAAAAGACTGATAATTTAATGACCTATGTTAGTCGTGCCTCTTTAGGTATTCCTGATGAATTGATAAACGGAGGCAGTATAAGAAACTGGGGTGAAGAGTTTTCTGCATCCTGGAATCAGAACTTTACAAAAGATTTATCCTTAAACATAAGCGGCAATATTACTTTCCTTAAAAATAAGGTACTAAGCTTAAGTAAAGATCTTCCTACAGGCGTATTAGATGTATATAGCCAGAATAATGGAGAAGCTATCAGCGAAACCAAAGCCGGTATGCCAATCGGATATTTTAAAGGATTTGTGGTAGAAGGAGTTTATCAGAGCTATGCAGATATTTTAAAATCTCCTAACGCAGCAGCATTAGGTTCCTACAGGCCGGGTGATTTAAAATTCAAAGATGTAAACGGGGATGGAAAAATTACCGCAGATGACAGAACTTATATTGGAAATCCAACACCTGATTTTACGTATGGAACCTCCGTATCACTTACTTATAAAGAATTTAATTTAAGTGTTGATATGGGTGGCGTATATGGCAATGAAGTATATAGGGTTTGGGGCTCACTGGAATCTCCTTTCCAAAGAGTAAATTACCCTGCTTATAAAATGAACAGGTGGCACGGTGCGGGCACTTCTAATTGGGATCCACTTTTGAGCCAGGCAGACAGGTTTAATTACCAGGGCTCTTCTTATAATATTGAAGATGGAAGTTATTTCAGACTCAGGAATATCCAATTGGGATATAATTTCCCTCAAAGCATGATCTCAAAAATGAAAATTAAAAATTTGCGTTTGTATGTAAATAGCCAAAATCCTATTACCTGGAAAAACAATTCCGGCTATACTGCCGAATTTGGCGGTAATGCTACCAGTTTTGGATATGATACTGCAGGGGGCGCTATACCCGCCGTAACAACTTTTGGACTTAATGTGACATTTTAAATTTTACTACTAATAATACAGTTATGAAAAGAATAAAAAATATAGTTTTAATGTTGCTCGTGGCAGTACCCATGGTGGTTATGATTTCAGGTTGTACCAAATTCCTGGATCGCAAACCGCTAACTGCGACAATGGACGATCTTCACCAGGGAGCCTTGGAATCGCAGAGTTATGGATTGTATAGTACATTACGATGGGCCGGTTTTTCTACATTGCCCTGGGTAGATTTTAATAGTATCAGGGATGATGATGCCCAAAAGGGAAGCAGCCTTACTGATGGTGCCGAAATCAATGCAGAATTTGAAACCTTTCAATATACTAAAGATGACTGGGCTACCAATACCTATTGGAACGACCATTATCATATGATCAACCAGGCTAATCAGGAATTGTATACAGCCGATTCATTAAAAGTTACTGATGACGCCTCCAAAAGAAATATAGGCGAAGCCTGTTTCTTTAGGGCTTATTCCTATTTTGAATTGGTAAAAGCGTATGGAGATGTTCCAAAAATTAATTTTTATTATACCAATGCAAAAGATGGTATTAAACCTAAATCACCTGCTATTGATATTTATGCATTAATTGATTCTGATTTGAATGTGGCATCACAATACCTGCCACTAAACTGGGATGTTGCCGGGAATAACAGATTTCCTGGCCGGCTAACGAGAGGTGCTGCTAATACATTATGGGCGCAAACATACTTATTTAGAAAAGACTGGGCAAAGGTGGTAGCGCTTTGTAACCAGGTAATTGCCTCTGGCGAATATAAGGGGGCCTTTGATTCGATTAAGAAGTTTGATTTTTCTGATATCTGGAAGGATGGATTAAATGGGGTTGGTAAAAATAGTCCGGAATCTATATTTGAAGAGCAATCGTATGTTGGTGCAAATGGAGCTAATAATAACGGTACGCAGTGGGGTACGATGCAAAATGTACGACAGGGCGGCGCAACAAATGACTGGAACCTGGGTTGGGGTTGGAACACACCTACTGATCATTTAGTCAATGCATGGGATTCAACGGATCCAAGAAAAGCTAAAACGATTTTATTTTCAGGACAATATGATGGAGGACCTTCTGAAGGAGGATACGGTGCTACGTTACCACCTTACGATGCCTTAGGTGCATCTGGTCATGTTGAACAAAAATACTGGAATAAAAAAGTGTATTCAGATCCTGCAATGCGGGCATTCACCGGTCAAATTCGTGGTTCAGGTGGTGCCGATTGGATCAATCATAGAATATTACGATATGCAGATGTTATTTTGATGCTTGCAGAAGCTTCTAATGAACTTGGTGATGGAGCTACTGCGGCGGCAAACCTGGAGCTAATCAGAAACAGGGCAAGTGGTAATCTCGGGCCTACGCGTACAATAGTTCCACCTATTCCATATATCAATCAGGACCAAATGCGAACTGCAATCAAAAATGAGAGAAGATGGGAATTCGCGATGGAAGGTTACAGGTTCTATGATTTGGTAAGGTGGACGCCGGCTACTGATGGAATTGATGCACCCAATGTACTTGGGGGACTGGGCTATCAACCCCGAAATGCATTGTACCCAATTCCACAACCTGCAATTGATTTGTCCGGAGGTGTTTTAAAACAAAATCCTAATTACTAAGTAATAATATTTAATTCCTTAATTTTTGTATTAGTGTATTAAGGATTCTAACAAATAAAAATTATAGAAATGAATTTAAAGAATAGAATTACCAAAAACGCTTTGTTGCTTTTGGCATTCGTTATTGCAATTAGCAGTTGCCAGAAAATTGAGCATCCTGCTTTACCTAGCGATTATCCGAAAGATTCAAACCCTCCCGGAGGCCCCCTCAAATTTTATGTGGCTATGGATGGTACATCGGTAGATAGTGTCAGGGCTAATTTTGGTGCAGAAAATAATGTAACTTATGTTGATGGAGGTATAAGTGGTAAAGCATACCAGGGAAGTCCGACCAGTTATATAAAATATGGTAAACCAAATGATTTTACTAATTCAACAAGTTTTACCATCTCTTTTTGGATAAAGAAGACTCCTCAGCCTGCCGGTAGCGGAACCAATTTTGCGTTTTCATTAAATGCAAAAGATTATAGCTGGACTAATACAAAATTATTTCTGGAGTTTGAAGATTGGAGTACTCCCACTGTAGGTAATTGTAAGTTCTATATTATGGATCAATGGATAGAATATACTAATGCCAATGGTATGCCCAATGTACTTAATGGTAGCTGGCATCATTTAGCATTTACCTATGATGGCACTAACTCTCATTTAGTTTCTTATATAGATGGAGTGCTTTTCAAGACAAATACAGTTGGAACTTTAGGGCCTGTAAATTTTGGTGATTATAGTGATTTTACAATTGGAGGTACTGATCAGTATACTCATGATAAGAACACCTGGATGGGATTTTTTGATGGGCAAATTGATCAATTCAGATTATATGGAACGGTTTTATCTTCTGCGGATATAGCAGCATTGTATGCAAGTAAGCAGTAAAAAATAAAAATCTTAGAAGGTAAAAGGCTGCAAAATAATTTTTGCAGCCTTTTATATTTTATAAAATTCAGGTTAGTAAAAACCATAAATTTGATCATTTATCTTTTGGTTCCAATTAGGATAAATTTTCAAAATATTTCACTACTATTTTAATTAAACATTGATATTGGTTTTTAAGATTAATTCTGGTTAAAAAATTTGTTATGCCTTTAAAAAGATTGCACCTGTTTTTCCTCCTCACTTTCTTATTATTTTTTATTTCCTGCCACCGGGCAGATAAATTATTTACAAGTTTACCCTCTTCCAAAACTAATATTCAGTTTGCCAATAATTTGGGAAAAAAACCTCTCTTTGGTATTCTTTATTATCTCTATTATTATAATGGCGGAGGTGTTGCTATTGGAGACATCAATAATGATGGCTTACCTGATATTTATTTTACTGCCAATAGTTATGGCCACAATAAACTGTATCTTAATAAAGGCAATTTTCAATTTGAAGATATTACTGATGCTGCCGGTGTAGCGGGTACTGCCGACTGGTGCAGTGGTGTTACTATGGCCGATGTAAATGGGGATGGCCTCCTGGATATTTATGTTTGCGCAATAGCTAACACCCATGGACTGAAGGGCCACAACGAACTTTTTATAAATAATGGCAATAATACTTTTACTGAAAGTGCAGCAAAATATGGATTGGATTTTTCCGGATTTAGCACTCAAGCTGCTTTCTTTGATTATGATCACGATGGTGATCTGGATTGCTATCTATTGAATCAATCACAATATCCCAATCAAAATATTGTTGATACCAGCAATCGTCGGAAAATAGATATTTATGCAGGAGACAGGCTATATCGGAACGATATGAATACAGCATCGAAAAAGTTTACCGATGTATCCAAAGAGGCTGGTATTTACCAAAGTAATTTGGGTTATGGATTAGGAATTTCTGTTGCTGACTTAAATAATGATGGTTGGGATGATATTTATATAGGCAACGATTTTCATGAAAACGATTACTATTATGTAAATAATGGTAACGGTACTTTTACTGAGAGTGGGGCTAAACATTTTAATCATTATAGCCGCTCCAGTATGGGGAATGATATAGCAGATTATAATAACGATGGCCAATTAGATGTAGTTACTGTGGATATGCTTCCTCAGGACGAGAAAGTTTTAAAAACTTATGGAAGTGATGAGAACCCTGATATTTTTAAAATTAAAATAATCAATAACGGGTATCAATATCAATATTCAAAAAATTGCTTACAAAATAATAATGGAAACGGAAGTAGTTTTAGTGAAACGAGTTTATTAAGTGGCGTTTCAGCTACAGACTGGAGTTGGAGCCCGCTCTTTGCAGATTTTGATAATGATGGCAACAAAGACCTGTTTATATCCAGTGGCATTGTAAAACGGCCGGTAGACCTGGATTATGTGCGTTTTATTTCTGATCTCTATATGCACAAGGCGCTCAATATTTCTGATAAATATGATGATATGGCATTAGAGAAAATGCCTGATGGAAGTTCTCATCCCTATTTTTACAAAGGTGATGGAAATATCTCATTTAAAGATGTGTCTGAAAACTGGGGAACCGGGGATATGAAAGGTTATTATAACGGTGCTGCTTATGCGGATTTAAATAATGATGGCAACCTGGATATGGTAATTAATGCTTTGAATGCGCCGGCAGTGATTTTAAAAAATAATGCTCCTAAGAAAAATTATATTTCAATTTCATTTAAAGGCAATGATCTAAATACATTTGGTATTGGTTGTAAAGCGTATGTTTTTCAAAAAGGAAAAATGCAATACCAGGAATTAATGCTTACAAGAGGTTTTCAATCATCAAGTGATACGCGGTTGCATTTTGGGTTAGATACAATGTCTGTGATAGACAGTATTTTGGTTATCTGGCCCAATCAAAAGTTCCAGGTTGTAAAAAATATTACTGCCAATAAGCAACTGATTTTTTATCAAAAATTTGCGTCAGGGTCATTTAATTATCCTGATTATTTTAAACCGGTAAAGGAATATCTTACTAATGTAAGTGATTCAATTAATGTGAAGTGGAAACACAAAGAAGATAATTTTAATGATTTTAAGGTACAATATTTAATGCCTCACGGAGAATCTACAAGAGGGCCAAAAATAGCTGTTGGTGATGTAAATGGAGATGGGTTGGATGATTTTTATGCCTGTGGGGCAAAAGATCAGCCGGGGGTATTAATGATCCAGCAAAAGAACGGTTCATTTGTTTCTGCAGATACCGCACTGTTTAATAAGGATGCGTCTTGTGAGGATGTGGATGCTGTATTTTTTGATGCAAACGGAGACGGAAAGCCTGATTTATATGTAGTAAGCGGAGGAAATGAATATACGGGGGAAAATAATTCCTTACTCGATAGATTATATCTAAATGATGGTAAAGGAAATTTTACTAAATCAATTAATTCCTTACCCGCCATCTATGAAAACAAATCCTGTGTAACTGTTGCAGATGTAGATAATGATGGTGATATGGATATTTTTGTGGGAAACCTTGCCAATGCAACCGCCTATGGCATACCACAAACTTCTTATTTACTTTTAAATGATGGCAAAGGTCATTTTTCAATAGCCAATGAAAATATGATACAGCTTTCAAAAATTGGGCTTGTTACCTCCGCAGCATTTTCAGATGTTAATAATGATGGTTGGAAGGATCTGGTAGTTACCGGTGAATGGATGCCCGTAACAATTTTTATCAATAATAAAGGGAAGTTTGAAAAAAGAGTAGTACCCAATTCCACAGGTTTATGGCAGTCAGTTTTTTTGGATGATGTTAATGGAGATGGGCATGTAGATATATTAGCAGGAAATTGGGGTTGGAATAATAAATTCTGGAGCGGGAAAGATGGCCCAATAAGATTGTATGTTGGGGATTTTGATTTGAATGGGAGAATGGATCAATTGCTTTCATACACATCTCATGGAGTAGAGTATCCTTTTTTGGCAAAAGATGAAGTAGAACGGCAATTGCCGCAGTTGAGAAAACATTATTTGCTTTACGCTGATTATGCGGGTGTGCCGATGAAAGATGTATTTTATGGATGGATAGATACTATAAAACCCTTGATTGCCGAGCGGCTGGGCTCTGCGGTTTTGTATGGTGACGGTAAAGGAAATTTTACAATTCACGATTTACCGGTTAGATTGCAGGAGGCGCCTGTCTTCTCGTTTCAAAAATCCAATAATGCATCATCACATGAAAATATGTATTTAACAGGCGGTAATTTCTATAATGTAATTCCATATGAAGGAAGGTACGATGCACAGGCGTTAGCACTTTTCAGCAGTAATAAAAAGGATAGCCTTACTTATTTACATCAGCCTAATTTGTCAGATGTTCAAGGGGAGGTAAGAGATATAAAATGGTTGCACACATTAAAATATGGAGATGTAATGATGGTAGCAAGAAATAATGATAGCATTATATTTCTTGCAGATAAAAAATATAAATGAAGGACAGGTAGCAAAAATTTATTTTAAATGAATTCTTATGTTTTCTAAGACAATTTGTATTTCATTCACCTTTATCTTAAGCACATTTTTATTTGCTCAAAAAAATAAAACTGCAAAAACGTTTCCTGACCCTATTGCTCCGGTAGGAATTATTAAAGGGTTGTCTGATTCTGAATTGTTAGACATAGTCCAACGACAAACCTTTAGATACTTCTGGCATTTCGCTCACCCCGTTAGCGGCCTTGCAAGAGAAAGAGATAATACGGTAAAAGCTAATTATTATTGGGATTATATTAATGAAGCCTATGATGAACCTAATTTCAGTAAGGGAACATTTGGGCCTGAAGCTTGTGCTATTGGCGGCACTGGCTTTGGAATTCTATCAACAATAGTTGCCGTAAACCGGGGCTGGATCGGTAAAGACACTGCTTTGAAGCGCTTAGTAAAGATTGTTGATTTTTTAATTAAAGCAGATTGTTATCATGGTATTTATCCTCATTTTATGAATGGGGCTACCGGTAAAACTATTCCTTTTGGCAGGCTGGATGATGGAGCCGATTTGGTTGAAACTTCTTATCTGTTCATGGGACTTTTATGTGCCAGGGAATATTTTAATGGTAATACAACGTTGGAAAAATATTTCAGAAACCGTATACAACAAATGTGGGATGGGGCCGACTGGAATTGGCATAGTAAAGGAGATAATAAATTGTTATATTGGCACTGGAGCCCGAACAATGATTTTGATATGAACTTTCCCATTTACGGATGGGATGAATGTTTAATTACTTATATTATCGCAGCTTCCTCACCGTGGCATCCTATTTCAAAAGAGTTATACGAAAATTCCTGGGTAAAAAGCGCTTCATGGAAAAACGGAAAAACCTATTATGGCATCCAACTTCCATTAGGTAATTTTGATTATGGCGGTCCGCTATTTTTTGAACAATATACTTTTATGGGAATTAATCCCAATGGCTTAAAAGATGATAATGGAATTGATTATGCAGCGCAAACAAGAAATCATACTCTTATCAACAGGGCCTATTGTATTGAAAATCCCAAAAAATATAAAGGGTATGGAGCCAACTGCTGGGGCTTAACTGCTGGCGATAGTTACAAAGGTTATGTAGCGCATTGCCCCCAGGAAGATCTTGGAGTTATTCAACCCACAGCAGCATTATCTTCTTTTCCATATACTCCACAATATAGTATGCAGGCATTGAAACATTTTTATTATGACCTTGGCAATAAAATATGGGGCCCTTATGGTTTTGCAGATGGATTTAGTGAAACAAAAAACTGGTATGCAAAAACACATCTTGCCATTGATGAAGGCCCGATTGTTGTGATGATTGAAAATTATCGTAGTGGATTAATATGGAATTTATTTATGAAAATTCCTGAAATACAAAAGGGTTTAAAAGAACTTGGATTTACAAGTTCCTTTAAACAGAAATGAAAATAAAATGGATGAATGTAAACGCATCGTTTATTAATTTAAAATATAAAACATGGACTACTTTCAAATAACGCCAACACTCATAAATGACTATCATCGTGATGGTTATATTATTGTGAGAAATTTTCTATCTGCTGAAGAAACCAGTAAACTAAATGAAATAGCCACAGGTGATGATACGATGAAGAAGCATGCATTTGATCTAAATGACCAGGCTGGTAAAAAAACAAAATTATCCTTATGGTATACACCTGGTAATGATACCTATGGTTTACTTACAAAAAGCAAGCGCATTGTGGACTCAGTAAATCAACTAATGGATGGAACTACACCTGTATGTCATTTTCATAGCAAACTGATGCAGAAAGAACCAAGAGTAGGAGGCGCCTGGGAATGGCACCAGGATTACGGTTATTGGTATAAAAATGAATTTTTATTTCCTGATCAGATGATTTCTGTAATGATAGCAATTACTGAAGCTAATAAGGAAAATGGATGTTTGCAGGTAATAAAAGGTTCGCATAAAATGGGTCGCATTGAACATGGTTTTGCTGGTGAGCAGGTAGGAGCTTCTCAACATTATGTTGACCTTGCATTGAAAACAATGGAGCATGTATATGTGGAGTTGAAACCAGGTGACGCATTATTCTTTCACAGTAATTTGTTACACAGATCCGAAGCTAACCTCTCAGAAAATTCAAGATGGTCATTAATATCCTGTTATAATCGCACTAGTAATATTCCTTATAATGAACCTTCAGGCAGCAGTACTGTTCCACTTGAAGTTGTTCCTGACGAGGCAATGTTACAGTGGGATACGAAAGAATTGCAGGAGTCGAATAATTTTTTAGAAAAAGAAAAAGATGAAGCTTTAAAATAATGATTCGTGGTTATTTTCACATACTAAAGATTAAGTAAATAAATCAGGATGATTATTTATGAATTTAAAATAAAATATTGTTTGATAAGCCTTCCTGATTTTGAGATTAGTAAAAAATTAAAATGGAATTCAAAATATAATCACTTAATAAATCGAATATACTATTATGAAATTAGCAATTCTTGGTTCCGGTTTTATTGCCCGCTTCTATGCTGATGCCTTAGTAGCGCAGCGTAGAAAAGATGTAATTACCACTGTATACAGTCGCACTACGGCAAACGCTAAAAAGTTTGCGGATGATTATAAAGTGCCGCATTACACTGATAGTTTAAAAGAATGTGTAGAGCACAATGACGTTGATGCAGTAATAATTGCTTTATCAAATGATATGCATCTCGAAGCAATACTTGCCTGTTGTGCAGCAGGAAAGCATGTGCTATGCACCAAGCCTTTGGGCCGCAATGCGAAGGAAGCTTTGCAAATGCTTCGTGCTGTTGACAAAGCAAATATAAAAGGGGGTTATCTTGAAGACTTATGCTATTCACCCAAATTTTTAAAATCATTGGCAAGTATAAAGAGTGGCAGTATTGGAGAAGTAATTTGGGCAAAAAGCAGGGAAACACATCCCGGCCCACACAGCGATTGGTTTTGGGATAAAGAAAAGTCCGGAGGTGGTGCAATGATTGACCTTGCCTGCCATTGCGTAGAGATAAGCAGAAATTTTATCGGGAAAAATATTAAACCTGTTGAAGTAATGTGTTGGGCAGATACCAGGGTTCATCCGATAGAAGCAGAAGATAATGCCATTGGATTAGTGAAGTATGAAAACGGCGCCATCGGGCAGTTTGAAGTAAGCTGGACATTTCGTGGGGGCATGGACTTAAGGGATGAAGTAATGGGAACTGAAGGTACTATCTGGACAAATAATTTTTTGCGGACAGGATTTGAAATGTTTACTTCGGGTAAGGCTGGCAGTTATATTGCTGAAAAAGCAGAAAGTAATTCCGGCTGGCTTTTTCCCGTAGGAGATGAAGTGAATGAACTCGGCTACAATCATATGTTTACCGATATGTTTGAAGCCATAGAAAATAACAGGCAGCCCAATGAAAATTTTTATGATGGATATATCGTCAACGCAATTTTAGATGCAGCTTATCTTTCAGCATCAACAAAAAAATGGGAACCGGTTAACCTTGAAGAATGGAGAGGGATTAACGAAAAGAAATCAACAAAAGAAATGGCAAGCTATGATGATGATTATTATTTAATAAAAGAGGAAGTGCTTCCCTCTGGAGAAAAAAAGTTTATTGTAAAAAATAAAAAAACAGGTTCAATAGAAAAGAGATGAAGAATGGCCCCTCCAACAAAAATATTGGAGGGATATTTGGTTGAATACTGATTTTTTTAAACTTAAATAAATAAAAATGAATTTATGTTTGTGCTTACGATCTAAACTAGTTTTGGCGTTACGTTCATCAGTTTTAATATGGTTATGTTTTATTTGCAGTGTGCAATTTTTATCTGCGCAGCAAAAGACCTATTGTAACCCAATCAATATTGATTATGGCTATACACCCATTCCCAACTTTAGTGAATGGGGCCACCACAGGGCAACAGCCGATCCGGTTATTGTAAACTATAAAGGAGATTATTACTTATTCTCAACCAATCAATGGGGTTATTGGTGGAGCAGTGATATGCTTCATTGGAATTTTATTTCAAAGAGATTTTTACGTCCCTGGAACGCTGGATATGATGAACTTTGTGCTCCGGCGGTTGGAATTGTTGGGGATACCATGATTGTTTTTGGTTCAACATACACTTCTAACTTTACAATTTGGATGAGCACAAATCCCAAGGCCAATGATTGGAAACCTTTGGTGGATTCATTTGCAATTGGCGGATGGGATCCTGATTTTTTTACAGATGATGATGGTAAATTATATATGTATAACGGGAGCAGTAACAGATACCCATTATATGGAATAGAACTCAATCGTACTACAATGCAGCCTGTCGGAACAAGAAAAGAAATGTATTCTTTGGAAGATTGGCGTTATGGATGGCAGCGCTTTGGTGAATACATGGATAATACTTTTCTCGATCCTTTTATTGAAGGCTCATGGATGACGAAACATAATGGTAAATATTATTTGCAATATGGCGCACCTGGTACTGAATTTAGTGGTTACGCAGATGGAGTTATTGTAGGTGAGCACCCTTTAGGGCCATTCACGCCACAATCCGATCCTTTGTCTTTTAAGCCCGGAGGATTTGCCAGAGGAGCAGGTCATGGATCTACCTTTCAGGATAATTTTAAAAACTGGTGGCATGTATCAACAATCGCAATCTCTGTAAAAAATAATTTTGAAAGAAGAATTGGAATATGGCCCGCAGGTTTTGATAAAGATGATATAATGTACATGGATGCAGCTTTTGGTGATTACCCGCATTATTTGCCTGCCGGAGCCACCGATCATTTAAAAAGTGGTTTCACAGGATGGATGCTACTTAATTATAATAAACCTGTGGAAGTTTCGTCTACACTTGGGGGGTTTCATGCTAATAATGCTGTTGATGAAAATATTAAAACCTATTGGAGCGCTGCTTCAGGGAATAAAGGAGAATGGATACAAACCGATTTAGGAAATGAAAGTACGGTAAATGCGATACAGATTAACTATGCTGACCAGGACGCTGAATTCCTGGGAAAGCAAATTGGTATTTATCATCAATATAAATTGTATTATTCAGTTGATGGAAAAAAATGGAATATACTTGTTGATAAAAGCAATAACAAATCTGATGTTCCGCATGATTATATTGAATTGGGAAAGCCCGTAGAGGCAAGGTTTCTGAAGCTTGTAAATATTCACATGCCAACCGGTAAATTTGCCATAAGTGGTTTGCGTGTTTTTGGTAACGGTAATGGCGTTAAACCTGATTCTGTAAAGGATTTTATTGTTTTAAGAACTGAAAAAGATAAGCGTAGCGCCTGGATAAAATGGAGGCCTGTAGATAATGCTTTTGCTTATAATATCTACCTGGGAACTGCACCGGATAAATTGTACAATTGCATTATGGTAAATGATGCAAATGAGTATTGGCTCAAAACAATGGATAAAGAAAAACCTTATTATTTTTCTATTGAAGCCATCAATGAAAATGGAGTTTCATCAAGAACGAAAGTGATTAAAGTTGAATAATCATGTCACAAAAGTTTTGTTTCCCCTATATTTTTTAAAACCATTCAGTATGAAAAATTTCTTCAGATATATATTTACTATTTTATTTATCGTCATAAGTTTTGGAAGAGGTTATGCGCAAGAACCTCCGTTTTACCAGGAAATACAGGCCTTCAAAAGCAAGGATAGTATTAGCTTTCCTCCAAAACACGCAATTCTTTTTGTTGGCAGTTCATCTTTCAGGAAGTGGGTAGATGTGCAAAATTATTTCCCCGGATATACAATTATAAACCGGGGTTTTGGAGGTTCTACTTTACCCGACGTAATACGATATACGGATGATATTATCTTTCCTTATCAACCCAAACAAATAGTTATTTATTGCGGGGAGAATGATTTTGCGGAATCTGATACGGTAACCGCACAGTTGGTATTTACGAGATTTAAACATTTATTTCAATTGATTAGAAATAAGATGCCTGTGGTACCAATTGCATTTGTTTCAATAAAGCCAAGCCCAAGCAGGCTGCGCCTGATGCAAAAAATGGCTGAAGGGAATTTAATGATCAAAAAATATTTGAAGGGAAAAAAGAATGCCTCTTTTATAGATGTATATCATAAAATGTTGAACAAGGATGGAAAACCCCGGAAGGATATTTTTATTGAAGACAATCTTCACATGAATGCAAAAGGATATAAAATCTGGCAAGGCATTATAAAGCCTTATTTAATCAATTAGTTAATAAACATCATTGGCATTATTGATTCATACTTTTGCATAGTATTCGAATATATTTCCAGAAATTGCATGGAATAAAAGAGGTAAAGAACTTCTAATCCGGTTACCAATTCTGAGATTTCTGTAAAAAAGATCAGATAATAATTAGGAAATTTATTTCCTACACTATTCTGAATAATATTGAAATTCAATTTAGCTGGTACAGGGTTGTTTTTATCTGCATTTTATTTTAAAATTTAAAAGACAATGTCAAAATGGTTCCTAATTTTCAGCATAATTTTTATAGGGTTTATAGCTATTGCTTTTTCCTGTTCTAAAAAGTCAGGAGGCAGCACTGTTACTCCGCCAACTCCACCAGCACCGCCTGGTGCAGGGACAAATGACATGGATTTTTGGCTCACTAAAAATGACCAATCCGTTTTATTAAAAAAGCAATCTGTTGTTCTTTCTTTTGGGACTAATTCAAATTCAAATTCTAATATTGATATCGACACCACACAGACTTTTCAAACAATTGATGGCTTTGGATATACGTTGACCGGAGGAAGTGCTTTTGTTTTTAATCAATTGAATGCGACCGATAAAGCAAACTTATTAAAAGAACTTTTCGGGAATGATAATAATTCAATTGGGATTAATTACCTGCGTATCAGCATTGGCGCATCTGATCTTAATGCTTCTGTTTTTAGTTACGATGATATGCCAACGGGGCAAAGTGATACCAGTCTTGCTAACTTCAGCCTTAATCCAGACAAAACAGATTTGATTCCATTGCTGAAAGAAATTTTATTGATCAATCCTGGTGTTAAAATTTTAGCAACGCCATGGAGCCCGCCAGTATGGATGAAAGATAATGGCAACTCTATTGGCGGTAGTTTGCTAACTCAATATTATGATGTGTATGCCCGCTATTTTGTAAAATATATTCAGCAAATGAAAGCTAACGGTATTACCATAGACGCAGTAACACCGCAAAATGAACCATTAAACCCTGGAAATAATCCTAGCCTTGTAATGACTGCACAGGAAGAAACTAACTTTATAAAAAATAATCTTGGTCCTGCATTTCAATCTGCGAGTATCACTACAAAAATTATTGCTTACGATCATAATTGTGATCATCCGGAATATCCGCTTGCAATTTTAAATGACCCCGCAGCTAATGCATTTGTAAATGGTTCTGCCTTCCATTTGTATGCCGGTAATATTAGTGCATTATCACAAGTGCATAATGCATACCCTGATAAAGCTGTATATTTTACAGAACAATGGACCTCTTCTACCGGAGATTTTGGTGGCGATCTAAAATGGCATCTTAAAAATGTTATCATTGGTTCCATGCGTAACTGGAGCCGTGTGGCATTGGAATGGAATCTTGCAAATGACCCTTCTTATAATCCTCATACACCGGGCGGTTGTACACAATGTAAGGGAGCATTGACCATTGGTACAAGTGTAACAAGAAATGTAGGGTATTATATTGTTGCACATGCCTCAAAATTTGTACCTGCAGGGTCAGTAAGAATTGGCAGTAATAACACAGCCACTTTGCAAAATGTAGCCTTTAAAACACCTGCTGGCAAAAAAGTACTGATTGTGGAAAATGATGGATCGGCAGAGGAAAATTTTAATATCCGTTTTAAAGGTAAATGGGTTACCTCAACTTTGCCAGCGGGTGGAGTAGGTACCTATACCTGGAATTAATTCTGGCGGGCTATATGCTTTGACAACATTGCTATTGTAGAACCCTATTTCAATAACTCCTGTACATCAGGATCTGCTTCCAGGTTATTCATTTGCCTTAATATCCATGGGTATCGTGAAGCTACTCTCGCAGATAATGGTACTATCGTGTATCCTTTAGGGTTAGGCAGGCATGCCGCAATCATGGCTGCTTGTTTTTTTGATAATTCCTTTGCTGATTTTTTAAAATAATGTTGGGCAGCAGCTTCAACACCAAAAATTCCTTCACCCATTTCGGCTACATTCAGATACATCTGCAGAATACGTTTTTTTCCCCAGATCTGCTCTATCATAAAAGTAAAATATACTTCTAATCCTTTACGGAAATAACCTCCATGCTGCCATAGAAAAACATTTTTTGCTACCTGCTGGCTTATGGTACTGGCGCCCCTCAATGATTTACTTTTTTGATTATGCTTCATAGCCTTTTGAATGCTTTTAAAATCAAAACCATCATGATCGGGAAACAGTTGGTCTTCGCCGGCCATTACTGCCAGTTTTATATTCGGGCTCATCTCATTCATTTTTACATAATCCCGATGCAGGCCATGCCCGCCAAAAATGCTTCCTAACTGTGTGAGGGTAATGGGAGGATTAATCCATTTGCAAAAGAGAATGTAAAAAATGGAAAACAGAAAACCATAAAGAATGATTTTCAAAATGATGCGTGCTACTCTCCGGAAAAACCCTTTTCTTTCTACTTTTTTTTTATTACTCAACAGAAAAACATTTTACTATTTCACTTTTATATAATGCAATGTATATTTTTTACCCAACGGCATGCCTTTATTATGCGATTTTAAAAGCAGGTATCCAATGCCTGCCAGAGCTGCCGCGCCAATTACAAGAGCCGGCCTTGCATAATAACGGGTATTCGGTTTTGCAAAAATCCATGTGCCCAATCCAACTGTGGTTAAAAGAATTCCTCCGCCAAATAGGGCACCTCCTGATGCGTTCCAGTCAAATTTATTATTCATTTTTCCAAAACCGGTGATATCGCGATAATTGATACCGAAATTATATCTCGCAATAGTATCCAACATATATATTCCGAGATTGGTGGGCACCTGGCGTATATCATATTGAACCAGATAAACAGAATCCTTTTGAATGGAAGTAACGTAAGCATTATAAGATCCTTTAGCTGTTGAAAATGTCATTTCACTGCCGGGAAAAAAGGTTTGTTGTGTACGATTATTTTTTTTCAAAATAAGCAGATCATTCTGTGCCGTGCATGTAACAGTAAAAAAAAGGGTACTGAGAAGAACCAATAAAAACCTCATAATTATATTTTTTTTACATAAAGCAAAACGCCTATAAGAAGGACTGCGCCAAATATGCATAAAATTAAGCCTGATATTTTATTGATCAACCTAATATTTTTTATAGTTAATTTTTTTCGCAATTTACCGGCAAGGGTAACTTTTATAACATCAGCGCTCATATTCAACACAAGTGCGGTGGCGAAAATTATAATCCGGTCGCGGGTAGTATGCGTAACTGCAATAGCGGTAGCGGCTGTAAGCCAGAAAGCCATCACCGCGGGGTTTAGGGTATTTAATAAAAACCCCTGGAGTACAATCTTTGCATGATCGCTGCCTTTTAAAGGAGGTAAAGAAATGTCTTCAGGATGTATATGCACTTTCTTGAAAAAAAGATAAAAAACGCCCATGCCTATTAAAAACGCACTTCCAACAATTCCTATCTGCATTTTGAAATCAAGCATTTTTGTTACCCATTCAGAAAAAGCATTGCTTAATACGACTAATAAAAAATCGCTGATCCATACACCAATTACAAAACTAAATCCACCACCCCTGCCATTATTTATACTTTGTTTTATGATAGTGAATATTACAGGCCCAACTGAAAGAGCAAGCAATAACCCCATTGCAAGGCCTTTTAATATTGCTTCTATAGCATCAATCATGAAACGGAATAAAATTTAAGTTTTAATAAATCGAAGGAGGATAAAACTACAATAAAAATGGTAACTGTATGGTTATAATAACATTAATAAAATTTAACCTTTTCTTCTTTAAGAAATTTCTGCCAGTCTTCCAGCATCTTTCCTTTTAATACTCTTGGAAATTTATGCTGGCCACCTACTTTTCCTTTTGATTTCATAAAGCTCATAAAAGTATCTTCGCTCAGCACATCTACAAAAATTTCTTTAAGGGCATGTTTTCTTTCTACTTCATAATCGTCATTCAATTCTTTTAATTTTTGATCTATCATTATCTTCAGGGTTTCAGAATTTACATGATCATCTGTGGCAATAAACCAATGATGAGCGAAGAAGTTGCCATAAGGTACTCCCGCCACTGTAAATTCGCCGATAGAAATATTTAACTCTTCACTTACCAGGTTAATTGCCTTATTCATATTATCCACACTCAGGTGCTCACCTACAAGGCTCAGAAAATGTTTTGTGCGCCCGGTAATAATAATTTCGCATTTTTCGAGATCTACAAATTGAATGGTATCGCCAAGTAAATAGCGCCACGTGCCGGCATTAGTACTAATTAAAATAGCATAATTCTTGTTTTTTTCTACCTCATGTATCATCAAAGTTTCCGGGTTAGTTACCATATTTCCATCTAAATCAAAATTCTTATGATCAAACGGAACAAATTCAAAAAAGATATTATTATTAATGGCGAGTTTCATGCCTTTGGCATCCTGGCGATTTTGGTAAGCTAAAAAACCTTCGCTTGCCAAATACGTTTCTATGTAAGTTATTGGCTTGCCCAATAACCTGTTAAATCCTTTTTTGTAAGGTTCCAGCGCTACGCCGCCATGTACATAAAAAGCAAGATTGGGCCATATTTCGTGAATGTTTTTTAGCTTATAACGTTCAATTACTTTTTCCATACAAAGCTGCACCCATGCAGGCACTCCTACTAAAAAAGCAATGTCCCATTCAGGGGCTCTTTCTACAATTTCATCCAATTTTTTTGACCAGTCTTTTTCTTTAGCGATTTTTCTTCCGGGCTTGTACATACCCTGGAACCAGAATGGGATATTTTTTGCCTGAATGCCACTTAGGTCGCCCGCATAGTAAGTAGCGCTTTTTTGTAAATGAGTACTTCCGCCCAGCATTAGCCAGCCTTTACCCACATATTGTTTAGGAACATTATTATAAGAAGCAAGACTAATTAATTGCCTGATGCTGGTAAGTGTATTGGCCCTTATTAATTCCTTGGTGATAGGAATATATTTACTCGAAGATTCACTGGTGCCGCTGCTTAATGCAAAAAATTTAATAGTACCGGGCCAGCAAACATCCGGTTTGCCATCCAGGGCTTTAAACCACCATTCTTTAAATATTTTATCATAATTAAAGGTGGGAACTATTTTCTGAAAATATTTGCCGGGATACTTGCTTAACAGGATTTGATCGAATAGATATTTTTGGCCAAATTCGGTGAACCGTGCTTTTTTTAATAGTTTTTCCAGCACTTTCAATTGCTGCCTTTTAGCACAGGTAACAGGTATATTCAATGCCTTTGAAAGTGCCTTAGGAAGTTTAATATCTATAAATGCCATTACTTGGTAAAGTTGTTGACAACAACAAATTTAATGAATAGTTAATGTAGATGCGCCATTAATTTACAAAAGGTTACATAATATGAAATTCCCCGATTATCCATCTCGAAATATTACTTGTAATATCATCTTATATAAACGGTTTTTTGAAAAAAACTAATTCATCTGAAAATTAGGATTGTTGTGCAAAGCATCATCTTGTTTTAATTTCAATTCCCACTTCCAGGCGGTAGCCATCATTTCATCTAAAGAATATTTTGGAATCCAGCCCAATTTTTCTTTTGCTAATGAATTGTTTGCATAGATGGCCATAATATCTCCGGGTCTTCTGGGGCCTATTTTATAATTAAGTTTATTTCCACTTACTTTTTCAAAAGCGAGTATAGCTTCTAAAACAGAAACTCCATTACCAGTGCCCAGGTTATAGATTTCACATCTGTCAGTATTTTTATTTTTAATTAAGTATTGCAAAGCAAGTGTATGAGCATGCGCAATATCGCATACATGAATATAATCCCGGATGCAGGAACCATCTCTAGTGGGATAATCATCGCCGTAAACGGTAACTTCTTTTAATTTTCCAATGGCAGTTTGTGTAATGGCTGGCACCAGGTTTTGAGGCCTTCCTACAGGTAATTCGCCTATCAAAGCTGTGGGATGAGCGCCAACGGGGTTAAAATATCTTAATAAGATACTTTCCATTTCTCCTGATGCAGTTACATCTCTTACGATTTGTTCACCCATTTGTTTGGTAGCGCCATAAGGTGATTCTGCCGGTTTCGTGGGTGATTCTTCTGTTACGGGTATTTTATCGGGGCTTCCATAAACCGTGCATGAGGAAGAAAAAATAAAATGCGGTACCTTAAATTCTTTGGCACATTTTAAAATATTAATAAGAGAGAATAAATTATTTTCAAAATACATTAATGGTTTTTCAACAGATTCGCCAACTGCTTTATAGGCGGCAAAATGAATAATGCCTTTGATATCAGTATTCTCCTGGAATACAGCATACGTTTCATCAAAATTGCAGAGATCAACTTTATAATTTTTTACACTAATCCCGGTGATTTCTTTTATACCATTTAATAATGCATTGGTTGATGTTGAATTATTATCAATGCTTATTGGATCAAATCCGTTTTCAATAAGGTCAATAATGGTATGAGCTCCAATATAACCGCATCCTCCTGTGACTAATATTTTATTCATAATACAAAGTAACAAAAATTGATTACAAAAGTATTTGTGCTAATGATTAAGCTAAGTTAATGTTTAATATAATATTCAAAAGCTTCCACAAGGGCACTTATAGAAATTGTAAATTTCTCTTTTTTCAAAATTCATTTCATGTACCATAATCCAATTGGGAAGCTATCTCAATTACTGTTTCAGCATTATTTTCAAACTATTGCAAATTACTTTTCCTTTGGTAAAAATCCTTTACAAAAGAATTGAAATCCTTTTTTTCGCAAAAGTAGTGATATCCACATTTAAATATTTTTTGAGGTTGGTTATAATTTTTTGGATAAGGATTCCTTTTTTTAAAATCTATTAGGTTGTTAACCTTAACTTAATGTTGACGTAACAATTGAGTAACATAACAATGGTTTCTTTGCAAAAAAAAATTATATGTACTCAGTGGTTATTAAAAAACGTTTATTTTTTATTGCATTCTTAAGTTTTGGTTTATTTGCGAGCAGTTCCTTAAAAGCCCAATTTACCGTCAATTCTGACTCTGCTTTTAATGCAGGTACTCCAAATACAGGAAGATTATGGGGTTATTCTTTCGCAGATTTTTTTTACAAAGGTCATAGTGATACATTGAACAGGGGTGGTGGTAACCAATATACAGGTATCCCGAAAGGTAGAAATGCATTTCAGATACGGCGCCTTTATCTTGGTTATAATTATAATATCAGCAAGAAATTTTCTGCTGAAGTATTACTTGAGGGGTCAAATGGGGCCACCAGCGGTGATGCATTAACTGATAACAAACTTGCTTTTTACATAAAGCTTGCAAATTTGCGCATTAAAGATGTCTGGAAAGGTACCGATCTGGTTCTTGGCCAGGTATCAACACCGGGTTTCGCTATGTCGTCAGAACCTTTATGGGGCTACCGCTCAATAGAAAAGACAATTATTGATAATCGCGGAACTCCTTCATTTGATTTGGGAGCTGCATTACAAGGAAAGTTTGATCCAAAAAAGGGAAATTTTGGTTATGATGTAATGGTGGGAAATGGAACTGGTGCTAAACTTGAAGGAGATAAATACAAATGGCTATATGGAGACATTTGGAGAAAATTCCTTGATAAAAAACTTTATGTAAATTTATACATGGATTATAATCGCATGGACCCTATTTCTGGGAAGCAGCACTCAAGAAGCATGATCAAAGGTTTGGTAGCTTATACTATACCAAAAATTACACTTGGTGTGGAAGCTTATAGCAATAGGCTTCAAAATGATAACCAGGCTACAGAAATTGCTACAGGCAATGTTGATCTTTTAACTGTGCAGGCAAAGGGGATTTCCATATTTACGCATGGGCCAATTGTAAAAGACAAATTAAATTTCTTTGCACGTTTCGATGCTTTGAATCCGGATAATAAAATTGATAACAGTAAGTATAATAAGTATGTAGGGAATACTGGCGGTTTTAATGACCCATCTACAAAGGAACAATTTATTACGGCCGGTTTAGATTTTACGCCCATAAAAAGCGTTCACCTTATGCCAAACATCTGGTATACTAAATACACCAACCAGGGCTTTGCATCAAAATATGACAGTTATGATCTTAGTTACAGGCTAACCTTTTATTATGTATTTGGAAAGTAATTATCATTCTTCAATTATAAAAAATATACTACAATTTTAAACTTAAAAACAACCTTAAAAAATTAGTTATGAAATTAAAATCAAAAATAAAAAGCTTGCTCTTAGCATCTTTTGTATTAGCAATTGCTGGTGCTGTTACACCAGGTTGCAACAGTGGCTCATCCGATAAAAGCGGAACAGATTCAACCGCTACTTCAAGCGATGATAAAACACTTTTAGGTGCAGGAAGTACTTTTGTTTATCCTTTATTTTCCAAGCAATTTTCAGAATATAATAAATTAACCGGGTTAAAAATAAATTACCAGTCAATCGGTTCAGGAGGTGGAATTCTCCAATTAACTAATAAAACAGTTGATTTTGGTGATTCTGATGCTCCTTTAACTGAGGAACAAGCACAGAAAATGGGAGTGCCCGTTTTGCATATTCCTATGTGTTCAGGTGCAGTTGTAATAAGTTATAATTTGCCTGAAGTAAAAGATACCTTGAAGATAAGTCCTGAAGTGCTTGCAGATATTTATCTTGGGAAAATTACCAAATGGAATGATGCAAAAATTGCTGCAATTAATAAAGGCGTGCAATTACCGGCTACCACCATTGTTATCGCTCACCGGTCTGATGGTAGTGGTACCACCAATATTTTTACAGATTATCTTTCAAAAGTGAGTGATGAATGGAAATCAAAAGTAGGTAAAGGCACTGCTGTAAACTGGCCACTGGGTCTGGGTGGAAAAGGCAATGAAGGTGTAGCAGGACTTATTAAACAAACACCAGGTGGAATAGGTTATATTGAACTGGCTTATGCAGTTCAAAATAAAATGGCTTATGCAAAAATGCAAAATAAAGCAGGTAATTTTATTACACCAAGTATAGCATCTACCAGCGCTGCTGGAAATATTCAAATGCCTGCTGATTCCAAAGTTTCATTAACCAATACAGATGCCGCAGATGGGTATCCAATAAGTGGTTTTACATGGGCACTGATTTACAAAGAGCAAAATTATAATAAACGTTCTTCAGGAAGAGCCCAAAATCTTTTAAAATTATTTATGTGGAATATTCACGATGGCCAGCAATATTGTGAGGGATTAAATTATGCACCATTGTCTCCTGCCGCAGTAGCGGTAGCAGAAGCAATTCTTAAGTCTGCCACATACGATGGCAAACCTATATTGTAATAAATTTCTTATCATTGCATTGAAATTATCATTTATAAAATCAAGAAATTCCCGCAGCAATTTATTGCTGCGGGAAATTTCATATATAACCAAAATGGATGTTTGGAAGAACATTAAAATAAAGCGATCTTTTCGCCAGATACGTATGGAGAAGGTTTTTAGATCTTCTCTTGTGTTGATTGCATTGAGTATTCTTGTATTGGTGGTTGCCTTTTTATTGACATTGATAGTACAATCTATGCCTTCCATAAAAGCATTAGGTTTCAGTTTTTTATTGGGAAAAACCTGGGATCCGGTAGCTAATATTTATGGCACCTATCCCTTTTTGCTAGGTACTTTACTAACTTCATTTTTAGCCTTAATTATTTCAATACCTTTTTCATTTTCAATAGCTATTTTTTTGGGAGAATATTACCCCAGGGGTTGGTTCTCTGAATTCTTGAAAAATTCTATAGAACTTATAGCAGCCGTCCCATCAGTCATTTATGGTTTTTGGGGATTGTTTGTTTTGGTTCCTATCGTTCGCAGTTTAGAATTGAAACTTGGAGTAACCCCTTATGGTATTGGGATATTTACCTCATCCTTAATTTTGGCCATTATGATTATTCCTTACGCCGCATCATTGGGCAGGGAAATGATTCGAATGGTACCCTCATCATTAAAAGAAGCTGCCTATTCTTTAGGCGCTACCAGGTTTGAAGTTATCAAAGCTGTTATTTTACCTTATTCCAAATCGGGGTTGTTCGCTGGTATTTTATTATCTCTTGGAAGAGCATTGGGCGAAACCATGGCAGTAACGATGGTAATTGGAAACACAAGTCTAATTCCAAAAAGTATTTTTGATCCCGGGAATACAATGGCGAGTGTAATTGCTAATGAATTTACGGAAGCTGCAAGTACTCTTTATTTATCATCATTAATAGAGCTAGGATTAGTTTTGTTCCTGGTTACAGTCGTTATTAATATAATAGGGAAAAGAATTATTAAACGATTTACAACTGATTAATTTATGGCCCCAAATATAAAATACAGAATAGGGAAAAGTAAGTTTTTCAAAGGAGTAATCATATTGCTTTCTATACTTTGCACACTTCCCCTATTTATAATACTTATTTATATTTTAAAAGAAGGATTTACCAAAATTAACTGGCATTTTCTGGTGAACCTGCCAAAGCCTGTAGGCGAGACGGGCGGCGGGATTGCGAATGCGCTTATGGGTAGTTTGCTGATCGTTTTCTCTGCTGCAATTATTGCTATTCCTTTTGGTATAATGGGTGGCATATATTTAAGTGAAAACAAAAAAACTACTTTGTCATATTGGTGCCGCCTGTCAGTAGATGTATTGCAAGGCACTCCTTCGATTGTTGTAGGTATTGTTATTTATTTCTGGATAGTAAAGCCATTGGGTACATTTTCTGCACTATCGGGTAGCATTGCTTTAGCAATTATGATGCTGCCAATAGTAGTAAGATCTACGGAAGAAACCTTAAAATTATTACCTTCAACATTAAAGGAGGCCGGGCTGGCCTTGGGGTTACCGTATCATAAAGTTATTTTAAGAATTATTTTACCTTGTGGTTTTAGTGGCGTGCTTTCGGGTATTATTTTAGCAATTGCAAGAATAGCAGGAGAAACAGCTCCTTTATTATTTACTGCATTTGGGAATCCATTCTTCTCGGCAAATATTTTAAAACCAATGCAAAGTTTGCCATTGTTGATTTTTAATTATGCCACCAGCCCTTATGATGAATGGCATAACCTTGCCTGGGGCGCAGCGCTGATTTTGCTTTTATGGGTATTATTATTGAACATAATTACAAAGATTACAACCAGAAGATGGAAAATACAATTTTAAAAGCTATTGATTTTGATGCTTACTTTGGAGAAAATCATGTGGTAAAGAAAGTGAACATTGAAATTCCGAAAAATAATGTTGTGGCCGTAATGGGGCCATCAGGTTGTGGCAAAACAACTTTTCTGCGCTGTATTAACCGTATGCATGAATTGATAGAAGGCGCTACCACAAAAGGTAAAATGATGTTGAATGATGAAGATATATACGGGATGCATCCGATATTTGTACGTCATAAAATTGGGATGGTATTTCAGCGGCCCAATCCCTTCCCAAACTTAAGTATATACGATAATGTAATTGCCGGTTATAAACTCAATGGAATGAAAATGACGAAGGCAGACAAAGATTTGATTGTTGAGCAGTCATTACAAAAATCCGCCTTGTGGAATGAGGTTAAGGATTCACTACATAAAAAAGGTACTTTTCTGTCTGGTGGCCAACAACAGCGTTTATGTATTGCAAGGGCCATCGCCATGGAGCCTGAAGTATTATTG
>DATCMY010000367.1:0-11591 GCA_036565505.1 Hanamia sp.
GGTATAGGATAATATAATTTACCAACACCTGTATCGTTGGTGCCAAATTTCCACTGATCGAAATGCCGGTCCCAATCGCCTATAAACATATCGAGTAAGCGTGCCCGTAATACAGCTTCCTGGTCTACATGATTTTTGCTGTCGCTGATCATTTTATCAATCACTTTTACCGTGCTTTTTGTTTTGGCATCTTCTTCCTCAGGATTCATTAATTCAAGTAAACAAACTTTATTAGCAAACACCTGGCGATATTGTCCAAGAGCTGGATCATCAGGAACAAAATAATATTTCGGGCTCGCATGAATCACATTAGCTGCTTCGGCAAGAGGGGGAACTGCCAGTGCGCCGTAAGGAGATTGTGCTGAGATCATATCCTGTACTATAGTTTGGGCTATGGTACCTCTCAATGCTTCCGGAACTGCGCCTTCGGGGTCTTTATCTACAGTGCGCAAAGTCCATTCTTTACCATCTTTGTCTTTAAGTTTTAATGATTTGGTTTGGCGTCCACCACCAAGTTTGTTTATTGTAAAACCTCCCATTTCTTTGTCAATCCTAAAAACTTTTAAATGAACAGGCTGTGCCCATTCTTTTCTATAATTAGTTCCTGAAATAATGGAATGCATGCCGGAAATATCGTTATAAGTTTTATTGACTGCCACAGTAACGCTATCTTTAAAAGCCATGGTTGGTAAAGCTTCAGGGATTGTTGTAGAATCAGGTTTGTCTTGCAGGTAAGAAAAATTAAAAAGATTTTTTGCAAAAGAATGAGTTGCAGAATCCTTGTTTACGGTATAGAAATCCAGATGAACATTTTTATTTTTAGAGATTTCCAGCGTGACAAAACCCAATGATTCTGCGCCAAACAATAGTTTTTTATTGTTAGATACACGTGTCTTTTTTGCGCCTCCGCCACTAACAATATAAAAATTGCTGCTATCTTTTATGAGTTGAAGTGTATGTTCATGGCCACCCACAAAAATTACATTGGGATTGTGTTTTACTATTTTTTCTATATTGTCGATCATATTTGCATAGGCGGGATAATGCAAATCTTCGGGCGTGCCAAAAATGCCTCTTGCTATAGGGTAAATTGTACCTATAATGGGAAGTGGAATCCAGAGATTGGGTCGGTAATCAGTTAAAGGAAAAATATATTGTTTTAGATTAAAATAGCCTCCGTGTATTCCATAACTTTTTAAGGTATGGTGGCCGGCGAGTATTACTAATTTTTTTGAATTTTTACTCAAAATATCAGCAAGTTCGTTATAAAATTGTTCCGGGGTTTTATAACCGCAATCAGATTCAATGCCTGGTTTTTCTCCTTTTTGAATAAACCATTGGCTGTCGTATAAAACTAAAGTAACATCATCCGAAATATCGTATGCTACAGGCCCGGGACAACCATCAGATGGAATAAATTGTACATTTTTATTTCCTGAAATTTTAATATAGGCTTCCTGGCGTTTTACATTATCAAGCCCATTTGGGCTTCCGTCTGTCCAATCGTGGTTGCCGGGAATGAAAATCACTTTGGCTTTAGTGCCATTTGCAATATCAATTTGAGAATCCAAAACATTTTTTGCTGCTAAATATCCTGGTAAAAAATTCTCAGGCAAGCCGGTTTTATAAAGATTATCACCCAGAAACAGGACAGTTGTTTTATCATCCATTGGAATCAGGTTCCTGGCAGCATCAACAACCGGCTGCCTTCCGAAATTAAGTTCACCCGCATCACCTATAAGAATGATCCTTGCCTGGATAGAATCTTTTTGGGCCAAAGCCGATTTGTAAAATATAAATAGTAAAATGAATACAACATATTTTTGCATCAAATAGTTTTTTTCAGTTTGAAAATTAATAGCGTACCTGTGTTATATTTATCTCCCGCTTCGTTGGAAATAATCAGGTCGCCGGACGGCGTAAAGGAAATCCCTTCTGGTTGAGTAAAAATTGCCGGGTTTAATGTAAATGCCTCTTTGTAAACTCCATTGCTATCCGCAACAACCAATAATTGATTTATTGCTGATAATATCCAGACCTCATGGGTAACAGGATTTATAGTTGCTGCCGATGGTTTGAATTTTAATTTCTCAACCCCAATTTGTTTGGCAATTAAATCAACATTGAGCTTAAAAGAAGTTGGAGTGTAAATTCCATTTTCGGGGTTATAACTCCATGCTGTTAGAGCGTTTTTTTTATCTCCTTCGCAATCTTTGCAAAGCATAATAAAACATTTTCGTTCCTCATCATAATAAAGGGATTCAAACTCGTTTTTATTTTTTCCGATAGCCGGAAAAATGCTTTTCCTGGTATAGATAGTATCTCCCTGCGGTGAAAAATTCAGCGTGTGAATATTTCCATTGCTTTCCAAAACATAAAAAGTGCTATCCTTATAAAAGAGGTCTTCATAATCACGTTTTTTATCGAACTTCCATTTTTCGGTTACAAAGTTTTTATCCAAATGGATTTTGAATAAATAACCATTTTCGTCAGAGATGGCGAACACGCTGCTGTCTTTAGGATAAAAAGATATACCTGAAATTTCAAGCAATGCATCGTTTAATTTTAAGATAGAAGGATTATCAAGATCATATTCTTTAGCAGGCAGATTAATTTTATTTTTATTGGAAATACAACCCTCGTAGGAATGTATTTTGGCAAAAAAAAATAAAATAATAATGAAATTGCGGTTTAACATAGGAAATTAATAAGCATTTTTAATTTTATAGGTTTGGTATTGAATCAATTAACAGAGGCTATAGATTAAATTATTTTAATTAATTTACCAAGATTATACCAATAAATTTCATCGTTAATATTTGCTTTAGGGATTGTATTTACTAATAGATTGGGGTACTTTTTCCCCTTTTTAACGAGTTTGAAATTTTAAAATGATTTAAAATAATTAAAACGATTAAAATATTATTTATGAAATATGAAATTGCAAGAAATTTTATCAATGGAAATTTTGTTGATTCATCTTCCCAAAAGTATCTGGATGTGATTTCCCCTTTGGATGGCTCCCTGCTTTCTAAAGTATGCATTTCTAATTCTAAAGATTTGGATGAAGCCGTTGCTGCTGCTGGAAAAGCGTTTGTCACCTGGAGTAAAACACCTATCAAAGAAAGAGTACAGGTTTTTTATAAATATAAAACCTTATTGGAAAGAGATATGGATTCTTTGGCAGCTTTATGCTCTGAAGAAAATGGAAAAACCTTTGATGAATCTGTTGCGGAAATAGAGAAAAGTATTGAACTTACTGAATTTGCCTGTTCATTACCCCAATTGGTTGCAGGTGAATTATTAGAAGTAAGTCGTGGTATAGAATGCAGGTCAGAACATGTTCCCATAGGTGTTGTTGCGTCTATTGTGCCCTTTAATTTTCCAAGCATGGTTCCTAACTGGACAATCCCCAATGCGATTGCCTTAGGAAATTGTATGATTTTAAAGCCTTCAGAAAAAGTTCCATTAAGTTCAGGAAAATTAGCATCCTTATTAAAGGAAGCAGGACTGCCGGATGGCGTTTTGAATATTGTAAATGGAGATGTGGAAATCGTTGAAGCCATTTGCGATCATCCGGATATTGAAGCTGTGTCTTTTGTAGGTTCAACAAAGATTGCCAAAATTGTTTATCAAAGAGCAACAAAAAACTTTAAAAGATGCCTTGCTTTAGGAGGCGCCAAAAATCATTTGATGGTTTTACCCGATGCCATTCCTGGTATGACCGCGCAAAATGTAGCAGCAAGCATGAGCGGCTGTGCCGGACAGCGTTGTATGGCAGCAAGCGCTATGATAGGAGTAGGTGATGTTGATGCTATTATTGATAAAATTTGTGATGAGGCAAGAAAAATTATTCCAGGAAAAAATCTTGGTGCGGTTATCAATAAAGCCTCACAGGAAAGAATAGAAAAATACATCACCGAAGCAGAAGAACAGGGTGCAAAGATTTTAGTAGATGGACGAAAAACAACAGTTGCGGGAAAAGAAAATGGGACTTATGTAGGCCCCACAGTTATAGATTATGTAACGCCTGAAATGTCTGTGGCAAAAGAAGAAATTTTTGGTCCTGTGATCAGCATTATGCGTGCAAAAACAGTTGATGAAGCATTGGCTATTGAAAATGCAAATCCTTATGGAAACGCGGCTAGTGTGTTTACACAAAATGGCGCTATGGCGCGCTACTTCATAGAGCGCGCTAGTGCCGGAATGATTGGTGTGAATGTAGGAGTGCCGGTTCCGCGTGAACCATTTTCATTTGGTGGATGGAATGAAAGTAAATTTGGAGTAGGCGATATTACCGGTAAAAGTTCAATAGAATTTTGGACCAAATTGAAAAAATCAACAGTGAAATGGAATGCGGAAGCGGGGGTGAACTGGATGAGTTAGGAATGAAAGTTGGGAATTATGAATTGTGAATTAATAAAAATATTGCCAGGTAATTGAATCCTTGTTTGAATCAATTAGAACTAAAAAAAATACCATGATAGATACATCATCAAAAACAGAAGCACAGGAAATTATAGATGAAAATCTTGACTACACTTTATTTTCCTGGAGTAAACAAAAAGGCATCAATCCGATTGCCGTAGAATATGCAAAAGGAGTTTACTTATACGATTACAATGGTAAACGGTATCTTGATTTTTCGTCGGGATTAATGAATGTAAATATCGGCCACGGAGATCAGCGCATAACGGAAGCCGTTACAAAGCAAATGCAACTGGTGAGTTATGTTACTCCTTCAAGTGTTACCAAAGTTCGTGGCGAATTAGGAAAAAAATTAGCGGAGATCTGTCCGGGCGATTTAAATAAAGCTTTCTTTACTCTTTGTGGTGCCACAAGCATTGAAAATGCAATTAAGTTAGCCAGGTTATACACAGGAAGGCATAAAATTTTTACCCGTTATCAATCTTATCATGGATCTTCCAACGGCGCTATGACAGCTAGCGGTGATCCCCGCAAACTTCCGGTTGATTCACAACAGGCGCCCAATTTTGTTCATTTCGATTTACCTTATTTATATCGCTGGGAATATGGCGAAGAGAATTTATTAAAAGAAAGTACGGCACAATTAGAACGTATGGTGGCTTATGAAGGCCCTTCTAATATAGCTGCTATTTTATTGGAAGGCGAATCAGGCTCATCAGGATGCCTTCAGTATCCAAAAGGGTATTTAAAAGCAGTAAGAGAAATTTGCAATCGTAATGGTATTCTTTTAATAATGGATGAAGTGATGAGTGGTTTTGGCCGTACCGGTAAATGGTTCGGTTTTCAAAATCACGAAATCGTTCCGGATATGATTGCTATGGCAAAAGGCCTTACCTGTGGGTATTTGCCCTTTGGCTGTTTGATGGTATCAGATAAAATCGCATCTAAGTACGATGATGCTGTACTGCCACTTGGCCTTACTTATTCAGCACACCCGGTTTGCTGTGCCGCCGCTTTGGAAACCTTAAAAATTTATGAGGAGGATAACCTGATTGAGAATGCGGTAGCAATGGGGAAATACCTGGATGCGCAAGTAGAAACTTTAAAAGCAACACATCCATCCATAGGGAATTGGCGCAATACTGGTTTGTTGGGTTGCCTGGAATTGGTAAAAAATAAATCGACCAAAGAGCCAATGGCACCCTTTAATGCAAAACCTGGTGAAATGGGTGTGATGAATAATGTTGCCGCTAAAATTAAAGAATTAGGAATGTATACTTTTGTGCGTTGGAATTATGTTTTTATTGCGCCGCCACTCTGCATTACTAAAGAGCAAATTGATGAAGGATTAGCAATAATAAGTGAAGCGTTAAAGATTGCGGATGAAGCGGTGGTGGAATAAGAAAAAAACGGAAGTGATGTTGACATTGCAGTTAAAGGCAACTTACTTGATTTTAATATTATTCCCTGTAGTTGTTAGCATCCCGCCAACAACTACAGGGAATAATTAATTTATCTTCGATCAAAGCCATTGGTGCGGATGCCAGCGGCAGCAGCGGTTAACATGCCGAACGCCCTGTGGGAGACCCGGCTGGGACATAAATTTTTTATAGCACCATGACTTTTCCACTATAGAGTTTTTCTCCCTGGCTTTCTATAAAGAGCAGATAGATGCCTTTATGCAATGGCCCCTCTATTTTATACGTGTTTACTTCTTTGGTCAGCATTACCTTTTGTGAAGACATTTTTTTACCGTCTATGCTATACAGTTCAATAGAACCATTGCCAGGCGCTGCACCCGAAGTTTGAACATAAATATAATTTCCCTGAACATAGCGCAGCACTTTTAAGTTTTGGTTTATATTCACCTTCACCTCTATGGTGCGGAAGTAATTTTTTTGTCCGTCCATATCAGTTTGTGATATACGGTAGTAGCTCAGGCTATACGGCTGTTGATCTGTAAAGGAATAATTGTATTCGGCATTTCCAGTTCCTCCGGCAGCATTTATAGTGGTTAATGTTTCAAAACTTTGAGCATCCCGGCTTTTTTCAATGGTGAAGAATCCATTATTTATTTCATTAGTAGTCCCCCATTCCAGCAATACATTTTGTTGGACAGGCTTACCACGGAAGTAAAGCCAGCTTACAGGAAGTGTGTTGCAGTTACCAGAAGGCGAAGTGGCAATTATTGCAGTGGTACTTAAAGCTCCATCGGTTGTAAGTGCTCTTCCGTTAAGTGTAACTCCTGTGGTTAAGTTAATTGCTCCGTTGTTGCAAACAATCGTTCCGTTGAAAACCGAGTAGTCATTTATGCTCACAGCGCCATCAACTGACCAGTACACATTTTTTGCCTGCGTTCCGTTGATCAACAAAACTTTTGAATAAGTGCTTGTTGAAAGGGCACCTTTTATCTTAATAACAAATACGGCATTGTAATTACCTTCAGCATTAAGGTAAAGTGAATCTGTAAATGTTGTAGCTCCATTCATAATGTAAGTATGTGGCGTAAGAACGAGGTTTCTTCCAAACTGGGCAGGATACAACAACTCAATATCATTAGGCAGGGTGTTAAGATAATTATAGCCATTGAGCAAATCTGCTGCGCATGCTGCTGTATAGCCATCGGGGATAGGATGAATGTAACCTGTTACATACAAAGGATCATAGCCGGTAGTTAAACCAACATTCGTTCCAATATCGCCCGTAACATGCGTAATACCACTGTTTGTAACCGATCCGTTACCAGAAAATATTGCATAGCAGGCTGAGGAAGCAAGGTTAGGAGCGGTTGGTCCGGTTAGTACGGGACTTCCGCAACCTGTGGGGGTATATGCCAATACGCCATCAATGGTAACAGCTCCTGCAATAGAAAGGGCTCTTCCTTCAAGTGTATCATTGGTATTCATGTTAATTGCAGCATTGTGGGCAATAATGGTTCCTTTCATTAAAGTTGCTGAAGCCATGCTTACTGCACCTTCCACCTTCCAAAATACATTACATGCCATCGCCCCATTAATCAATTTCACTTTGGATGCTGCATTTGTAGAAAAGGCTGCCTGAATTTGAAAAATAAATACAGCATTTGCATTTCCCTGGGCATTTAAAATAAGGTCTGAGTTCAATGTCGTTACTGCCGGTATCTTGTACACACCTGCAATAAGGGTGTCTCCGTTTCCAAGTAAAGGTGACGGAAAGAAATTGGGTATTGCAGAATTCAGTTGATTATATGCAATCAGCAAATCTGCTGCACTTTGTGCACTTGCACCATCCTGGTCGTGCATCACACCGTTCACATTACCGAAACCTGTGCTGGAACCGCTGTTGGTGCCTACATTGCCTGTAATCTGCGAAATTCCTGTATTGGTCACTGCCCCAACAGTAGTGAAGAGCACAAAATTGGCTGCGGTGCCTAAATCAGGAGCCTGTGCAAAATTTACATTCGGGAAAGATAATAATGTAACGGCTGTTACAATATGGAGTAATAGTTTCTTCATTTAAATTTGATTTAAGTTGTGAATTAGCATTCACTCTACAATGTTAATGCCAATTCTTTTCTTTTATCTCTTTCAATTTTATGGATGATAATGTGCTGTATGGTAATGCCCTTCACCTCTGAAAATATGGGGCCAGTATGTTATAATCGTAATTTAATTTTTCACTGATGTGATCAGAATAATTTATTTTAGGGTAATTCTTCTGATAATGAATCATTCCGGTAATCACATTTTTTATTTTTTAATCAGGATACTCTTTTTATTGTCCAACAATTCCAGGCCTGTGAAAGAAATATCAAGGTCAATTTAATAGCCCAAGTGGAGCGACATATTAGTAGAACATTTCGTTGAGATATTTTCATAGCTCTATAGGAGCGGCATGTTAATAATGGAATCGTAAGAACGGGTCTATCGTCAACCGGATATTAAAAATCAGCTTTCTGCTTTTTTATCTTTTTATTTTTCCTGAAATTCCACAGCGCGATTGCATTTTTCATTTTCCATATTCCAATTTTTGCCGCTCTTGCTTGCTTTTCCGCCCCTGTAGTTGTTGGCGTTCCGCCAACAACCTTCTGAGTAATTAATTTATCTTCTATCAAAGCCATTGGAGCGGATGCCAATGGCAGCAGCGATGTTTTTAACCATCTAACAATTCAACAATAAAACAATTTAACATCACCCTCTGCAAAAAACTTCTGCATAATACACATCCCTGCTATTACGGGAAATTTCTTTACTATAAAAGGCAAACGGTTCAGTAATATCTTCCAATAAATTAAATGTTTTGCAATTTTTGGTAAGTCCTTCAAAAATTAAAGTGAACCTGATGAAATCATTTAAAATAAAATGCTGCGTCCAATCCGGCATGATAGAAATATTGAATGCTTTGATGAGTTTGCATTTGCGCCCGTTGTCTTCTATTAAAAAAGTGGTGGGCCATATTCTTACACCTATCGGAAACTCAGTATAAAACCTGCAATGCACAATGGTGCAGCTTTCCGTTTGGTGTTGTACTAATTCTTTTATCGCTTTGTCAATTTCAATTTCTGGTTTGGCAATTGTAATGCTCATGATTTTGTTTTTTGAAATGAAACTGATCTGGTAAACCAGAAAAAAAATTCGGGAAATATCAAAATAATAATTCAAATTATAAATTTCTATTCATATCTTTTCATCCATATTTTACTATAATAATTCTTAGATCATTTATAGTCTTAATCAGGAGATTCTATCTTTACCCAATGCAACTGAAGTGTATCATTTATAAAATTTAATAAAACAGTTATGTCAAAAATCAACCCGGAAAATTCAAGACGTTCTTTTATAGCAAATGTAACCAAAGGAGTAATAGGTGCAGCTATGATCCCCTCCGTTATTACAGCTAAAGACCGCAAGCGACACCTTGAAGAATTGATACGGTCACAACAGGAATTTAGGGCAAATGACCAGGTGCAAATAGCATTGATCGGCTCTGGAGGTATGGGAGTTGCGGATACTATAACATGTCTTACGGTTCCTGGAGTAAAGTTAGTCGCAGTTTGTGATCTGTATGATGGCCGCCTTGCTGAAGCAAAAAAACGCTGGGGCAACGATATCTATACAACCCGTGATTACAGGGAAATTTTAGAAAGAAAAGACGTAGATGCTGTTATCATAGCGACACCCGATTTCTGGCACAAAGATATTTCTGTAGCCGCCATGAACAAAGGCAAGCATGTATATTGTGAAAAGCCAATGGTGCACGATATTTCAGAGGCTCCTGCAGTAATAGCAGCGCAAAATAAGAATAAAGTGGTTTTCCAGGTGGGCAGCCAGGGTTTAAGTTCCCTGGGAAATGAAAAGGCAAAGCAATTATTGAAAGAAGGTGCTATAGGTACATTGAATTATGCTGAAGCTTTCTATGCACGCATGTCGCCTACAGGCGCATGGCAATATCCCATTCCTGATGATGCATCCACGTCAACAGTAGATTGGGATACTTATCTTGCTATTACCAACAAAAGGCCATTTGATGCAAAAAGGTTTTTTCGCTGGAGAAATTATCGTGATTATGGCACTGGCGTATCAGGTGATCTTTTTGTGCATTTGTTCTCAAGTTTACATTTCGTAACCGGATCCCTTGGCCCAACTAAAATTATGGCTACAGGTGGCCTGCGTTATTGGAAAGATGGACGGGAAGTTCCGGATATTATGCTCGGCATGTTTGATTATCCTGATACAAAAATTCATCCTCCTTTCAATCTTTCATTAAGGGTGAATTTTGTTGATGGTACCGGTGGCACCAATTATCTTCGTATGGTTGGCAGCGAGGGTGCCATGACAGTGGAATGGGATAAAGTAACCTTGTATAAAAATAGAGCGACCGAGGATGCAAATGATCCTCTGTTGAAAACCAAGAACAACACTGCTGCAGGAAAGGAATATGTTTATGAACGCAAGACCATGGTGCCTCCGGAAATGATGGTATATACTGCTGAGGAGGGTTATAAAGGAGCACATTTTGACCATCATTACAATTGGATCAATGCCATTCGTACTAACGGGCAGGTAGTAGAAAACGCTTTATTTGGTTATCGTGCTGCGGCTCCTGCACTTTTATGTAATGAAAGTTATTTCAGGAATAAAATAATTGAATGGGATCCTGAAAATTTAAAAGTAATCACGAATAAATAAGAAATTATGAAGAAAAATCTGATAGTGTTTTTGGTTTTATTATCAGCCCAATTCATTTCCTGTTCTTCTTCTAAAAACGTTTCTGATAATAATCTAACAAATACGGAAAAAGGAAAAGGGTATATTTTATTATTTGATGGTAAAACTATGAATGGCTGGCGTACTTATCAGAATCAATCTGCAGAATCATGGTTTGTTGATAAGGGAACCCTGCACTGCAAAGGCAGCTCTGATAATTATGGAGCTATCACTGCGGACCTGATGACTGCAAACCAGTATGAAAATTTTGATTTAAGTGTTGATTATAAAATTTCTCCTAAAGGAAATAGTGGCATCTTATACATGGTTACTGAAGACAATGCTTATTCTTATTTAAGTGGACCTGAGTATCAAATTATTGACGATATAAATTTTCCGGAGAAACTGGAAGAATGGCAACACACAGCAGCTAACTATGCTATGAATCCTGCGCCCACCGCTGTTCCAAACCCTGCCGGTGAATGGAACCATGCCCGTATTGTTGTAAATAATGGCCATGTAGAACATTGGCTAAATGGCAAAAAAGTGGTAGAGTATGAATTATACAGCGATGACTGGAATAAAAGGAAAATGTCCGGAAAATGGAAAGATGTTCCCACTTATGGTCAATCTAAAAAAGGCTATATTACCTTCCAGAATCATGGAAGCGAAGCTTGGTTCAAAAATATAAAAATCAGGGAATTGTAGATTCAATTTTATATCAAATAAAATTTCATTTTGGTTCTGGCATATATTTGATCAATCCTTAACAACAGGCGGATGAATTGGGAAAATGCTATTCCTTCTTAAGAACTTTTATAATGAGCATTTGTTATAATCTTATACCGATTATACCATCAAATAGTCCAATGCCTTTTTCTATCGGCATAATACCATCTAAGATTTCAACGTAGTCCTTTGGACTACTTATTAAATCAAGATGGTATTAATTGCAGACAGAATGGATCAGTTATTAAT
>DATCMY010000368.1:0-5667 GCA_036565505.1 Hanamia sp.
GAAATTCTACAGATTTTGAGCATGACCCTAATAAGTAAAACCCCCGTCAATCAACTGTTTGACACGAACTACCAACAAAATTTCAAAGAACTAAATCATAACCAATTGGTTTTGTTTTGATTAAGAGTGCATGCTAGTGATAAATCTTAACAAATTAGAGCCTAAAATTTTACTGAACACCCATTGCCATCTCGATCATGTATTTGGCAATAAATTCATTTCGGAAGAATACGAATTAACTTTAAAAGCACATACCCTGGAAAAGCCTATCCTCGACATGGCACCTGCTTCGGGATTAATGTTCAATCTGCCTTTTGATAATTACCAGGGCGAAGTTATTTTCCTGGAAGAAGGCGATATTATTTCTTTAAGAGACGATGAATTAGAAGTGATTCACGCTCCAGGGCATTCGCCGGGAAGTATTTGCTTTTATTGCGCCAGGCAACATTTTATTATCGGCGGCGACGTGTTGTTTCAAAACAGTATTGGCCGCACCGACCTGCCTTACGGAAGCCATGAAGACCTGGTGAGAAATATAAAGGAAAAACTTTTTAAATTACCGGAAGATGTAAAAGTGTACAGCGGCCACGGACCAGTAACTACAATTGGAAATGAAATGAAGGATAATCCATATTTGGGATGACAGGCCATTCTTACTCTTGGTTATTATTTGCTTTATTTATTCTTTAATTTTTTAAATATTTTGAAATGATGCCATATTTTTCAGCAAATAAAATCGGCTATGCAAGCCTGTAACATCTCTAACCCCATACATAAATCCAAGGTTTTTTTAAACATGATTAGAATCATATATTCACTGGTACTGATCGGGTAGTTTCAGTAACTAATGTTACAATACCCTTCAGGCAAGTTATCTTCCTTTGCCAACAATTAAAGTAAAAAAGATAATCTATGAAGTATATCGTAATCGGTGCAGTGGCAGGTGGAGCCAGCACAGCCGCCAGGCTCAGAAGAATGGACGAAAAAGCCAGTATCATCATTTTTGAAAAAGGAGAATATATTTCCTACGCCAACTGCGGCCTGCCCTACTATATTGGCGATGTTATTAAAGACCGCAATAAACTATTTGTGCAAACAGCAGCTGCTTTCAACCAGCGTTTTAATATTGACGTTAGAGTATCTACCGAAGTAACCGGCATTGATGCATCTGCAAAAAAAATATTGGCTAAAAACCTGCTCACTGGCGAAGAATACCAGGAAAGCTATGATAAACTCGTACTTTCTCCTGGCGCTGAACCTATTCGTCCGCCATTGCCGGGGATCCACCTGCCGGGGATTTTTACCCTTCGTAATGTAAAAGACACCGATTACATTAAAAATTATGTTACTCAACGATCATCCGGCAAAGCCGTGGTAATAGGTGCAGGTTTTATCGGACTTGAAATGGCCGAGAACCTGAATGATCTCGGTTTGGATGTCAGTATTATTGAAATGGGAAACCAGATCCTTGCACCGGTTGATTTTCCTATTGCCGCCTTGGTACAGCAGCATATCCGTATAAAAGGGGTTGATCTTCGATTAAGTACGACTGTTACCGGTTTTAAAAAATCGGAAGACGGTGTAACTGTATTATTAAATGATGATGAAAGCATAGATGCCGATATTGTTATTTTATCAATAGGTGTAAGACCTGATACCAAACTGGCCGAATTAGCGGGTTTGCAACTTGGTACTGCAAAAGGCATTTGGGTAAACGAATACCTTCAAACTTCTAATCCTGATATTTATGCAGTAGGTGATGCAATTGAATTTGCTAATCCCATTACCGGACAGTCTATGAATACCTATTTAGCCGGCCCTGCTAACAAACAAGGGCGCATTTGTGCCAACAATATAGTTTTAGGAAATAAGCAGCAATACAAAGGCTCTATTAATACTGCTATTGTAAAAGTTTTTGACATGACCGTGGCTACTGCCGGCACTGCATCAAAGCATTTAAAGCTGGCTAAAATCAATCATATTGTATCTACAAATCATAGCGGTTCACATGCCGGTTACTATCCCGGCGCCCAACAGATGGCCATTCAAATTGCATTCTCTCCTGAAGATGGAAGATTGTACAGTGCACAGATAGCAGGATATGATGGCGTAGACAAACGACTGGATGTGATGGCTTCTGTTATAAAAAGAGGCAGCAGTATTTATGAGCTTACAGAATTTGAACATGCTTATGCACCACCTTACTCATCTGCCAAAGACCCTGTGAATATGGCAGGCTTTGTAGCCGAGAACATTTTAATGGACCGGGTAAAATTATTTTACTGGGATGAGGTTGCGCAGATTCAGGAAGATAGTTTACTACTGGATGTAAGGACTGTTACTGAATTTGAAGCCGGTCATATCGAATCAGCCATTAATATTCCGATTGATGAAATCAGGCAACGTATGGATGAATTACCAAGAGATAAAAAAATATACATTTATTGCCAGGCCGGCCTTCGGGGCTACCTCGCCCATCGCATATTACGTCAAAATGGTTTTGATGAAGTATTTAATTTGTCGGGTGGCTACGTATCCTGGGAAGCCTGTCATTTGGAAACTTTACAAAACTCATCAATGGAAATGGAGACGGCAGCCTAATATTGAGGCGTTATTTTTACTATAAATTAATAAATCACTTTATAAGATATAAAAGGCATCAGCAATGATGCCTTTGTTTGTGTGCAAATTATAATCTTTAACGCATCTGCAATATTAATTTTCTTTTAAAAGAAAAGGGCTGATTGTTCAAAAGATAGAGTAATATAAAAGTGCATTAATGGAAAAATGTAGTTTGCGCTTGCCTTTTACTTTTGGCTAAAAAACCTCAGATATTTAAGATTATTTTTTCTCCATCACCAGTTCAATTAAAACTCCATTGGTATCTTTTGGATGAAGAAAACAAACCATTTTATTATCGGCTCCTTCTTTTGGTTTTTCATTAATGAAAGTAAAGCCTTCATTTACCAACCGCTTTACTTCCGCATCAATATCTTCTACTTCAAAAGCTATATGGTGAAGACCTTCCCCTTTTTTTTCGATAAATTTATTGATCACACTGCCGGGCGCATAAGCTTCTATCAATTCAATTTTACTTTCTCCTTTTTCAAAAAAAGCGGTATTTACCTGCTCACTTTCTACTACTTCAGTTTTATAACATGACGTATTCAACAATTTTTCGAAAAGAGGAATTGATATGGATAATTTTTTTACGGCAATCCCGATGTGTTCAATTTTTTTCATGGTTCACATTTTATTTTTTCTTCATCCAAAACATTTCACCAAAAATGCAAATTTTTATTTGGCCCATTTCACACTATTTGTTTTTTCAAAATTAGGTTTTATCAATTGATAAAACTACCTGTCAAATTAAAGGTCCGCAACCAATAAGTATAACTTTATTTTGCAGCCTTTTAGTTTTAAATTTGTATATAACCGCCCGGTAGTAAAATACAACTTGCCTGGCAGGAACAAATATTGAAACAATGTTAAAAGTACCTGTGTATCTTGATAATAATGCTACTTCGCCAATGGATCCGAAGGTTTTTGAGGAAATGACTCCTTATTTCCTGGAACATTTTGGCAATGCAGCAAGCCGCAATCATTCTTTTGGTTGGGCGGCGGAAGAAGCAGTTGATTATGCCCGCGAACAAGTGGCACAACTGATAGGTGCAGAACCTAAAGAAATTATTTTTACATCCGGCGCTACTGAATCTGATAACCTCGCATTGAAAGGAGTTTTTGAAATGTATGCAGCAAAAGGTAATCACATTATTACTGCTAAACCGGAGCATAAGGCAGTATTAGATTCTTGTAAACATATTGAAAAACTTGGTGGCGAGATTACATACCTTGATGTAAAAAAAGATGGATTAATTGATCTGGAAGAACTGGGAAATGCGATAAAGCCAAATACCCTTTTGGTTTCGATCATGTATGCCAATAATGAAACTGGTGTAATACAGCCAATTAAAGATATAAGCTCAATTGCAAAAAAACATGGGATATTATTTTTTACTGATGCAACCCAGGCAATAGGAAAAATTCCGGTTAATGTAAATAATGATGGAATAGACCTGATGGCTTTTACTGCCCACAAAATAAACGGCCCTAAAGGTATTGGAGCATTGTATGTTCGCAGAAAATATCCACGGGTAAAAATTACTGCACAAATGGATGGTGGCGGTCATGAAAGAGGTATGCGTAGTGGCACTTTAAATGTGCCGGGCATTGTAGGCTTTGGAAAAGCCTGTGAATTGTGCCGTATAGAAATGAAGAAAGACAGTGAAAGAATAAAAAAACTTCGCGATAAATTAGAAATAGCCTTATTGAATCTTGATGAAACATTTGTAAACGGAAATACAGAATCCCGTTTACCAAATGTGAGCAATATGAGTTTTAAATATACAGAGAGCCAGGGATTAATGCTGGGTTTTAATAAAAATATCGCAGTTAGTTCAGGCTCTGCCTGTACATCGGCAATCACTGAACCTTCTCATGTTTTAAAGGCAATGGGGCTCAATGATGATATGGCACATGCTTCGCTGCGATTTAGTTTGGGCCGTTTTACTACGGAAGAAGAAATTGATTACACGATTGACCAGGTGCGCGAAACCGTATTAAAATTGAGAGAAGCGAATACAATTAGTTAATTAAGGTAATGTGATAAATGTAATAATTTTTAAAATAGTAAATTTGTATTGGAAATTTAATTGCACATTGTAAAATGAGCTTTTTTTTCTGATTAATAATTTTAAATTCCTCGATTAGAGGGAAGGAGGTTAATATGATTTATGTAAGCGACCAGGCAAAAACAAGGGTAAAAAGTCTAATGGAAGAAAAGAAATTTTCTATGGAAGATTATTTTTTAAGAGTAAGTGTAGAAAGTGGAGGTTGTTCGGGCCTTACTTATAAAATGGATTTTGATAACGAGAAAAAACCTATGGACCAGGAGTTTGAGGATAACGGAGTAAAAGTAGTTACAGACCTGAAAAGTTTTTTATATCTCGTGAACACTACTCTTGAATTTAGTGAGGGCTTAAATGGAAAAGGATTTTATTTCAACAATCCTAATGCCAGCCGCAGTTGTGCCTGCGGAGAAAGTTTTAGTTTATAATTTTTCGTGATTGAAAATATTATGAGGTTGGCTCCTTCTTGAGATCAACCTCATTTTTTTTAGAAAAATGTATACAAAGAAGAAAACGTGATCATCCCCGGCAAAAAGTAAATGCTCCAAATGGAATCTATCCCCATAAAAATAAAAAAACCCCTTATTCAGGGGGTTTTTCAGCAGTTTGTTTAGGTAAACTTTTCCATAAGCAAATATCCGGAAAGATTGCTTTTCATATTTCCGGGAAATTTTTATTAAACTGATAAAGGGCAGGAATAAGTTTGCTAAAGAATAATAGACATCTCTAAAATTTAAAACGCTGCTTCATACACCTTCATTTCAAAAGATTTTCTTAAAACTAAGGATTCATTATTTTTTCATTTTAATTTTATAAAATAAAAATTTATAATACAGCCACACTAGCGTCTTGTTATAAACTAAACAGATTCAACTGATTAGTATCTTGTTCTTTGACATATTGCGGATAAGTATTCGAAAACAATTCAAGTAAAGGTGTTTTGCACAACAGCGATATACTAAGTATTTGTAGTATTTCA
>DATCMY010000369.1:0-5203 GCA_036565505.1 Hanamia sp.
ACATTCCTGGAGACACAGGGAATTATATTGCAATTGATCTCCAGATTTTTGACACCGGAAATCTTCAAACACAAAGAAGAAAGCCAAATACCGGTTAAAATTTTAGACGCTATAAGTCACATTCAGCTAAATCTTCATAAGGAACTCTCTGTTTCAGGTCTCGCTAAAAGGGCTAATCAAAACAGCGACTACTTTTCGCGTCTGTTTCAACAGCATACTGGCGAAAGACCGGTAAATTACATCAATCAAAAAAGGATTGAAAGGGCGCAATATTTAATCGTGACGACCCAAATGGCCTTTGCCCAGATAGCAGCGCATACTGGCTTTGAAAATGTGTTTTACTTTTCAAAGATGTTCAAAAAAATTACGGGTATAGCGCCGGGGAAATATAAGCAGCAATCAGAGCTATTTCATCTTTAATTTTTTCCGATTGATGAAGTACAGCCTCGCTAACCAGCGATAGTCAAATGCAATCTCATAGTTTAATACGATGTAGATTCCGGAATTTACCCTTCTTATCGGAGTCGATACCAGTGCTAACAGTAGATTGCGATTATTTGCCAAGTATTCTATGCTGTTTACTTGACATTTTAAAAAAGTGGGTAGTATCAAGATGTTGTTGTTAAAGCAACATCTTGATACACAAAAGCCAATTCAGTACGGCAGGTCAAAAAACGATCAAGAAAGATGGTACCAAGGTATCATCTTTCTTGTTTTGGGCGTTTATTTAGGCTGTAACTATCTGAAAAATGAATAAGCATCAAATAACACTGATTCGAAATATGTGCACTCATCAGCCAATTATTTTAATGCATCTTATTTGAGAGTTAAAAATATAGCGCTATCCTATGCATTGCCAAAGACGTGGTTACAGAAGGTAAAGATGGACCAGGCCCGCATTTTCCTTCAAACACAAAATATTTTAACCTTTTGGAATAAGAATGTGCCGCTACTTGACCCTGAAACAGGTCAAACCACAGGCGGATTGAATAACAACCTGCCCCCGGTTAAATCATTCGTTTTAGGTATTCAGACAACTTTTTAATTCGATAAAATGAAAAATTTAAAATATTCAGCAATCATCCTATTGGTTTTTACTGCGAGCTGTAAAAAGTTAATTGACATACAGACGCCGCAAAACCAATTAACCACAGACAAAGTCTTCGCGGACACCACCTCGGCGACTTCAGCAATTGTGAACGCTTACGCATTATTCGATAAAATTATCGATCCTAATTATAACAAGTTCATGTCCGTTTACACTGATGACGCCACTTATCCAAGCACGTCAGCTGACAACGTAGAATTCAATAATGGTAAATTATCCGCTACGAATGGTGTTGTCGGAAATTTCTGGTCGAATAGTTACAACGCGATATATTCCTGTAATGAGATCATTGAACAATTACAGCAAACATCTGCCATACCCACCGTGATGGTTGGTAGTCTGACGGGTGAAGCTAAGTTCCTGAGGGCTTATGCTGACTTTTACCTGGTTAGTAGTTACGGCCCCGTTCCATTAATTCAAACTACAAATGTCGATCAAACCTCAAAAGCAACGAGAACCGATACCGCGATTGTTTTCGCTCAGATTATAGCCGACTTGAAAGATGCCCAAAATGCTTTACCAGTTACCTACATCGGCGCAGGAAAAGTCAGAGTGAACAGATGGGCGGCAACTGCTTTGTTAGCGCGGGCATACCTTTATTCCCGAAATTGGACTGCTGCTGAAACCCAATCATCTGCTGTCATTAATGCCGGAAGTTACAGTCTCAACACTCCCTCAACAACATTCCTGGCTAACAGTAATGAAACGATTTTGTCTTTTTGGACGCAAAATGGCTTTATCAGTGATGCAGCGTCATTAATTCCAGCGTCTGGCGCGCCGCTATACCCGATCACTTCAAGTCTTGTTTCAGCTTTTGAAAACGGTGACCTGCGAAAAACAAACTGGCTTAAATCAATAGCTGTAACTGCATCCGGAATAACTACGGCTTACTATTATTCCTACAAATACCATAACCGCACGACGAATACAAGTTCTCCTGAATATTTGGTCGCTTTGCGGTTAGCAGAGCAATATTTAATCCGGGCTGAAGCCAGAGCACAGCAAAATAATGTTTCGGGGGCAATTCAGGATTTGAACATTATTCGCAGAAGGGCCGGTTTAAATGATCTTTCTTCTTCATTAAGCCAATCAGCCTGTTTAAATGCCATCATGCAGGAATGGCGAGTTGAGTTTTTTATGGAATGGGGACACCGGTTTCTTGAACTTAAAAGAATAGGCAGATTAAATCAGGTTATGAGTGCCTTCAAAACTGCCTGGCTTCCTCAGGCTGCACAGTTGCCTATTCCTCAAAAAGACATCACTTATGACCCTTTATTAACCCAAAACACCGGCTATTAAATAGCCCAAAGCCCATTGTAAAACAAATGACTAATCACTAATTAACTTAAAAAAATGAAGACCATATTTAAAGTAATAATAATCTGTGCATACCTGTTTTCAGGGGGTTCATACGCACAAGAAAAAATCACCGAGCTTAAAATTGGCGATAAAGTGCCAGATATAGTTCTAAAGAACGTGATAGGGAATGATAAATCCATAACTCTATCCAGCTTGCACCAACAAGATCTGCTGATAATTAACTTCTGGGCAACCTGGTGTGGAGCATGTATCGATGAGTTGCCAAAACTAGACTCTTTGGTAACCACTAATAAGGGCAAGCTCAAGGTACTTGCTGTTGCCTATGAGAAAGCCTCTGTGGTCAATTCATTTTTGCTAAAACATCCAGAAATTAAAACTTCCAATTTCGTAATGACAACTGATGATAATGTATTGATGGAATATTTTTCGCATCACGTATTTCCACACAACGTTTGGATAGATAGAAATGGCATTGTTAAATACATTACAGGACAAGAAGAAGTGACCGAAAAAAACGTGAAACAAGTTATCAGTCAACAAGCTATATCATTGCGAAAAAAAACCGACAGAATAGATTTTGACCCTTACGCCCCTTTTCATTTGAGCGATAGTGCCTTCATTTACCGGTCAATTTTTACCGGATTTATAGACGGCATACTTGGCGGTCATACTTTGTCTACACCATGGAAACATCCAACAGAGAGATGGGTTAATCGGATATTTTGTTACACACAGTCGAAAGCTCAATTATGTTGGACTGCTATAAATGAATTATGGACTTCATACAACGATTATGGTGTTATGAAAATTGAAACTAACGATTCGACACGTTTTTTTTGGCCGAGCGAGTGCCCAAAAAGTTATGCCAATTCAAAATACAGATCAATACAGGATTGGCGAATTGATAACACCTACTGTTACGAATTATCGCTACCGCAACCGATTAAAGACAGCGCTTTTTTTGCTTTTATGCGGAATGATCTTGAACGAATGCTACAGGTTCAAATTGTTAAAAGTACTGAGATCATGCCGACCTGCGTTTTGACATTACAAAAAGGATTTACTTTTAAAAAACCAGAAAATGATAGCTCCTATATTGAATTGACCAAACTTCATTTAAAAGCTCATAATGTTTCCATTTTACACTTATTTAATTTCTTAAATCAAAAAACAAAAGTTAGTAGCGCGGCCAAAGAAGTAGATTTTCCTTATGTGGACGAGACGGGCGTTAAAAGTAATATAGACTTGAATGTTGATTTTAACGCGGCGAAACCGTTATACGCCACAATCAAAAATCTTATCAGCAATAAATACGGCATTAATTTCGAAGTAAAAAAAGAGAAATACCCAGTTTATATAATAAAAGATTTAGCCCCGTAAGGGCTAAATCTTTATAGCTGTTGATTAGTTATGTTGAATCTGTGCAGTATTTGCGCCAGGGCCGCTTACTTTTTGACCGTCGGCACAGTCGGTTAAGCCGCTTGAACAACCAAAATTATCTTCTGCTTGTGCAATCGTAGCATCTGGCAACTCCGAACTTGGGTTGCTTGGTGCGGTATCCGTGCTTGTCCAATCATAAAAGGTGTCAACCAATTTTGGAGCAGCATGGATTTTTTGAACCATGGCACCGCCAACGCCAAGAGTAAACAACAAAGCCAACAGGCCGAATTTTAACTTTTTCATAATGTTATGTATTTAAGTTTAAGAATTACGCCATTGATTACAATTACAGGCAACGGCACCACCTGTCCTTACGCGCGTGAAAGATCCTTATGAGCGTCAAAGCCAGGTTTGTCCTGCTTTGATGCTTTATATTTTTCTGAATATTTAATTGTTAAAATGCCTCCGATGACGAAGAAACCATTGAAAATTAAATGCTGTTTCCATCCCATCTGGGATATAATGCCTCCGCAAGTGCACGGCAAGTGAGAACCGGATAAAAGCATAATGGCGATATAAACTTCAAAGGTCGACAGCAATATTACGGCAGCATACAAGCCTTTTGTTTTCAGCCCGGAATTGGAATAACCCAAAGCTAAAACTACTGCAATTATCATTTCGACTATCGGCACAATCCAGCCTAAAATTGGGGCCAATTGTATCATTAAAGGCACCGGTGCCAGCCGCATTTGAAACACAAATTTATGATAGTCTAAAAATTTGCTGGTTGCAGTATAAGTGAAATAATGGCCACGGAAAAGACTAAATCTCTTATGCAATCTATCCTAAAAAGCAGGTTTCCTATCAAGGCCTGCTTTTTCATTTGACACGTACGGGGAGGGCATATTAATTAAAAATTAAACAATTTTCTTATGGGTTTGTTATTTATCAATGTGTAATAAATAAGTTACATAGCACTAAAACCCAATGAATGATGAAAAAGATAATTTTATTTTCGGTTGCGATCCTGGCTTTAGGTTTCGCTTCCTGTAAAAAAAGCAATACGTCCAATACAACGGCTGTATCTGTCCGGCTGACCGATGGCCCGGGGCCCTATGACGCGGTCATTTTAAGCGTCAAGCAAGTGGTGGTGATTACCGCAGGCGGTCAGCAAACATTAGATGTGAACGGTGGCCCGATCGACATCCTGCACTTTAGGTTGGGAAAAGACACTTTGCTTGCTGCCACGGATATCCCGGCAGGGCAATTACAGGAGGTACGCCTGGTATTAAATACGACCGGCAACCGGGTGATCGTTAACGGGGTTTCCTACGACCTGACCACGCCCAGCGGACAAACTTCCGGGGTAAAATTAAAGGTGATGGATAACTTAAC
>DATCMY010000370.1:0-10957 GCA_036565505.1 Hanamia sp.
GCAGGCTTATCTCAATGAATTCTTCTATCGGTTCAACCGCAGGGCATTTGGGAAAAGCAGCTTTCACAAACTAATCGTAACAATGGTTCAAACAAAACCATTATTTATAAAAACGTTCACGACTTAAAAGACTAATTCTAAATAAAAATTTAAATAATTTAATTAATAACTTGATTTTTCAACCGGTAGGATAAATGCCCTGATCGGAAATTTGGAATCTTCCTTTGCATTATAATCCTTAATTAATTCAAGGGCATGATCTGCATTGGTATCATCTGTAAAACTGAACAGGAAGATAGAATCAAAATGATCTGTACCCGCTCCAAACCATTCATCAATGAGGTTAGGAGAATTATTTTCCTTAAAACCAATCGTGTCGGAGACACTGAATACAGATATTTTGGCTTGTTCAAATATTTTTGCCACTTTCTTCTGGTCTTCCTTGAGACTTGTTACTACTAATAGTTTCATATCATTTTTTTTAAGAGTTTGAAATAGTTGATTTCTTAATGCTTTTTTTATTGCGCTTCATTCTAAAATATAGTAATGGAACTACGAGTAGCGTTAAAAAAGTAGAGGTAATGGTGCCTCCCATAAGTGAAATGGCTAGTCCCTGGAAAATAGGATCGAATAAAATAACCACTGCTCCTAAAACAACAGCACCGGCGGTTAACAATATTGGTGTAGTACGCACCGCGCCCGCTTCCAGAATGGCTTGCTTTAATGGAATACCATCTCTCAACCTGATGTCTATAAAGTCAATAAGCAATAAAGAATTTCTAACCATTACTCCCGCAAGTGCAATAAAACCAATCATAGATGTTGCGCTGAAATATGCGCCCATCATCCAATGTCCAATTAATATTCCAATGAGTGAGAGAGGAATAGCGGCCAGCATAACAATAGGCACTGTAAAGTTTTGAAACCAGGCAACTATTAACATATACATAATAATAATTGCTATTAAAAATGCAATGCCCAGATCTCTGAATACCTCATAAGTAATTTGCCATTCACCGTCCCACTTTAAAGTGAAGTTCTCTTCTGACTCGGGTTGTTTAGTATAATCTTCAGATAAAGTATAATCTTTGGGAAGTTTAATTTTTTTCAATTGATCAGATACTTTGCTCATTGCATAAAAAGGGCTTTCCAGTTTGCCGGCCATATCTGCCAATACATACACTACTTCTTTTTGATTTTTACGGAAAATACTTTTCTCTTTTTCACCTTTGGTTACCTGTACCAAATCGCCTATCGGCACTGCATTTCCCTGCTGTCCTATTATTTTCAAATTGAGCAATCCTTCTATACCCGGCTTATCAGAATCTGCTAATTGCAATTCAATATTTTCCTGGCTAAAAGATGCCGGAGTGTGCAATACACCTACATTTTTTCCTGATAATGCGTCATTCATAGTTGCCACTATCTGCGCAGGCGCAATTCCGTAGCGCATGGCTTTTTCTTTATCTACTTCAAAATGATATTGTTGCTGATTGGCTTCAACCATCCAATCTACATCCACTACATCGCTGGTAGAAGCAATTATGCTTTTTATTTTATTGGCCAATGCTATTTGCTGATCATAATTAGGCCCATACACTTCTGCTACAATTGTCGATAGTACAGGAGGTCCGGGTGGTATTTCCACCAATTTCACATTCGCATTATATTTTTTGGCAATCAATTGAAGGCCAGGCCGCATGTTTTTTACAATATCGTGGCTTTGTATTTTTCGATCTTCTTTGTTCACAAGATTAACCTGTATATCCGCCACATTATCGCCCCGGCGCATATCATAATGCCTTACCAAACCATTAAAACTTATAGGGCCTGCTGTACCTACATAAGCCTGGTAATTGGTTACCAAATCCTGCGTTCCTATATAGGCAGCCAATTCTTTTGTTACAGCAGCAGTATTTTCTAATGTAGTACCCTCCGGCATATCTATTATTACCTGGAACTCATTTTTATTATCGAATGGCAACATTTTTACTGCCACTGATTTAGTGTAAAACAACATTAAAGAACCCAACAACATCACTATAACACTTATCATAAATGCCCATCTTTTCCAACGTGTTTCCAACATGGGGTTAATGAATGCTTTGTATATTTTGTAAATACGGGTTTGTTCAAGAACAACAGGTTTTTTTTCTTCACCTTTCTTTTCTTTTTCTCTCAGGAAGATAAAGCCAAGGTATGGTGTTAAGGTTAATGCTACTACCAAAGACAACAGCATGGCAATAGATGCACCTATGGGCATTGGGCTCATGTAGGGGCCCATCATACCTGTTACAAAAGCCATGGGCAATACGGCTGCTATAACCGTAAATGTGGCAAGAATAGTTGGGTTACCTACTTCATTGATTGCATAAATTGCTGCCTGAAGTGGTGGTAGCCGTTTCATCTTAAAATGCCTGTGCATATTCTCTGCTATAATAATGGAATCATCTACCACAATACCCGTTATAAACACTAAAGCAAAAAGGGTAATCCTGTTAAGCGTATAGTCCATTAAGTAATAGGTAAATAATGTAAGGGCAAATGTTACAGGTACTGATAAAAATACTACCAATCCTCCTCTCCAGCCCATGGCCAGCATTACAAAGAGCGTAACTACTACGATTGATATAAATAAATGCAGCAATAATTCAGATACTTTGGCTGATGCTGTTTCACCATAATTGCGGGTGGTGCTTATGTGTACTTCATTAGGAATCAAATCATTTTTTACCAATGCAACTTTTTCTAAAATCTGCTCAGATAAATGCATCGCATCAGAGCCTTTCTTTTTTGCAATAGATAAAGTAACCGCGGGAAAATCTGATCCTGCAATCTTCATTTTTGCAGTATCTGATTTGCCATATCCGAAAAACACATACTGGCTGGGTGTTTCAGGCGATTCTTTTACCTGGGCAATTTGTTTCAGGTAAACCGGTTGTTGTTGGTTAACTCCAACTACCAGGTTAGCTACATCATCTACAGTCGTTAAGAAGCTACCGGTTTCTATGGCTAAAACTGAATTGTCATTAATTAAATTCCCGTCAGTAAGTTGAGCATTACTACCCTGTATTTGTTTGCTGATTGATAAAAAATCCACATGGTTCTCCGCCATTTTATCTTTATCTAAAACCACCTTAACTTCCTTGCTCCTGCCGCCTAAAATTTTAATATCCGCTACATTGGGTATTTTCTTTATTTCATTGGTTAAGGCTTCTCCTATCTGGCGTAATTGCTGGTCATCATATTTTTCGCTCCAAAGAGTTAAACCCAGTACAGGCACATCGTCTATAGCTCTTGATTTAATCAATGGCATCGTAATGCCCTGCGGCATTTTGTCCATATTTTTCATGATCTCATTGTACAATTTCACCAGCGAGGTTTCCATATTTTCCCCTACATAAAATTGTACAGTCAACATTGCTTTTCCCTGCATGGTGGTAGAATAAACATATTCTACTCCTTTTACATTGGAAATTATTTTTTCCATAGGGGCTACCAATTTTGTTTCTACTTCTTTTGGTTCTGCTCCCGGGTAACCAAACATGATATCCACGATAGGTACTGAAATCTGTGGTTCTTCTTCCCTTGGTATCAGCATGGTGCTGTAGCCTCCAATTAGTAAAAAAGCAATCATTAACAGGATCGTTAATTTCGATTTGATGAATGCTTTTGCTATATTACCCGACAATCCTTTTTCCATAATTCGTTTTATTTTTCAATTCTCTTTTAATATTTTTTTACCGGTATTTGTATTTTAGAATTACTCTATCAAAGCATTTATTTTTTTACAATTACCGGGGCGCCGTTGTACAATTTTCCCTCTGCACTTAAAATAAATTGTTCATTTTTATTAAGGCCGGAAATCACTTCTACATCATTGCCATATACCTTTCCCAGCCTCACCCATCTCAATAAAGCGGTATTAGTGGTACTAATGGTATATAAGCCTTTTAACTGGTCCTTATTTACAATTGCAGATTGAGGTACCAATATGATGTTATTATCTTTTCCGGTGGAAGAATCTGCTTTACCTGGAATAAAAACATTTACGTACATGCCTGCATATAGATCTTTCTTTTCATTATCCGGCACAGAAATTTTTACGATATATTGCCCGCCTGAAAATTGAGAAGAAGGGTTTATTTGAGTAACCAATCCATTAAATTCTTTTCCTGTAGATTTAATATTCAGTTTTGCCTTCTCCTTTAATTTTATTTTACTGATTTCATTTTCAGGGATTGCCGCGCTTACCTGGTAGCTGCCACTTTTTTCCATAACTAATAAAGGCATCCCTGGAGAAGCTAACGTTCCTGTTTCAGCTAATTTTTGTATGATAGTTCCTGAAAAAGGCGCTACTAATGTGGTATAATTCATCATGGCGGTTACTTCATTACGCATCTGTTTAGCCGCATCTACCCTTGCTTTGGCCGAATTATATTGCAGCGTAACATTATCCAATTCTTTAGCGGAGGCACTTTGTTGTTTATATAAGGTTGTGTACCTTTCAAAATCTTTCTGAGCACTTTTTAAGTTGGCTTCCGCCTCTGCTATCATCGCATCAGCCTGGGCACGTTTGGCGCTCATATCCTGGCTATTAATGGTAGCCAATACCTGTCCGGCATTAACATGGTCGCCCACTTTTACATTTAGTTTCATAATGTAACCCATCACCCTTGTGCTGATGTTGGCTGTTTCCACAGCTTCTACCTGTCCACTTGCATTAATACCATCCTCTGCTGAGCCTAATGGACTGGACACTGTAACAGCAACAGGTGTACTATTATTTTCTGTTGATTTCTTTTCTTCAGAAGAACAGGAAATCATCATTGATAGTCCAATTCCAAGTAAGGTAAATAATGCTGCGCTTTTAAAAAGTTTCATAATTGTGTTATTGATGTTTTTATTACTTAATGGTTAAAAATTGCAGGTATGCTGCTGTTACATTTGCTGCATAAACTGCTTGCTGGTACATTAATTTTTGTTTTGATAATTGTGTTTCTGCGGTCAATACATCCGTGGTATTTACCAATCCCTGCTGATAGCGGTTTTGAAGTATTCGCAAGGCTTCATCGGCGAGATCTACTGCCGACTTCTGCTGCTTAATTTTAAATTTGGCATCGTCTAATTGCCTCACCGTTTTTTGCAATTCCAAATTGCTTTCATCTTTTTGTTTGGCCAGTTCTTCCTCCATTTTATTTCGTTCCAATACCTGGGTCGATATTTTATTTTTGGTTTGATTTCCTTTAAATATATCCCATGTCAATTGCAGGCCCGCGAGGTAAGCATTTGCTCCGAAACCCAGCACTTTGCTGTCATTTAACTGGTAACTGGCAAAAGCATTTAACCTGGGCAGGTAACTCATTTTACTGCTTTTAATCATCAGGTCATAAGATTTTATTGCGACTTCCATCGCTTTAAAATCCGCGCGGTCCTCAGGTAAACTATCTGTTGAAACTGCATTGGAAAATGATAAGTTATTTGCCTCTGTTTGATAAACTGTACCTGCCGGCACATTCATTAATAAGCTTAAATAATCAGAAGCATTTTTAATATTACTTGCTGCATCTGCAATATTGCTTTCCGCAGATTTTACTTCAACTTCCACATTTAATACATCCGACTTTTGTAACAAACCCTGGCTGTAACGGTCGTTGGTAAATTTATAAATGGCATTCACTGTTTGCAATCCATCATCCAATACTTTTTTTGCTTCATAAGCCAATTGCAATTGCATGTAAGCCTGCTGGACCTGGTAGGTAATGAATTCTTTAGTGCGCTGCGTTTTAAATTGATATAATTCTGATTGTTTTAAAGCGCTTTTGCGTTGGTACAACTTGTCCATATTAAATATTGGTTGTTGTAAATCCATCCTGGTCATAAAGTCGGAAGTGCCGGAAGGGTGATTTAATAATTGGGGATTAAAATCATTTTGCGATATTTTTCTTTCCTGCAGTTTTGCGCCAAAAGCATTTAATGGATTATTGGTAACCATGCCAGTATAAGAAAGCGCTACCTGTGGAAGAAAAACAGCTTCCGTTTGTTTGTAGTTGGCCAATGCAATCTTTTCATCCATTTGAGATAATGAAACATTTTTATTATTCTCTACGGCTGCACGAATTGCTTCATCTAATTTTAATTCTTTTGTACCTGGTTGCGCCTGAACATATGAGCTCAGGTACAAAAGGATAATTGTAGCTAGGAATTTCAATAAAATACGTTCACTAAATTTAATTGCCATGTGTTTTTTTGAAAAAATTGAAATAGAATTATAGGGAAGCACTGCTGCTTCTAATTTTTTTTGTACCATACCTGTTTAGGTTAATTACTGTGTTGATTAATGATTTGTTCTAATTGATTTGCCCGGACCACCCCTGATTGTCTCCAGACAATTTTACCATGATTAAAAAGTATTAATGTGGGAACGCCCTGAATTTTATACACACTTGCTGCATTTGGATTTTTGTCAACGTCAATTTTAAGGATGGTTACTTTGTCGCCAACTTTTTTTTTGAGCTCTTCCAAAATGGGTTTCATCATTTTACAAGGGCCACACCATTCGGCAGAAAAATCGACTAATACCTGTTTACCCGAATCTATAATTTCTGAAAATGTTGACATATAATTTTTTATTTTAAGGCTTTATAATTTTTATTTTACCTCTTCAAATTCTACATCCTGAACTTTTCCGGTTGGCGTTTTTGAGGTAGGCACCGAACATCCGCCTGCACCGCAACAACCTGTATTAGTAACCGCCTGGAAGAGCAGGAATGCCGCAAAAAATCCAGACAGGGAATCGTGATGTTGAATTGCCTGGAAGGCAATAAAAAGACCTAATCCTAATCTCAACCAACGCATAAAATGCCAGTTGGTGAATAATGTTTTTGTGAGTGTTTCCATTTTTATCTGATTTTATTTTGCAAGCTCATCCATCCGCCACCATTGTGTACTTCATTAAAACCATTCGATTTTAAAATACTTTTTGCTGAAGCACTCCGCATTCCGGAAGCACAGCAGGTAACAATGCATTTATCCTTTTTTATTTTCGATAAATTATTTCTAAGATTTTCTAAGGGGATATTTATTGATCCTTTAATATGCCCGCTTTGGTATTCGCCCTTTGTTCTTACATCAATTATAATAGCACCCTGACCAATAAGTTCATTGAAGTTGACTTTTGGGCCAATACCGAATAAATTTTTTAAAGCCTGTATCATTTATTTTTTCTTTTATGCTGTTTTATAATTATAATTTACATCCATCCAACAACCGCCATTTTCACATTCAATACCATTACTTTTTAGATAATGGGTTGCTTGCCCGCTCCTGGAACCACTTGCGCAACAAAGAATAATGGGTTGTGACATTTTTTTGATCTCATTGAAGCGTTGCGGAATTTCATGCAATGGAATATTGATACTTCCTGCTACATTTCCTCCCTGAAATTCCATAGGAGTCCTTACATCTAAAATTGTTTTTTTGTTCATTGATCTGAATTTTTATTTTGATTTGAATTGGTTTTTTCTTTTTTAAAAAGACTAAAGAATAATCCTCCCATCATGGCTCCATACAAAGTGCTGTTCAATGGCTTTGAAGTGATGGGGCAGGTACCACTTGCGCATCCTATAAAATGGTAATAGAGATAGCCACCAATGGCGCCAACCAACACTCCTATTATGGCGAGTTTGTTCTTGCTAAAAAAGTTCATGATTGAAAAGATTTTACATCCTCGCTTAAGTCATATACCTGCGAAGTGCCGTTAAATTTGGATTTGATAATGCTACTGCCTGCGGCGCTTCTGTATCCTGCTTCACAATGAACTACTATGGGTTTATCTAAAGGAATTTCATTAGTACGTTCTCTTAATTCGTATAATGGTATATGTATTGCGTGGGCAAATATTCTTTTTGATTTTACTTCGGTATGATTACGGATGTCAATGACTGTAAAGGCATCTTCGTTCTTTCTTAACTTTTCGACATCAAATATTTCCATTTCCGCATTTCCTAAATGAGCTACAAAAGCCAAAACAATTTGTTTTTCGTAACCTATTTTTGCAATTCGCGTAATCAATTCGTTTAATACAATTTCATTTTCGGCAATCAAATAAAATGGTTCACCGGGATTTACAATGCTGCCCAACCATGTTTCAAAACTATTATCGTTCATCAGGTTGATGGCGTTTTTCAAGTGCGATTTTTTGAATTGCTGTTGCGGACGGCTGTCAATAGCAAGAATTTTAGGATCAAGAGAATTTGTATCCTCTTCTTTAGTAACAGGTACTCCCTTTTTTACCTGGGAGATACTTTCTGCATAATTGGATGCCCCTTTTTTATTGACCCCTACTTCGAATGGAAAATACTTTGGAATAAAAGGCTGATCTGCCAGTAATTCTTTTACAAAATCATCTTCACTGATTTTCTGCAAACTCCAATTGCTTATTTTTTCTGCGCCGATGGTGCTGGTGTTTTGCTTGCTCAACCCTTTGCCACATAAGCTACCTGCTCCATGCGCGGGATATACCAATACATCATCTGGTAAAATCATTAATTTATTGCGTAGCGATTGATACATCTGCTTTGCCAATTCTTCCCTGGCAACTGTTATGGCTCCTGCCTCTTCTCTTAAATCGGGCCTGCCACAATCACCTATGAATAAAGTATCGCCGGTAAACACCGCCTGCTCTTTTCCATTTTCATCAATTGCTACAATGCTGATGCTATCGGGAGAATGCCCGGGAGTATCCAATGCTTTTAAGGTAATGCTACCTAAAACGATTGCATCATCATCATCAAAAGTTTCGTGAATATATTCAGCACCCAATAATTTGCTTACATAAATAGTTGCCCCTGTTGTGTTGTGAATCTCCAGGTGGCTACTCACAAAATCGGCATGGGGATGGGTTTCAATTATAGTGGTAATTTTTGCATTGTGTTCTTTAGCAAAATCATAATAAGGCTGAGGATTTCTCGCAGGATCTATAACCGCAACCTCTCCCTTGCTTATGATGGCATAAGAGTAGTGTGCTAAATTTTTATCTTCAAATTGTTTAATTTCCATAACTCATTTATTATTAGAGAATGCAAAAGTACTATGAGGAAAAAAGTTGTCCAGCTACTTTTGTTACAGTGTAGAAATTATTTTTAATGCTTATCAAAAAACAGCATTTTTGCCGCAATAACAATCAGCATTATTGCAAATAATTTCTTCAATAAATCCTGTGGAATATTTGTGGCGAACTTTGCACCAAAGTAACCACCAACAAAAAAGAATACCGACATAATTAATGCGGCTTTCATTTCTACATACCCATTTTGGTAATATTGATAGGCAGCCAATGCGCCTACAGGTAATACCATCATCATTAATGCGGTGCCCTGCGCCATTTGTTGGGAATACCCTAAAAACATTACCAAAGCAGGTATCATAATAATAGCGCCACCAAGCCCAAGCAACCCGCCCAGTAACCCTGCCGCTAAACCAATAATTGCGATAATAATAAAGTGATGTAATTCCATTTTATGATTTTTTAATTTTACTGATGAAATAACTGAAAACCATTACAGCAGAAAAAAACTTAAAAAGCTGTTAATAATAGAATTCCCTGAGAGCATCAACAGAATAGTGGCTCCAGTTATTGAAATGACATATGCAAAATAAAATATGCCAATTATAATTGCAGCAATTATCCTTATCGTTCTTTCAAAAATCCCTATGTATTTTTCCTGGTTTAATTTTTTGAGATGAAATGAGTTAAAAATTCTCTATCACCTTCTTCAATTTTTCTCTTACCTGGGTGGCTATATTGCCCAGGGAATCATTTTTTACTGCCATCATGGAGGCAACTGGATCCACTGCACTCACTTCTACTTTGCCATCAGGGTGTTCCTGAACAATTACATTGCAGGGAAGCATGGTGCCAATTTTATCCTCGGCCTGTAATGCCTGATGGGCAAAGCCTGGATTGCATGCACCCAGAATCCGGTATTTTTTAAAATCTACGTTTAGTTTCTTTTTCAGGGTTGCCTGTACATCTATTTCGGTGAGTACACCAAACCCTTCTTTTTTTAGTTCTTCTGTAACTTTAGCGATTGCTGTATCAAAGTCGTAATCAACGGATTTGGAAAAATAATAGCTCATTTTATTGTTTTTAATGTTATCAATTATTGAATGCAAAATTCTAACTATTAAAATAACAGCATCGTTACTTATGTTACATAAGCTTAATTTTATTTCGTCCGAGTTTCACCAGGCCTTCGTCTTCCATTTGTTTGAGCAAGCGGGAAACCACTACCCTGGCGGTTCCCAACTCATTGGCCAGTTGTTCGTGCGTTACATAAAGTGTATGGCTTTTAGTAAGTTCACATTTTCTTTTTATGAAATTCAAAAGTCTTACATCCATCTTTTTAAAGGCAACGGCATTTACAACTTCCAGTAATTCTTCAAAGCGTTTGTGATACAAACGGAAAATATAATCAAGCCACTCCGGAAATTCTTTAATAAGCAGGATCACTTTATCGATGGGAATAAATAATATTTCAGTTTCTTCTTCTGCAATGGCTTTTACTTTGCTTGTGTCGTGATGAAGACCTCCCAGGAAAGACATGATACAACTTTCGCCTGCTTTTATGTAATACAACAAGATTTCCCGTCCTTCTTCATCCGTCCTCATTACTCTCACACTTCCCTTAGTTACTATCGGGATGGCTTTGATATACGAGTTCTCATTCAATATGGGATCACCTTCAGCAAATGTTTTTTCGATACCATATTCTACTAATTTTTCTTTTACTTCCTGAGATGTATTGAACTCTGTAATACTATTTAATTGTTCCATTTATTTTTTTAAATTTATAATACGCGCAAAATTACTCTTCTTTATTCTGCATTTTCATTAAAGCTGCATAAGCATTTGAAGTGATCATATTAATTTCCAATAAATTTACAACATCAGAAT
>DATCMY010000371.1:0-8852 GCA_036565505.1 Hanamia sp.
ATTTTAGATTGAAGATTTAATTTGGAATACCATTTTACGAATTTAATAATTTCTAACTAATCAATTTTTCAATCATAAAAAAACCCGGCAGGTTTTATTACTGCCAGGCTTAATAATTAAATAATAGAACTATCTATGATCAGCCCCTTCTTCTTTTATGTTTAACTTTTGATTTTGGAAGTATCTCGATTTTCATATTTCTATCTCCTTTTAAAGTAGCAGCAAGTTTTACTGCATTATAAGCATTCACTTCACCACCTGATTTACAAATATCAGAAAGGTTCACCATTTCATCGGTGCCGGGAAGTTTTACTTTATCTTTCATTGGAGTAACAGAATTTTCAATTACATATTTTAACTGCTCAGCACTTAAATCGGGAAAATACTCAAGGACTAAAGCTGCTATACCAGCCACAACAGGCGCTGCCATACTCGTGCCGGAAAAATCTCCATATTTATTTCCTCCGGGTAAAGTAGAATAAATGTTTACCCCAGGTGCAAATACATCCACTTCTTTTTTTCCATAATTACTAAAACTTGCTGTAAAACCGCCATTAGTTGCATCACCACTTGCACCAACAGTTATAAAATCTTTTGCCCGTCCGGAGTTATCCACGAAAACAGGATTTGGAAAATTATAAGCAGTATCAATATCCTTTGCATCATTTCCTGCGGCATGAACAAGAAGTACATTTTTACTTTGTGCATATTTAACTGCATCATCAACCCAATCTTTATGTGGCGAAAAATCTTTTCCAAAACTCATACTGATAACCTGTGCTCCATTATCAACGGCGTAGCGAATGGCATTAGCAATATCTTTATCGTGCTCATCTCCATCGGGTACTGCGCGAACCATCATTATTCTTACATTATCCGCAACACCATTCATCCCAATTCCGTTATTTCTTGCTGCTGCAATAATACCTGAGCAATGGGTTCCATGAGATGGAGTTCCGGCCATTACATCATTATTACCATAATAACGATCGTTAATATCATTCTCATTATCTTTCACTATTTCACCCCTGAAATCTTCCGGCGGTGTGGAGGCTGATTCTCCTTTACGAACCTGCCCTCTCAAATAACCTAAAATATCCTGGTTGGAAATATCATAATTATCATTGGCCTTTGCCATATTTAAATAAATAGCAGTTGCCATTTTTGAATCAGGAAGAGTAGGAGTGTAGGTTTTAAGATCTTTACCGGTAAATTCTGTTTTCCCCAGGTCTTTTGCAATAATTGAATCCCCTCTTTCCAATCCAGGTAAAATTCTTTTCATCATCATTAATTCACCTTCATCAACACTGCCCACAACTTTTCCTTTTGCCCTTAGATAAGTTATATAATCATTTTTTTGCGCCTCGCTCATTTTAGTAGTATCATCTGCGCTACTATCAAATTCGGGTTTTAGCTTCCAATATACCCTGGCGGCTTCGTAAGAATCTTCATGTACATTGCGGCCATCTTTTCCACCGATAAAATTCCAGCCGTAATAATCATCCACATATCCATTATGATCATCATCAATTCCATTGCCGGGAATTTCTCCAGGATTGTGCCATAGTATAGGTTTCAGGTCTTCCTGCAAAGTATCCACACCGCTGTCAATTACTGCCACCACAACCGTTTTACTTTTCCTGTTTTTTAAAAAATCATAAGCTTTATCAAGACTGATACCATAATAACCTGTTTCATTTTTATCTAACTGATACCAGTTATTTGGAGCTACTTTCTTTTCGGTAGTAATACTGGTATCAGAACTATTTTGGGCAAAAACTGCAAAAGGCAATGATGCCATTAATGCAAAACCAAAAATTATGCGTTTACTTAAATTTATCATTTATGAATTTATTTTTTGTAATTACAAATATTGAATAATATTTTAAAAGGAAATGCGCCACTCAACATAATTATAAAATTTTTATGTTATTATTCTGAAACCGATTGAATGATTTTAATATGGCTTAAAGGGAGGAAGAAACAATTGCCTTAAACCGTAAATTTTATGCCCTGCGCCAATGGAAGTTTATCAGAATAGTTGATGGTGTTCGTTTGACGACGCATATAAACCTTCCACGCATCACTGCCACTTTCTCTTCCCCCACCAGTTTCTTTTTCGCCACCAAATGCACCGCCAATTTCAGCACCGGAAGTGCCAATATTTACATTAGCAATTCCACAATCGCTTCCCGCATGTGAAAGAAAAGTTTCGGCTTCCCGAAGGTTTAAAGTAAAAATAGCACTTGATAATCCCTGTGGTACATTATTCTGAATGGCGATTGCCTCCTCAAGCGTTTTATATTTTATTAAATACAAAATAGGCGCAAAGGTTTCATGCTGAACAATTTCCATATCGTTGGTCACTTCTGCGATACATGGTTTTACATAACATTCGCTTTCAAATCCTTTACCTGAAAGAGTTCCACCGGGCACTGCAAATTTTCCTCCTTGTTTTTTACATTGTTCGATAGCATTCAGATATGCTTTAACTGCATCTTTATCGATCAAAGGCCCTACATGATTTTCTTCTTTTAATGGATCACCAATTTTTAATTGCTTATAAGCATTCACTAATTTCTTTTTAAAGATATCATATACCTCTTCCTGTATAATTATCCTTCGTGTGGAAGTACAACGCTGCCCAGCAGTGCCCACTGCCCCGAATAAACAACCTATCAAAGCTATGTTCAGGTCTGCTTCTTTTGAAATAATGATGGCATTGTTACCTCCAAGTTCCAGTAACGCCCGTCCCAGCCTGGCGCCGATTACAGTGCTTATGGCTTTTCCCATTCTTGTAGAACCTGTGGCAGAAACCAGCGCAACTTTTGGTTCTTCGCAAAGCCATTGACCTACTTCCCGGCCACCGGTTATTAAATTACAAACTCCCTCCGGAACACTATTTTCCTTAAAAACTTTTGAAATAATCTGTTGACAGGCTATACCGCACAAAGGTGCTTTTTCAGAGGGTTTCCAGATGCATACATCTCCGCAAACCATTGCCACCATGCTATTCCAGCTCCATACGGCTACCGGAAAATTAAATGCTGAAATAATTCCTACAATACCTAATGGATGATATTGTTCATACATTCTATGTCCAGGCCTTTCACTGTGCATGGTAAGTCCGTACAACTGTCTCGAAAGTCCAACGGCAAAATCGCAGATATCGATCATTTCCTGAACCTCACCCATTCCTTCCTGCAAACTTTTACCCATTTCATAACTTACTAATTTCCCAAGGATCGTTTTATTTTTTCGGAGTTCATTTCCTATTTGCCTTACCACTTCACCCCGTTTTGGAGCCGGCCAGGTGCGCCATTCTAAAAATGCATTATGGGCGGTTTCAATTACATGATCAAAACTCCTTTTATCGCACGCATTCACTGTGGCAATCTGTTTTCCATCAACCGGGGAGAAAGATTTAATTTTTTCTCCGGAAGTAGAAATCCATTTAGATCCTGTAGAAACTCCTTTATTTAATTCTGAAATTTTTAATTCTTTTAGAAAAATTTGCATGGCTTCTAATTTTAGATTTTAGGTGTAAAATGATTCAAAAATTAAATCATTATCCAATTAATATTGCTCTTTTTCATTGGGGAAATCTCTGGATTTTATATCCGCAATATATTGGTGAACAGCTCCGGTTACTAATTCATGGAGATTTAGATAGGTTCTTAAAAACCTTGGTTTAAATTCTGTATTGATACCAAGCATATCATGCATTACCAACACCTGTCCATCACAATCATTACCTGCTCCAATACCAATGGTAGGTATGGTTAAATATTCTGAAACTTCTTTAGCCAGGGAGGCAGGAATTTTTTCAAGTACTATTCCAAAACAGCCTGCTTCCTGTAAAATAGCAGCATCACGTTTAAGTTTTTCAGCTTCCGCTTCTTCTTTCGCCCTTACAGTATATGTACCAAATTTATAAATGGACTGCGGAGTTAAACCGAGATGCCCCATAACAGGAACTCCGGCGCTTACAATTCTTTTTACAGAATCAATGACTTCTTCACCACCTTCCAGTTTGATAGCGTGCGCCCCTGTTTCTTTCATAATCCTTATCGTAGAATTCATCGCTTCTTTACTGTTGCCCTGGTAACTTCCAAAAGGAAGATCAACTACAATAAGAGAACGGCTGCTGCCTCTAACAACAGAACATGCATGATATATCATTTGATCGAGGGTGATAGGTAATGTGGTTTCATGGCCCGCCATTACATTGCTTGCACTATCGCCTACCAAAATAATATCGATACCTGCGGCATCGAAAATTTTTGCAAAAGAATAATCGTAAGCAGTGATCATAGAAATTTTCTCACCAGCTTCTTTCATTTTGAGCAATGTGTGGGTAGTAATTTTTTTTACTTCTTTATTTTCTGACATAATTTTTTTTTAAAGAAGCGACAGGTGGGATATGGCTCTGCATTAGAATAAAACAAATCCTATGATAAATCGCCCTGCAAAAGTAGATTTTTTTTTAACTAACTTAATAATGAATCTTTATGTACCTCAGCCCATAAATGCTGCACCAAACCATCGGCAAGGCCAATTTTGGGCACATAAATTTCTGTTGCGCCCGCCCATCTCATTACGTTTACATAAATCTGCAAGGCTGGTACAATTACATCAGCTCTGTCTTCTCTTAATTTGTAAATACTAATTCGGTCTTCGAGTGAGACATTATTGAGTTCTTTATAATAATCTCTAAGCAAATCAAGAGATAAGGGTTTTCCTTCTTTCCGTTTGCTTAATGAAAAAACTTTATTGATATTTCCGCCGGAACCGATTGCTGTTACCTGCTTATGACCTTTTGTTTTGGATTTAATATCTTCTTTCATCTCAGTCCATGTTGTTTCAGTTACCGCATTTTTAAGCAATCTAATGGTTCCGATATTAAATGAATCTTTGAAGACAAGATTATTATTACTAAAAAAAGTAAGTTCTGTGCTTCCTCCTCCCACATCAATGTATAAATAAGAATGATCTTTGTCTAAATTTTCGGCAATATGATTTTCAAAAATAAAAGAAGCTTCATCGCTTCCTGAAATCACCTCTATTTCAATTCCCGTTTCAACTTTCAACAATGAAATTATTTCTGAAGCATTTGATGCATCACGCATAGCAGAGGTAGCGCAAGCCTTTACCGCCGTAACTTCGAAGGCTTTTATCAAATTCGAAAAACCTTTTATGGTATTCAACAACAATTCCTTTTTCCGGTCCGAAATTTTACCGGTATCAAAAACCTCGAATCCCAATCGGAGGGGAACCCGGATCAGGCTTATTTTATTAAATGATGCTTTATTTTTTTCATCAACAGAAACTTCTGTTATGAGTAATCTTGCCGCATTGCTGCCAATATCAATTGCTGCTAATTTCAATAGGAGTATATTTTTTCTTTAAAAGATAATTATAAGTTTCTATTTGTGAGCGAATTTTTTTTGAATGTTCACTACTTACATATTCATTGGATAGTTCATTATCCAATATTCTTGCTTTCACATTATCGCTTAGCTGAATGTTCAAAATATCTTTCAATTCCTGTTGTATTTCTTTGTCAAGTACAGGACACGCAACTTCTATGCGATGATCGATATTTCTTACCATCCAGTCAGCAGAAGAAATAAATACTTTTTCTTTTCCCTCATGATGAAAAACCATTACCCTCGCATGTTCGAGGTATTCATCAACGATACTGATTGCTTTTATTTTTTTCTTATATTTTTTATTTTCGGTAAACATGCAGCAAATTCCCCTGACAATCATTTTCAGTTTGACTCCTGCACGTGCTGCAACATAGAGTTTCAGGATCAAATCTTCATCGCTGAGAGAATTTATTTTTAAAATAATTGAAGAAGATTTATTTTCTTTTGCACTTTTAATCTCTTTATCAACAAGCGCATGAAGCTGCCTGCGCATCGCCAGAGGGCTTACGATTAATTTTTTGATTGCCTTTAAAGGTTGAATATTTTTTGGATTTTCCAGGTAAGAAAACATGCGGTTTATATCTGCCATAATGTTTCTATCACTCGTTAGCAAACAATGATCGCTATATACCTGGCTTGTTTTTTCATTAAGATTTCCTGTACTTACGAATCCATAATGAACGGTGTGATTGTTGACTCTTTTTTTAATGAGACAAAGCTTCGCATGCACTTTCATATTCGGCAAACCTATAAATACTTTTACGCCGGCTTCTTCCAAAGTTTCTTTCCATTCAATGTTGGCTTCTTCATCAAACCTTGCCCTTAGTTCAAGAATTACTGTTACAGATTTACCATTACGAACCGCATTGGTGAGGGCATTTATAATATTAGAGCCAGATGCAAGCCGGTAACAGGTAACTTTGATATTTATGACATCAGGTGATATGGCCGCTTCCCGCAAAAGATCAATAACAGAATCGAACGAATGGTAGGGAAAATTTAGCATTACATCTCTTTGTAAAATTACCTGCGTAACGCTATTTACATTTTGCAATAAGGGATGAATAAAAGGCTTCTTCCTTAAATTTTTATGTTTAAATACCGAATCCGGGAAATCAATAAAATCTTTAAAATTATGAATGCGTTCGCCTGATTGGATATTGTCTTTATTGGATAACCCTAGCCTTTTAATAAGATAATTCAACACATCACTATCAATATCTTTATCAAAAGAAAATCGTACAGGTTTTCCTTTTTTCCGATTTTTTAAACCTTTCTCTATCTTTTGCAGAAAAGAAGTCGATATATCGTTATCTATATCAATTTCCGCATCGCGGGTTACTTTTATAATATGAGCGGAAAATGTGTCGTAGCCGAAATAGGAAAAAATTTGCGGAAGACAGAAACGTATAACATCTTCAAGCAAAATGATATAATTATTATTATCAACCGGTGGAAGAATTACAAATCTTGAAAGCCTTGTTGGAACAGACACCAGAGCAAACCGTTGTGCTATAGATTCATCTGATTTTGATAATTTACAGGCCAGGTAAATTGACTTATCGTTAAGAGTCGGGAAAATTTGTATTCTTTCTATCATTAGAGGCACAATATTGCTCCTTACAAAATCATTATAATACGAAACCACAAACTTTTGTTGTTCCCGATTTAATTGTTTGTCATTCAATAAAAATATCTTCTGCTCTTTTAGCCTGGCAAGAATATTTGTCCAGGTGCGGTTGAATTGATTTTGTTGGTTGGTTACTTTAAAATTAATTTCTTCCAGTATTTTTTCAGGAGAAGTTTCCAGGTGCATATTGGCTTTACTTCCAAACTCAATCATGCGTTTTAGGGCCGCTACTCTCACTCTGAAAAATTCGTCAAGGTTACTTGATGAAATGCCGAGAAAACGAATCCTTTCTCTTAAGGGAACGGTTTCGTCGCCTGCTTCCTGGAGCACTCTTCCATTGAATGCGAGCCAGCTTATATCGCGAACAATTATTTTACGTTTATCCATACCAGATACTATTCTATCCGTTCATTATTTTTTCAATGATTCCAGTTGTAGAAAATCCTTCTTCAATGGGGAAAATTTCCACTTTTCCTCCATTTGCCATTACTTCTTTTGCACCTACAATGCTATCAAGGGTATAATCTCCACCCTTAACTAATACATCAGGTTGTATTTTTTTAATCAATTCAAGAGGTGTTTCTTCATCAAAAATAACAACCGCATCCACCATGATTAATGAAGCAAGAACTAATGCTCTTGATTGTTGATTATTGATTGGCCGGCTATCGCCTTTTAATTTTTTTACCGATGAATCTGAGTTAATACCTACTATCAGTATATCGGCAAAGGATGCAGCTTTAGCCAAAACTGCAATATGTCCCTGGTGCAGAATATCAAAAACCCCATTCGTGAATGCAATGGTTTTACTTTTAAGCCTCCACCGGATTACCTGTGGAATTATTTCTTCCTGATTCAAAATCCTTTCCCGGATTGTATCGCTCTTTTTCATGCTTATTTTTATTATGATAAATAATTAATCCAAAACATATTATACCCGCTATGACAACAATACCTGTTGTAACACCCCACATCAGCCAGCCAAAAGAAATATTATCAATATTATAAATCAACAGTACCTGTTGTACTGCTACAGGAAAAGCGCCTATTCCACCTGGAGCTATTATCATAGCAAGTGTAGAAAGCGAAAGCACGCTTAAAGCGGCTCCCATACCAAGTGATGCTGTTGCAGAAAGCGCATGAAAACCCACATACACCTCCAGTAAATACATAGACCAGATAAACAGGGTATGAGCAATAAAACTCTTTCGTTTTTTTAAGTGAATGATGGTATAAAATCCTTCTTTCAATCCGACATGAAGTCCCTTAAGCTTGATAATGTGGCGGTGGGCAGCATGCTTTTTAAAAAACCATTTTATAAAAAGAATCACCAGTCCTCCTGCTATTAATAAAATTAAAATCATCCACCAGGCAGAACCTATATGTTTAGAATTGGAAATTAGTTCTAATTTTCTTTTTACAAAATCACTTACGGTTTGTATTTGTATTAAAATGGTAATTACAATTATTAAGAAATAACAAAAAAGATCAAAAACCCTTTCTACTAAAATGGTTCCAATTAATTTAGTTACCGGAATTTTTTCATAACGGCCGAGTAAAGTACATCTTAATATTTCGCCAGCTCTTGGCACAAATGTATTGGCAAAATAACCGCACATCGTTGCATAAAAAGTATTCGAAGTAGAAGGCACATAGCCCATCGGTTCTATTAAAATTTTCCAGCGGATGGCACGGCTTACATGGCTTAAAATTGCCATAATAGTAATAGGAATAATGAAAATATAATTGGCATTTCTCAAAGATTCCCCAAATTGAATTCTTCGTAAAGC
>DATCMY010000372.1:0-9576 GCA_036565505.1 Hanamia sp.
CCGCCACTACTGCCGCTGCTATGCGGAGAAGAGTAAAAGCTACTGCTCATCGCATTCATAGAATGATCGAGGCTGTTCATAAATACCATGGTATTAAAATTGCCTCCCGAATAATTTCCGGAATACCATTTTGGCTGAGGAATTTCTAATCCTTTTAATTTATCCTTCCAGGTATCTGCCATATCAAAGACGATGGCATAAGGCAATACTTTATCAAAATAATTTTCATCCTGTTTTAAAAATTCCTGCAACCTGTCTTTTTCTACTGATTTAATAAATTCTTTAAACCCTAATAATTTTTGATACAGAACCGTTCCCTTTTTTGTTTTCTTTGACATTAATGAACCAAAAATAATGATGACGATTGCACTCGTAAAGATTCCGATTCCTAACCATAATTTTTCGGGCCAGTTATTGATTAAAGTAATGGCGCCATACCCGGCAGCCACTACACCCAGTATAAAAAAGAAAGTACCCAATCCACGGGAATATTTTACATAATAATCATCCTGGTTTACCTCTGCTTCCAGTTCGGCTTTTGCAGTATTCATCGTTATATACAGCACATCTTTTAAATCGCTTAGCAATACCTTATCGCCTGTTTTAAAAATGCCATTGAATAAAGTTCTTTCAAATGTAAGTGAGGTAGCAGGAAGATCCTTTAGCTTTATAAATTCATATTCTTTAAGCTTAACTATACCAAATAAAGAACTCTTTTCAATTTCATTAATTTTTAAATATCCACCCGCGCCCCAGTAAGGCACAAGTGCCGTCAGGTCTCTCCTGTCGAGGTCTCCATCAATAATATAACCCGATACACTTGGGCTCACATTTTCCGGCGGGTAAAATTCTGTCTGGATTGTGATCTCATCATCTTTGCCCCATTTCTTCCAGGTATAAAACATTCCTGCAAAAACAAGAAAGGATAAAATGATCCAGTACCATCCCAAAAAACGGTAATCCTGTTGTATCAAAAAATCTTTTGGGAAAGTGATCCCTACGGTTAACCACTCATTATCATTTAAGGGTTGTGTAGTATGGCCCGAAAAGATTTTATTTTCTTCCCAATTGGTTACTGTATTATTTTCTTTGGATCCAAATGAACCGGTGGCTACAAAAAAAGAAGGGGTCTCCGGGAGCGCATTATATAGTTCAATTTTAAAATTGACATCAGCAATGGTAGTAGCCCATTGATCGCCTATTAAATTAATATAAAGCTCTGAATGATCTTTGAAAAAATTAATAGCATTTAATACCCGGTAAGTAATTACATATTGCTGATCGCCTTCGACATATTTATTTTTAGATCCGATTTTTACCACCTTATAATCGCCCTGGTTGCTTACACTATAATCCCAGCCATATACTTTTATATTCTCAACAATGGTATGGGCATAGCCACCGGATTCCATTTGGCGTGTTGCTTTTTCTGTACCGGCCGGTAGATTCTCTAAACGGTATTTGTAGGGAATTTGCCGAATAATTCCATGACGTGATTCTGTAAAATGCACGCTGATGGTTTCGGCAATATCGAGGGATGCGTCTTTATTTACTTTTACATCTACATTATACTGCCTGATGGTAAATGCTTCCTGCGCATTCGCATTATTAAATAGTATAAAACTGAAAAAAATAAGGGCAAAAAGTTTTTTCATCATTTAAATGATTTAAAACTTTACTTCTACATTTTGTGCTTCCTGCTCATTATCTAATTCATAAAACTCACGCGCTTTAAAGCCTGTCATGCCAGCAAACAGTACTCCCGGAAATTGCTGAATAGCGGTATTATAATCTCTTACGGTAGCATTATAATAACGGCGCGCATTTCCCAGGTCGCCTTCAATACTTTGTAGAGCTGTTTGAAGTTCAAGGAAGTTTTGATTGGCTTTTAATTCAGGATAATTTTCCGCGATGGCGAGTAAGCCTCTTAGTGCGCCGCCCAATTCCTGGTTTGCTTTGGCTGCTCCCTGTACATCGTTGGGAGGTACGGCCACTGCTGCATTTCGGGCCTGTGTCACTTTTTCAAAAGTCGAGCTTTCATGCGCAGCATAACCTTTCACGGTATTCACTAAATTGGGAATAAGGTCAAAGCGCTTTTTCAAAAATACGCGGATATCGCTCCAACTGTTATCCACTTTTACTTTCAATTTTACAAATCTATTGTACATGCCAATGATCCAGATAACTAGCAATACAATGATGCCGGGAAGTATCCAAATTGCCATAATAATAAGATTTAGAATGTAAGAATAATAAAAACAGTATTTATTTTGTAATGCAATTTAACAAAATTTGAAAGAAGGTTTGGCGAAAAGGTTTTGGGCTGAACAATGCAGTTATTCCTTATTGTAATGTAGCGGTCGGCACCGCAGGTCAGACCGCGGTTGTCCCATTAACCAAGTTGCGGGATGCGGTTGTTGTAAACGGCTTGTTTAACTGCTGAATTCCCGGATTACTTCATCTATTGTTTTTGATGATTTATAAAATCCTGCCAGCTTTTTGATAACGCCCTCCACCAAAGCATCGGGGCAGCTTGCACCGCTTGTGATTAGAATCTTTACCGGTTTTTTTTCAGGTAAATAGGAAAGTGTGGTTACCTCATGTTTCTTATGCAAATTATAATGGCGTATTTCTTTTGAAGAAATAATTTCTTCTTCTGAATGGATAAAATAAGTTGCGAGTTTTTCTTCACACAAATCAACCAGGTGCGATGTATTAGAACTATTATAGCCACCTATTACAATTGCCAGGTCGGCTTTTGTTTCAAGCAAAGCATACACAGCGCCTTGATTTTCGGTAGTAGCATAACAAAGCGTATCGCGGGTATCGGCAAATCTATCCGCAACATCAGCTTCGGTTAAATTGTATTTTTTAATCATTATTTTTTTAAGAAAATCAGCAATGGCCTGTGTATCGCTTGCAAGCATGGTAGTTTGATTAACTACACCAATTCTCTGAAGATCTCTTTGCACATTAAACCCTTCGGAATACTGCCCCTGAAATTGTTGGTAAAATTTTTCGGGATCCTTGTTCCCCAAAATATATTTTGACAATTCAATAGCCTCATTCATATCTTTTACAACAACTGTGGGCGCATTGATAGCGCTATGGCTAAAGGTAGCACGGGTTTCTTCGTGCTGGGGTTTACCATGCACTATTATGGTATAATTGTTTTTTGCAATAGCCTGTGCGCGGTTCCATACTTTTTCTACAAAGGGGCAGGTGGTGTTATATTTCTCAATTTCAATTCCTGCATCTTTTAATTGTTGTTCTATTTGTAAAGTAGTGCCAAATGCGGGAATCACCACAATATCTCCGGGCGCAAGTCTTTCAAAAGGTATAACCGTATTGCCTTTGGTGTCCATTAGAAATTTTACTCCTCTGCTTTTAAGATCATCATTTACATGTGGATTGTGGATCATTTCACTTAACAGGTAAATTTTTTTCCCCGGATTTTCTTCTACGGTTTTGAAAGCAATTTCTATAGCATTCTCTACACCATAACAAAAACCGAAATGGCGAGCCAGGTAAATATGAACGTCCCCAAAATTTAAAAAGCTCGGGCTGAAATCCTTTTTAAGCTTATCATCCTGTTTACGTTTATTTTTTATTGCTGTAATTAACGGACTACGGTAAATAACCGGAATATCAAATTTCTTCATTTATTTATTTCGATAGACAAAGTTACAAATACCTTATGACCCTTCAACCCAATAAAAGAATAATAATCATTAATTTCAATTTTTTAACTGAATAAAAAACTATGTCGAACAAACAAAAAAACAATGTGCATCCGAAATGGAGCTATTCAACAAATATTTATGAAGTAAACCTGAGGCAATACACACTGGAAGGCACTTTTGAAACATTCAGCCAAAGCTTACCCCGGTTGAAAGACATGGGTGTAAAAACATTATGGTTCATGCCGATAACACCGATAAGTAAAAAAGACAGGCTTGGAGAATTAGGGAGTTACTATGCCGTGCAAAATTATACTGACACTAATCCGGAATTTGGAACCCTTGAAGATTTTAAAAAACTGGTAACAAAGGCTCACGATATGGGCTTTAAAATAATCCTCGATTTTGTTGCCGACCATACCGGTAATGATCATGCCTGGATAACAGAACATCCTGAATTTTATACTTATGAAGAAAACAATGAACTGCTTCATCCACACGGGTGGAGCGATGTTTCCAAATTAAATTTTGACGTACCTGAATTGTGGGAATCTGTGATAGATGCTATGAAGTTCTGGGTAAAAGAATATGACATTGATGGTTACCGTTGTGATATGGCTCATTTGGTTCCGCTTGATTTTTGGGAACAGGCAAAGAAGAAATTGAGTAAATACAAAGACAATCTTTTTTGGCTTGGCGAATGCGAAGTACCCGCATACCATAAAGTATTTGATGCCACTTACACATGGAGATGGATGCACGCTTCAGAAGAATTTTATCACAACCGGATGAACCTGCAAAGCCTGATTACCGTGCTTTATAAATCGGTTACTGAATTTCCGTGTAATGCTTTCAGAACTTATTTTACATCAAACCATGATGAAAATAGCTGGAACGGAACTGAGTTTGAAAAATATGGTGATGCGGCACAATTGTTCGCGGTATTTTCTGCTACATGGAATGGTATTCCAATGATCTATTCAGGCCAGGAATTGCCGAATAAAAAGAGATTAAGATTTTTTGAAAAAGATGTAATAGAATGGCAGGATAAATTTGAACTTCATGATTTTTATAAAACACTTCTCACACTTCACAGTACCAATAAATCGCTTCGTGCAGGCGATACAGAAGTGCTTACACAAATTATTTCTCATCCTGATGATCACCAGGTTTTTTCTTATCTGCGCAAGCATGAAACAGATGAAGTATTAGTTATTTTAAATTGTTGCGGTGAGGGAATGAATTTCCAGGTAAAAAATGTAAAAGGAGTTTTTAGAAATGTATTTGGCGGCGATGATATTAATTTTGATTCAAATGGTAACGTGTATATAAATGCATGGGGCTATTTGGTTTTCGAAAAAATTAATATGCTTTCGAAAGCATAATTGAAGGGCCAAAGGCAGGTTAGTATTACAATCCTATTATCAATATGGGTTATAAAAAAGAAAAAAGGCTACCAATTTAAGTAGCCTTTTTCATTTTATACCGATTATACCATCAAAAAGTCCAATGCCTTTTTCTATCGGCATAATACCATCTAAGATTTCAACGTAGTCCTTTGGAACTACTTATTAAATCAAGAAGATGGTATTAATTGTCCTTAAATCTAACTGTCTTTATTCTCCCGAATTATCCAACACCAATGGATATTCAAAAGGTTCATTATAACCGGGATAAACTCCGGTAATTGTTACATCTTTTTGCATGCCGATAATGTTTTTTAAATCATCAAGAGATTTTACATCTTTACCATTTGCTTTGGTAATTATAAATCCATCTCTCATCCTTGTCTGGTCGTCAATGGCTCCGCTATTTATTTTCTTCACAACCACACCGCCGCTTACGCCTAATTGTTTTGCTTTTTGGGGATCAAGTGTTTCAAGTTCAGCACCTAATTTATCAATCATACCGGCTGGTTTTACAATAGCATACGTACCGGCATTATTTTTTAATGTTACCTCTGTAGTAGATTCCGAACCACTTCTATAATAAGTAACTTTTATTTTATCGCCGGGTTTATAATTACTTAATTGCTCCTGCAATTCTGAACCTGAGTTAACGGCAACTCCATTGATCTTCTTTATTTCATCACCCACTTTTATTCCACCTTCTTTAGCTGCTCCATTCTTCACCAGGTCGGTAATGTATATACCATCTGCACTTGTAGGAATTTTATTGGCTACTTTTTCCTGGTCATTCATCAGGCTTGCATCCATAAACATGGCACCTAAGAAGCCCCTTTGTACGCTACCATATTTTATTAAATCATTTACCACTTTCTTTACGATATCAACCGGTATGGCATAAGAATAACCATTGTAATAACCGGTAGGTGAAGCTATCGCGGAATTAATACCGATCAGTTGTCCGTTGGTATTGATCAATGCGCCACCACTATTACCCATGTTCACCGCAGCATCAGTTTGTAAAAAAGATTCCACAGCCATTGCCCGTCCGCCTGTCCTGTCGCGGTTCAATCCTAATGTTCTTGATTTGGCGCTGATAATCCCGGCGGTAACTGTTGCATCTAAATATAATGGATAACCAATTGCTAATACCCATTGACCGATCTTGGTATCGTTGGAATTACCATAAAGCATAAAAGGTAAATCCTTAGCATCTATCTTCACAACGGCAAGGTCGTAAGACGGGTCGGCGCCAATAACTTTTGCCGTATAAGTTTTATTGTCACTTAATGTAACCTTTACCTGGTCTGCACCTGCTACCACGTGATTGTTGGTAACAATATATCCATCATCGCTAATGATCACTCCAGATCCGGATGCCATTTGCGGCAACATACGCTGCTGTCCATCTCCATTTCCAAAAAATTGGTTCAGCATATCATCATCGCCAAAAAGTTGTGAAAAAGGATTTTTTTGTTGAGGCAGGTTATTGTTGACCGCCCTGGGCAGGGTTTTGGTTGTAATATGAACTACCGTAGGTATAGCCGCTGCGGCAGCCTGGGTAAAATCTGCCGGCTCTCCGGATGGATTTCCATTCCCATCTAAAAATCCGGCATACTTATAATTGGAAGGAATGTTTGTAGCCTGAAAATTGGGATTGTTATTATTGTGCTGGTATTCATTGTAACCTAAAATAACCGCAAGAGTTGTAAATGCGCTTATAAATACTGTAAGAAAAATGTGCTTTGTTTTCATTTATGGAAATTTTTATTGTAAAAAAATTAATGTTTAATTTTTACCCTTCAAAATGTATGCCTCAGAAATAAAAGTAAACCAATGTTTAAATCTTTGTTTACCGCGCATTTACCTTTAACAATAAATTAGAATGCCTTTATGACTGCTTTAAATTTACACCAATTAATTGTAAAATTTGTGTCAGCTTTTCAGGTTATTTTATAAAATAAAAAGCGATAAAGAATAAAGGAGATAAACGAATTTTTCTACAGTTTTATTTTTTTACCCAATCATTCCCCGGTTGAATGCTATAAAAAAAACTTTAGAATAATATACAAAGGCCGGATAGGTGCTCAAGGACGCTTTTTAAAACCCTGGTAGAAAAAAATTTAATAGCCCTTCAACCTTATTACCTTTTCAAGTCCTGCAAATGTAGAAATAATAAGGTTTTGCAAGATAGAAATGAAATTTTCTACTAAGGTTTATATAGAATGACGTGCAAACAATTTACAACTACAATGCAGTCAATGTATATAATTCTAAAAACCTTTTTGATCAATAAAAGTAAAATTCTTATAAACTTAATAAGAACTGCATGGCATCTGTACCATCAGCATAATCAAATAAACCCGGCTGTTGTGTACTGCCAAAAGAAAGATGGTTTTGCCCCACGATGCACTGGATATTTTCCTGTTGGTCCAATTCACTCAAAAGAATATTTTTATCTTCATAAAACGAATAATGTAATTCGCTTACCGGGGTAAAAATATTTTCATTCTCTACCAGTATAATACTTTCATTGGTCATGTAAAACTTATTATTCATGATAAGCAAGGCAAGATTGTAATCATAATTATTTTTATATTTAGAATGATAAGCAAAGAAATCGTATTGTTTAAAAGCGGTGAGCAGCGGAACAAAATCATAATCTTTTGGAACAAATATTTTGGTAACATTTCTGCATCCAAGGCCAAAATAAAGATGCACATCATTGGCGAGGGAAATAAGTTCTTCGGGGGTTTCATTCCCGGTTAATACGGCTACTGAGGTTTTATTATTTCGTATGATAGAAGGATATTTTCCAAAATAAAAATTAAAATACCGGACCGAATTATTGCTCCCGGTTGCAATGTAGGCATCGCAATCTTTTAGCATTGAAGATACTTTTATCAAATCAGCCACCTCTGAATTCCACTCACACATTTTTTCAATAATATGGGTAAAAAGTATCTCGTCTTTTTCTGAAAGTTTTATTTGCTGATGATGCCCTGTCATAAATACACATAAGAAATCATGGAAGCCTACAAGAGGAATATTACCTGCCATTACCACTCCTATTTGTTTTGGAGAAATGTTATCATCAATATGGTAATGATTGATCCAGGCTTTTAATTTTCCGGTATCAAGAAATTCAGTTGAAATATTTTTAAGGGCAAGATTCACAAATTCTTCAGTAAACCATTTATTTTTTTCAAATGCTTTTTCCTTAATGGCCTTGAATGGCGAAAGGTCGGCCAATATGTATTCATTAAGTAAATTCAATACCGCAATTCTTTCTTCTAAATTCATTTATAAAATGATTAATTAAATGATTATCTGATTATATTTGTGCTAATTAAACGCAGGCAAAATTCGGAAATAATTTTCAGCTTGCATTACTGAAAAAAAACAAAAAATATGGCAATAAAAATTACTGATGAATGTATTAACTGCGGGGCATGCGAACCCGAATGTCCCAATAACGCAATCTACGAAGGCGGAGTAGAATGGGCAATTGCAGATGGAACCACTGTAAAAGGTGCTGTCACTTTAATGGATGGCTCTTCTTTGGATTCGGATCAACGCAACCCGCCTATAGCGAATGATATTTATTATATAGTTCCCGACAAATGTACCGAGTGCCAGGGATTTCATGAAGAGCCTCAGTGCGCTTCTGTATGCCCGGTAGATTGCTGCATACCCGATGAAATGTACCAGGAAACAGTAGAAAGCCTGCTGGCAAAAAAAGACAAATTGCACATTTAACTATTTTAAGGCTTAACAGCCTATAAGGCAGGTGATATTTCCTGCGCTCAGGCGAAGGTATTGCGAAATACTTTCGCTTTTTTTTAAATTAAAATCTGAATCATGGATCAGAAAAAAATATTTTATTTTATCGCAGCCTTTTTTATCGCTTCTGTATTTTTTTCCTGCGATTTACAAACGGGTAATAAAATAAAAAATTCTTCCGCAGATGAAATCATAAATGCGGATATGGACTTTTCTACCATGAGCCGCCAGGTTGGAATGAAAAAAGCCTTTTTGCAATATATTGATAACGAAGGTGTATTATTGAGACCAAACCACCCTCCTATTGTGGGCGCCGAAGCTATAGATTACCTGAGCGCTACAAATGATACCGCTTATACCTTAACCTGGAAACCTGAAAAAGCAGAAATTGCAAAATCGGGTGAACTTGGGTATAGTTACGGCATTTATGAATTCACTACAAAAGATACTATCCTTCATGGCACTTATGTAAGCATTTGGAAAAAGCAAAATGATGGCGACTGGAAATTTGTACTCGATTGCGGCAATGAGGGAATAGTACCGGAAAAATGATTCTTTATTATTTGGTAACTATTCAGTACCGAAAGTAGCAATTAAAAATAATGCGTTTAAAACATTTTGTCCGGACTTTATGGTAGTATCAATAATTGACCTTAGAATAGCAAACATGTTTGCACTATCATTAGATTTAAACTGACCTGATATTT
>DATCMY010000373.1:0-2924 GCA_036565505.1 Hanamia sp.
CTGCTATACTGAGTTTGCAACTCCGTATTTATCCTTTATACACATTCTCATTATGCCATTGTATAAAATACAGAACACCTTCGTGTATACAATTCCGTTATAGAAGGATATCATAAAGAAAAAAGAGATCAATTAGAATTGAAAATGTAAAATAGGCCAGCCTGAATAACCCTATTCTCGAATTGTGCATCCTTTTGAGTTCTAATATTCGTAAAACCAACCGTATAATGTGCATCAATTCCAAGATTATGATTAACCAAGGTTCCAAGTCCTAAAGTCCATGCAAAATCAACAGAATTAAAACCATTGGTACCGGATGATGTTCCATAATTATCCTGATTTAATTGTGCATTGGTAAGTATTCCTGTTTTAGGACCTGTTTCTGCAAAAAATCCAGCATGGGTTTGATAACGAACTAATAAGGGAATATTAAGGTGCCCTAAGGTATATTTTCCTGATGCAAAAAGAATATTATTGCTTGTAATAACAGCGCCTTCCATTGTATACTCCAAACCAGGAAGAAATCTTAGCTTACTGAATAAATGAAGGTTTAATAAAATGCCTGCATACAAACCAGCCTTAACAGAAGTTGATGCGTTGTAACTGGTATGAGAAATATTAAAGTTAGAAATTGTAACCCCTCCTTTTAATTCAAAAGGAACCTGTGCTATCAAAGAAATTGTTGTTACAATAAAAAGTATTGTAAGTATTTTTTTCACGATAAAAGGATTTAAAAGATTTAGTTATGTTCTGGTTTATTAGATGTCACAGCTGGGCTTTCATTCTCCTGGTCTTTATTAGCCCGGCATAAATTCCCGCTGCACGTAGAGACTTTGATCTAAAAAAAGTTTAACGTTGAAATATATAAAATCATAGGCTTTTTTAAATATATTCAATCATTTTGTTGAATAGTTGATAAGGTATACATTTGTACCTGAAAACTATTTTCAATTATGGCAGCATCGTCGATTAAAGAACAGGTTTATAGAGAGCTTTCGCGGGTTACACATGCCCTTTCCAATCCCAAGCGTATGGAATTGATTGATGTCCTTTCCCAAAAGGGCTATTCGGTTGAAGAACTTTCCAAAGAGATTGCCATGTCCATCGCAAGTACATCACAGCATTTGCAGGTACTAAAATCGGCAAAACTGGTGGAAACACAGCGACAGGGCAATTTTATCATTTACAGCATTACTGATGATAGTGTATTAAGGCTTGTTTCAGCCGTTAAGGAATTGGGTTACCGCAAGATTGCCGAAATAGAAAGGCTTATAAACGATTTCAAAGCAGATAAAAATATTTTGGAATCTATTACCCTCGACGATTTGCAGGCAAGGTCCAGGAAAGAAAAGATAATGCTGATTGATGTTAGGCCTGAAGAAGAATATAATGCGGGGCATATACCCAATGCAGTTTCTATTCCTCTTGCACAACTAAAAAAACGGTTGAACGAATTACCCAAAAACAAAACCATTATAGCCTATTGCCGTGGCCCTTTATGCGTTCTGGCGGTTGATGCCATCAAACTTCTCAACCAAAAGAAATTCAAAGCCATTCGTATGGAAGATGGTTTTGTGGAATGGAAATTAAAACAGCAGGGAAACAATAAAAACTAATAAAATGAAACCGGTAATATTAATACTTGGAGGTGGCACAGGCGGTTTAATGACAGCCCATTTACTACGTAAAAAACTGGGCGGCAATTGCCGCATTATTGTGTTTGAAAAAGAAGAGAAAAATGTCTTTGCTCCTTCACTGCTTTGGTTGATGGTAGGTAAACGAAAAGCAAAAGATGTCTATCGTTTTACAAGGCAGATTGCTAAGAAAGGAATTGAATTGGTTTCAGGAAACATCGAAAAGATTAATCCTGAAAATAAATCAATACAGGTCAATGGAAAAGAATATAAGGGGGATTATTTAATTATTTCGCTGGGCGCTGCACAGCTTGACATACCAGCACTTACTGGCAAAGGTTTTGATTTCTTTTCACTTGAGGGAGCTACCCATTTTTATGATGCTTTGCAGGATTTTAAAAGCGGTAAAATTGCGGTGCTTATTTCTTCACTTCCTTTTAAATGCCCTGCAGCTCCTTATGAAGCTGCTATGCTTATTGAAACAGCTGTACGCAAAAAAGGAATTCTTGATAAAACAGAAATAGCGATTTATACGCCTGAAACAATGCCTATGCCAGTAGCTGGTAAAGGGCTTGCAGATGCTGTAAAGCAGATGCTTGAAACTAAGGGCATAAAATATTTTCCCGAACATCAGTTTACTGAGGCAGATTCCAAAACACTCACTTTTACAAATGGCAATAGTTATTCGTTTGACCTTCTTGCCTATACTCCCAAACATAGTTGCCCTGATGTAATTGCAAACAGTGCATTAATAGGTAAATCAGGATGGATTGAAACTGACCGCAACACGTTGGAAACAAATTTTTCAAACGTGTACGCTATTGGCGATATAACATTTATCCCATTGGAGTTAGGCAAGCCTTTACCAAAAGCCGGAGTATTTGCACATTATCAGGCTGAGGTAGTGGCAAACAATATTGCTGAAAAAATTAAAGGAGGTACAAATATGAAAACCTTTAATGGCTCAGGTCAATGCTTCCTTGAAATGGGTGATGGCAAAGCAGGGTATGCCGGTGGAAATTTTTATGGTTCGCCTTTGCCGCTTGTGAAAATGAAGAAGCCGGGCTATTGGTGGCATTGGACTAAAGTAATGTTTGAAAAATACTGGTTCTTTAAATATTTCTAATAATAATAACTATGGTAATTAAAACCATTTTACGTTTGATTGAGCAGCCACAACCGGGTTTTAGGAAAGGAAGTTTTGTAATCATTAAATCAATTAAAATCTAAAAATAAAAACTATGGTACACAATCCATATTGGGGAATGGGATGGGGAATGTGGTTTATTC
>DATCMY010000374.1:0-9262 GCA_036565505.1 Hanamia sp.
CTTAAGTACAAGGCCGCTGGATAAAGCCATGGTAATGGAAGCCGCTAAAAATGATATCATCATTGAAGAGATGTCATTTATAAAAACAGAAGAAACAGTAGGTCCATCAATTGCAAAAAAGATACAGGAATTAGGTCATCAAAATATTACAACTGTATTTACCAGCATGAATGCTGTTGAAGCCGTTGGAAAACTAATGCGTGCAGAAACAAACTGGAAAATTTTTTGCATCGGCAACACAACAAAAAAAATTGTAAAGAAAATATTTGGTGAAAAAAATATTGCCGGAACCGCAGATAATGCAGATCAATTAGCCGAAAAAATTGTTGATGATGCTTTGATAAAAAATATTGTATTCTTTTGCGGCGATCAGCGAAGGGATGAATTGCCCGAAGAATTGAAAAATAATGGCGTGAAAGTTGAAGAAATAGTTGTGTATAAAACTATAGAAACTCCCCATTTGCTTTCAAAAAACTACGATGGTATTTTATTTTTTAGCCCAAGTGCTGTTCAAAGTTTTTTTACAAAGAATTCCATTAATGATAAAACAAGGCTCTTTGCCATTGGCGATACTACCGGCAGGGCTGCGCAACCATTTACCCAAAAACCTGTTATTATTGCAGAAATGCCGGGAAAAGAAAATTTAGTTAACCTGGCAATTAAACATTTTAGTACAAGCAAAATTTTTTAAATGCAACCTTTACAGAACGATTTATTATTGAGAGCTTTAAAACAGGAAAAAGTAGAGCGGCCACCGGTTTGGATGATGCGACAAGCAGGGAGATATTTGCCGGATTACATGAAGCTCAGGGCGAAATATGATTTTTTTACCCGTGTACAAACACCCGAACTTGCTACAGAAATTACCTTGCAACCTGTTGATCAGATTGGAGTAGATGCCGCGATCATTTTTTCTGACATCCTGGTAATTCCTCAGGCAATGGGTGTAGAGGTTTTGATGGAAGAAGGAAAAGGGCCTTCATTGCCAAATGTTATTAAAACTCAAAAAGATATAGACGCTTTGGTTACTGATAATGTGGAAGAAACATTAAGCTATGTAACAAAGGCTTTATCACTTACAAAACAGGAATTAAACGGGCGTGTTCCATTGATAGGATTTGCAGGGGCCCCCTGGACTATTTTATGTTACATGGTAGAAGGAAAAGGTAGCAAAACGTGGGAAAAAGCAAAGCAGTTTTGTTTTACACAACCTGAATTGGCACATCAATTATTACAAAAAATAACAGACACCACTATAAATTATTTAAAAGCGCAGGTCAAAGCAGGAGCAGATGTGCTCCAGGTTTTTGATAGCTGGAGTGGTTGTTTAAGCCCTGGCGATTTTAAAGTAGTTGCACAGCCTTATTTAATTCAAATTGCTGATGCATTGAAAGAATATGCCCCGGTTATTTTATTTCCCAAAGGAAGCTGGTATTCATTAAAAGAATTGAGTGACAGCAGTGCTTCCGGACTTGGATTGGACTGGTGTATATCGCCGGAAATGGCTAGACAAATGACTGGAAATAAAATTACTTTACAGGGGAATTTTGATCCTGCCAGGCTTTTATTGCCTGTTCCGGAAATCAAAAAAGCAGTAAAAGAAATGATCGATGCATTTGGTGCACAGCGATATATTGCCAATTTAGGCCATGGCATTACGCCAAATATTCCTGTTGAAAATGCGAAAGCTTTTGTAGATGCAGTTAAAGAATACAAGATGTAATTATAAATAGCCTATGATGAATTTTTTTGTACAAAAATTTTGGAAATGAGTATTAAAGAAAATTGGATATTATATATAGAAGACCTTCAGAACCTTATTTGTACAGCATTAGAGGCCACAGATGGAAAAGCGAAATTCGTAGAAGATATGTGGCAAAGAAAAGAAGGTGGTGGTGGTAAAACAAGAGTTATTGCTAACGGAAATGTTTTTGAAAAAGGTGGTGTAAATACTTCAATTGTTTTTGGTGATGTTACCCATGCGATGAGGGCGCAATTAAAAATTGAAGGATCCAAATGGTTTGCCTGTGGCTTAAGTTTGGTAATGCATCCTGTAAATCCTTTCGTTCCTACAGTTCATTGTAATTACAGAATGTTTGAATTGTATAATGAAAAAGAAGAGGTAATTGATCGTTGGTTTGGTGGTGGTACCGATCTTACGCCGTATTATTTGTTTGAAGAGGATGCAAAACATTTCCATCAAATTTATAAAAATGTTTGCGATGAATTTGATCTAAATTTTTATTCAACCTTTAAAAAAGATTGTGATAATTATTTTGTTAATTTTCATAGAAATAATGAACGAAGAGGTATTGGTGGCATTTTTTATGATTACCAACGGCCAGCAGAAAATAAAGATGTGAATTTTTGGGTAAATTTTGGAAAAGCTTGTGGTAATGCATTTATTCCCTCGTACATTCCAATTGTGGAAAAAAGAAAAAATACATCATTTAATGCTGATCAAAAGCATTGGCAGGAAATAAGAAGAGGACGATATACCGAGTTTAATTTAGTGCATGACCGGGGTACTTTATTTGGATTAAAAACAAACGGCAGAACAGAAAGTATTTTGATGAGCCTGCCGCCAACAGTGAGGTTTGAATATAATTATCAACCATTCCCTGGAAGCAAAGAAGATGAATTGTTGCAGGTTTGCCTGAACCCAAGAGATTGGATATAGAAACTAAATGCAAAAAGAAGAACAGGGATTTAATTTTAAATTTTAAATTTAATAAGATGTATTTACAGAAACGAAATCGAATATTACGCAGTAATGCTTCCATAAGAAGTATGGTTGCAGAAACTATACTAACCCCCAATGATTTCATTGCACCGTTGTTTATTGATGAAGGTGAAAATGTAGTTTTTGAAATTCCATCCATGCCGGGATATTACCGCCGTTCCATAGATGGTACCATAAAAGAAATTAAAGAATTGTGGAGCCTGGGAATAAAGAGTGTATTGTTATTCATAAAAGCGCCCGATGAATTAAAAGATAATACAGGGAAGGAAGCATGGAATGATGATGGATTAATGCAGCGAAGTATTAAGGCTATTAAAAATGCAGTGCCTGAAATGGTGGTGATGACAGACGTTGCATTGGATCCTTATTCTTCTTATGGGCATGATGGTATTGTTGAAAATGGTGAAATTGTCAATGACCCAACGGTAGAGGCATTAGTAAAAATGAGTCTTAGCCATGCAAAAGCAGGGGCTGATTTTGTTGCTCCAAGCGATATGATGGACGGACGAATTGGTGCCATTCGAGAATCATTCGAACAAAACAATTTTACAAAAACGGGCATCATGGCTTACAGCGCAAAATATGCTTCCTGCTTTTACGGTCCATTCAGAGATGCGTTGGATTCAGCGCCAGGCTTTGGCGATAAAAAAACGTATCAAATGGATTATGCTAATCGTATAGAAGCAATAAAAGAAGCAGAGATGGACGAAGATGAAGGTGCAGATATCATAATGGTAAAACCGGCAATGGCTTACCTTGATATAATACGGGAAGTAAAAAATAGTGTAAACCTACCCGTTAGCGCCTATCATGTAAGTGGCGAATATGCTATGATCAAAGCAGCGGCAAAAATGGGTTGGATCAATGAAGACAAAGCAATTATTGAAAGCCTTACTTCCATTAAGAGAGCCGGCGCAGATTTGATAGCTACTTATTTTGCAAAAGACGCGGTTAAATTATTAAGCTAATTATTAGAACGCATGAATATGAATATTTCCAAGAGCGTAGAATTATATGAACGTGCTAAACGCTCAATTCCAGGCGGAGTAAATTCTCCAGTCCGTGCTTTTAAAAGTGTAGGTGGTACTCCTTTATTTATGAAGTCTGCAAAAGGTGCGTACATGTTTGATGAAGACGGAAATTGTTATATAGATTATATTAATTCCTGGGGGCCAATGATTCTCGGGCACGCATATGAGCCTGTTGTTAAGGCTATTCAGGAGAAGGTTTTGTATTCAACTTCTTTTGGAGCACCTACTGAGCTGGAAATTGAAATGGCAGAACTTATTAAAAGCATGGTTTCAAATGTAGATCTCATCCGCATGGTAAGCAGTGGTACAGAGGCCTGCATGAGTGCAGTTCGTTTGGCGAGAGGATATACGGGGAGAAATAAAATTATCAAATTTGAAGGTTGTTATCATGGGCATGCCGATTGTTTCTTAGTGAAAGCAGGAAGTGGGATGGCTACATTAAATATTCAAACAGTTCCCGGTGTTACCGGTGGCGTCGCCAATGATACATTAACTGCCCCCTATAATAATCTGGAAGCAGTGGAAAGGTTATTGGAAGATAACAAAGGCCAAATCGCGGCAATCATTATTGAACCTATTGTCGGCAACATGGGCTGTATTCTTCCTCAACCGGGATTTCTGGAAGGGTTACGTAAATTATGTGATGAAGAAAAAATTGTTTTCATTTTTGATGAAGTGATGACAGGCTTCAGGTTGGCTCCGGGCGGCGCACAGGAAAGATTGAATATCAATGCTGACCTTGTAACATACGGGAAAGTTATTGGAGGAGGTTTGCCGGTTGGTGCATTTGGAGGAAAAAAAGAAATAATGCAGCATATTGCTCCTCTGGGAAATGTATACCAGGCGGGAACATTAAGTGGTAATCCTATCGCAATGATTGCCGGTTTTACCTTGCTGACTGAATTAAAAAATAATCCATCCATCTATTCTGAGCTTGATAATAAAGGCCACGCTCTTGAAAAGGGTTTGCATGAAATTTTAGAGCATAAAAAAATCCCACATCGCATTAACCGTATGGGTAGTATGATGAGTCTTCATTTTTGTGATCATGAAGTTGTCGATTTTGAATCAGTTTCAAAAGCTGATATCCCTTTGTTTAATAAATTATTTCATCATTTTCTTAAAAATGGAATTTACCTTCCTCCTTCAGGCTATGAAAGTTGGTTCCTTAGCAATGCCTTGAGTTCTGAAGATTTGAAGAAGACCTTTGGTGCATTAGAAAGTTTCAATTTTTAGTTCATTCAGGGCATTTTTACTAAAAGGAAATTTCATAAAAATAAAGAAGACGAAGATTTGCATCTTCGCCTTCCAAAACCTTTACACTGCAAATATCTGATTGGCTTTTAAAAAATAACGTACGGTTATAGTGTAAGCAATTTTAAAAATCTAAATCAGTGTTTTTCATTTTTGCAACGGCCAATATATTCTCTTAAGAATATAATTGAGTGCGTGGTTTCTACCTCTTATATTCTAAAATCTATGCCAAAGCATTTTTTTGTGAATAAATAATTGAAATTCTGAAATTGATTGATGTTTCATTAACATATTACCAAAACCTTAATTTTTTTTAATTAAAATTTTAAAAATGAATAATTGTTATAGATTGAAATCCACCTAAAGATGGCTGTGGCAATCCATTTGTAAATAAATTGGCATATAAAAATCAGTACCTTTGCTTCCTTTTTTATTTGAAGGTTTACTATAAATGAAGCAGAAATATCGTGAATACCGGCAATTGAATCTCACAGAAATTGCTGATGAAATACTAACATCATGGAATAATGAAAATGCTTTTGAGAAAAGCATTACTTCAAGAGAAGGAAAGGCGCCTTTTGTATTTTACGAAGGCCCGCCAAGCGCTAATGGTATGCCCGGTATTCATCATGTAATTTCAAGAACTTTAAAAGACCTTGTTTGCCGTTATAAAACCATGCAGGGTTTCCAGGTAAAACGTAAAGGTGGTTGGGATACACATGGATTACCCGTAGAATTGGGTGTAGAAAAATTGTTGGGAATTACTAAAGAAGATATTGGTAAAAAAATATCTGTTGAAGAATATAATGCTACCTGCCGCCGTGAGGTACTCAAGTTTAAAGATAAATGGGATGAATTAACGAAAAAGATGGGCTACTGGGTTGATCTTGAACATCCTTACATCACTTTCGAAAATAACTATATCGAAACACTGTGGTGGTGTCTGAAAGAATTATACAAAAAAGGATTTCTTTATGAAAGTGTAAGCATACAACCTTATTCACCTGCGGCAGGCACAGGCTTAAGTTCTCACGAACTCAACCAGCCCGGAACTTATAAGGATGTAAAAGATACCAGCGCAGTGGTGATGTTCAAAGCGGGAAAAAATGAGAAATCTAAATTCTTATTTGATGTAGTACATAATGAAGATGTTTTCCTTACTGCGTGGACAACAACTCCATGGACTCTTCCTTCAAACCTTGGATTGACCGTTGGTCCTAATATTGATTATGTTCTTGTAAAAACCTTTAATCATTATACCCATCTGCCCATAAATGTGATTCTTGCAAAAGCTTTAATAAGTAAATATTTTAAAGCAGATGCTGAAAATGGTAATTTTGAAAATTTTAAAGCCGGTGATAAAATTATTCCCTGGAAAATTCTTGTTGAATTCAAAGGAAAAGAATTAGAAGGAATTTCTTATGAGCAACTTCTTCCTTCAGAAGCCAACACATTAGAAAAAATACAGGAAATTACGCCAGGCGCCAAACCATTTAAAGTAATTTCCGGCGGTTTTGTTACCACAGAAGATGGTACAGGTATCGTTCACACGGCGCCTGCATTTGGTGCAGATGATTATAAGGTTGGACAAAAAAATAATCTCGGTATTTTAACGCTGGTAGATAAAGAAGGAAAATTTGTAAATGGTGTTGGAGAGTTCAGCGGGCGCTTTGTAAAAAATTACAAAGATGATCCTGAATATTCTGATGTAAATGTGGACATTTCTGTAAAATTGAAAAAAGAAAATCGCGCGTTCAAGGTAGAAAAATATGAACATAATTATCCGCATTGCTGGCGTACCGATAAACCTATAATTTATTATCCGCTTGATGCCTGGTTTATAAAAACCACTGCTGTAAAAGACAGGATGGTTGAATTAAATAAAACCATTAATTGGAAGCCTGCATCTACCGGAACCGGAAGATTTGGTAACTGGTTAGAAAATATGGTGGATTGGAACTTGAGCCGAAGCCGTTATTGGGGCACACCTTTGCCAATTTGGCGCACTGAAGATGGAGATGAAGAAAAATGTATAGGTTCAATTGACGAATTAAAAATTGAAATTAAAAAGTCTGTTGAAGCAGGTTTATTAACTCTTGAACCTGCCCAGGATATTACTACCGGGATTGATTTTTTAGTTTCGGATTTGCACAAACCATTTGTGGATAATATTATTTTAGTTTCATCAAAAGGAGAGCCAATGAAACGGGTTCCTGATTTAATTGATGTATGGTTTGATAGTGGCGCCATGCCTTATGCACAATGGCATTTTCCATTTGAAAACAAAGAAGAATTTGGCAAAAATTTTCCGGCAGACTTTATTGCCGAAGGTGTGGATCAAACACGTGGCTGGTTCTATACTTTACATGCTCTTGCTGTTTTATTATTCGATAGTGTTGCTTACAAAACAGTAGTGAGCAATGGGCTTGTTCTTGATAAGAATGGTAATAAAATGAGTAAACGCGTTGGTAACGTAATAGATCCATTTGAAACCCTGGAAATTTTTGGTCCGGATGCTACCAGGTGGTATTTAATTACAAATGCATCCCCTTGGGATAGTTTAAAATTTGATATAGAAGGTATTAAAGAAGTTCAACGAAAATTTTTTGGAACTCTTTATAATACTTACCAGTTTTTTGCCTTGTATGCCAATGTCGACGCGTTTTCTTTTGAAGAAAAAACAATTCCTGTAAAGGATCGTCCGGAAATAGATCAATGGATTATTTCTTCCTTGAATACTTTAATAAAAAATGTAACCCAAAGCCTGGATGATTATGAACCAACGCAGGCAGGTAGATATATTGAGGATTTTGTAGATGCACACTTAAGCAACTGGTATGTAAGGCTTTGTCGCCGCCGGTTTTGGAAACCTGTTAAGTCAAAGACCGATGGAAATGCAAATGAAATTGAAGATGAAAAGGATAAAATTTCGGCCTATCAAACTTTGTATGAATGTTTGCAGGTAATCAGTGGGCTTATTGCACCTATTGCTCCATTCTTTAGTGATTGGTTATTTAAAAATCTAAATTCGGTTACTAAGAAATTGGCTGTTGATTCAATTCATTTATCCGATTTTCCTCAATCCGATGAAAGCATTATAAACACTGCACTTGAAGAGAGAATGCAATTAGCACAGGATATTTCTTCTCTTATTTTGTCGCTTCGCAAAAAAGTAAATATTAAAGTAAGGCAGCCACTTCAAAAAGTAATTGTTCCTGCTATTGATAGTGCTTTTGAACAAAAAATAAAATTGATAGAAAGCATTATTAAATCAGAAACAAATATTAAGGAAGTAGATATCATTCCTGCCAACAATAATTTTATCAAAAAGAAAGCAAAAGCTAATTTTAAAACTTTAGGTAAAAAATTGGGTTCTAAAATGAAATGGGCCGCGGAAAAGATTCAAAATCTTGAGGATATAGATATAAATAAAATTCAGGAAAGTGACTTTTTATTAAACCCTGATTTTATTGAAAAAAAGGAAGAGCCCATTTATATTAATTCGGAAGATATTGAGGTGAGCACCAATGATATAGAGGGTTTTGAAGTTGCAGTTAAGGGGAATCTTACTGTAGCGCTAGACCTGGTAATAACACCTCAATTAAAAAATGAGGGCTTTGCCAGAGAATTCATTAACAGAATACAAAATATAAGAAAGGAAAGCAATTTTGAATTGACCGATAAAATCTTGTTAAGTATAGAAGATAAAGGTGATATCAAAAATATAATTACAGAATATAATGAGTATATTTGCTCCGAAATTTTGGCAGAAAAAATTGAATTTTTACATCAAATTCCAGTTGGCACTACAATTGAAGTTAATGATGACACTTTAACAGTTAAAGTCACAAAAAAAGGTAATTAAGTATGGCTATACAGAAAAAAAAGACAACTTCTGTTGTTCAAAAATCTAAGTCTAAAAAGGCAGCCCCTAAAAAGCCTGTCCTCTTAAAAAAGGTATCAGCAAAAAAGTCGGCACTTGTAAAGAAAGTTCAGGCAAAAAAAGTGGAGGCAAAGAAACCGCTGGTAAAAAAAGTTGTGGCAAAAAAAGCTGCGTCTTCCAAAAAAAATACAGCTAAAATAGCGGTGCCTGCAAAAAAAATAGTTGCAAAAAAAGCAATTACTTTAAAAAAAGCGGCATCTAAATTGCCCACTTCAAAAAAAGTTACTAAACCTATTATAAAAACTTCGCCGGTTAAAAAAACTGCTAAGGCCGGTGTAAAAAAAGCAGTAC
>DATCMY010000375.1:0-6301 GCA_036565505.1 Hanamia sp.
ATGCAGTGAAAGGAAAAATTACAATGATCAAAGCAGCAAATTAGATGACCAGATTATCAATGCGAGAGAATTGTTACTTACCGGAAATATTGATAGTTCTGACTTTAAAGCTATTAAGGCAGATTATTTAAAAAAAATAAATGGTGTTAACATGCAGCTGGCGGTGCTGGAAGAAGCGCTGAATGAAAAAAATAACATACAAAATTTAGCTCAAAATGCTTTAAAAACGCTAAGCAATTTACCTAATCTCTATAAAACTGCTGGTATCGAGGCAAGAAGATATATAGTACAGACAATTTTCTTGGATGTACTTATTTATAATGGGAATAGGTATCGAACCACAAACCTAAACTCAGTTGCTGAATTGATTTACCTGAAAAACAATGAATTACAGAGAAATAAAAAAGGGGAAAAGGCTCTTCAAAAGAACCTTTTCCCCAGCGAAGGGTGCTTAACTGTACAAGTTTCTTCCCGCTTTATCGCTGATTTGAAGCGATTGGCCGATTTACCTAACAAAATCAAAGAATATGATTCACTTTTAAAAGACCATAATTGGGGTTTTTCGAGTGATTCTCCTATCCATTAATGCATGCATTATTTTATCCATAGTAGAGGGTTTGCGAAATCTCTACTATGGATAGGTATTGATTAGCATGATTTCCGCATTGCCTAAGCAGGATAGCGATGAGAATGACATTTTTCACGATTTTTAAACCTGAAAATGATTTAAATTTATAGGCATTTCCAAAATCTTTATAAGTCTTTTTTCAATGACTATCACCAATGAAATAATTGAGAATTATTTTGAATGTCATTATAAATCACATCTTAAACTAAAGGGCATCCAAGGGCAAAAGTGCAATCTTGAACGATTGCAGGCATCGGATACTGAACGCCTCAAAACAAAATACTTTATTGAGATATTAAAGACAACGTACAATCGAGACTATGCGAGCGATGTTTCGTTGGGAGATGTTATGAAACATGGACAAGATCACATTTTCAATACTGAAGTATTGTTTGACGGGTTCAAATTCCGCTGCGACTTTTTAAAAAAGATTCCTTTGAAATCGAAGTTCGGTGATTTTGCCTATATCCCCGTATTGATTATACCAACAGAAAACATTCCCAGGAAAACCAAAATACTTGTTGCCGGCATTGCAAATGCTCTAAGTAAAATCCAGGCCAGCCTTATTTCGTTCGCAGAAATTATTTGCGGTAAAAAACTTAAATCGGTCAAAATAAAGCTTAATACCTACTTAAAGGAATTTCATCAGGTGGTGGATCTATTAAAAAGGAGTGAGCAGTTTTTGTTCCACTTGAATGCCCATTGTGCAGTCTGCGAATTTTCAGAAATATGCCGCGAAAAGGCATTAAAGGAAAATCACCTAAGTCTATTAAAAGGAATTACCCGTGAAAGAATTAAAGAGTTAAATAATAAGGGTATATTTTCAGTCAACCAGTTGTCCTACACTTTTCGACCAAAAAGAAAGCCACCGCAAAAGGAAAATAAAAACAAAACCCGATCCGTGGAATTGCAGGCGTTGGCGATACGGGAACAAAAACTCTTTGTTTATGATATGCCTGCTTCGTTACCTGTGAAGGCTGTGGAAATGTATTTAGATATTGAGGGGCTGCCAGATGAAGGTTTTTACTATTTAATCGGTTTAACGATAAAAGAGAAAGATGAGGTGAAGCACTATCATTATTGGGCCAATAGTCCGTTAGAAGAACTGTCAATTGTTAAGACGTTAATAAGCAGGCTTGTAAAATATGATGATTTTGTAATTTACCATTACGGAACCTACGAAACGACTTTTTTGAAAAAAATGTTGAATAAGCTTCCTGTAGCTTATAGCGACAATATCAATCATGTACTAGGCAACTGCTATAATATCCTGTCTGTTTTATATAACCATATTTACTTCCCGACTTACAGCAACAGTTTAAAAGAGATTGGAAGATTTATCGGTTTTAATTGGTCAGCAAAAGATGCAAGCGGAATTGAATCCATAGTGTGGAGGAAGACTTGGGAAGCTTCGACAGATATCAATATAAAGCAAAAACTACTTATTTATAATGAGGAGGATTGTAGGGTTCTGATAAAGCTAAAAGAAATTATACAGGATGTTATTGAAAGCAAGTTAGAGGTTCGACAGGTCAAAGATTTACAAGAGGAACAGAAAACAACATTCATTGTCAACGAATCCTTTTTTCCGGAAATGAAATTCATAAATGAATGTTCCTATTTTGATTATCAAAGGGAAAAAGTCTATACCAAGACCAACGTAGCTATAAAAAAGATTGCGATGGAGCGAACTAAAAAGAAAAAATCAATTTATGATTTCAAGCCAACCCGGATTTTAGCATTCAAAAGTGAGGTTTGCCCACAGTGCAAAGGTCAGCAAATCTTTGCAAGAAAAAGTCTTTCTAAAAAAATCGTGGATCTCAATTTTATAAGGACAGGTATCAGGGTCATAATTTCTCAATATACTTCTTACCGTTATAGTTGCCAGACGTGTCAGCATCGTTTTATCCCAACTGCATATCCAACGCAAAGATTAAAAATAGGACACCATTTAATCGTATGGACCATATACCAGCACATAGTAAACAAACAAGGGTTTCGGCAAATAGAAAATAATTTTAAAGAATTATTCCATTTATTCATATCCGGTGCCACTTTCTTTGCCTGTAAAGACTATTTTATCCGGTATTATTCGCTTGCCTATGAAGATCTGCTCAGCGCACTTCTTAAAAGCGACGTTTTATATGTAGATGAAACTCCTTTTAATATGCAGTTTGAAAAAGGATATGTTTGGGTGTTCACAAATGGATCGGAAGTGATCTCTATTTACAAATCCAATCGGGAATCTGGTTTTCTAAAAGAATATCTAAAAGATTTCAAAGGTGTTTTAGTTACCGACTTTTACAATGGTTATGATGCGCTCCCATGTCCACAACAGAAATGCCTGATCCACTTGATCCGGGATTTTAATTCGGATCTGATTCGGAATCCATTCAACGAAGAATTTAAAACAATTGCCAAAGATTTCACCATACTCTTGCAAAAAATCGTAATCACCATAAACCGGTTCGGCCTCAAAAAATATCATTTGAACAAACACCAAAAAGAAGCCATTAAATTTTTCACCAAAGTTCTCCTTTCAACATACCAAACTGAAATTGCTCTCCAATATCAAACCCGGATCAAAAAAAACCAAAATACTCTATTCGAATTCCTCCGATACGACAATGTCTCCTGGAATAATAGCAACGCTGAACACGCAATAAAAATATTGGCGTTACATACTAACAAAAACATTAATGCATTCAGAAAATCGAGGATTGATGAATACTTAAAGATCATGAGCATTTATCAATCCTGTGAATATAAAAATATAAGCTTCTTGAAATTCTTACTTTCTAAAAAAACAATATTGAACGATTATTAGAAAACAAAGAGGATAGAAAGTACTTAGTAGTCATGTTATATTCTCAATAATTTACTTATGATGGAGCCGTTAAAGCCGTATTCTAATATTCACTTAAAAAACTTACTATGGAACATTTTGATCCTTATGAAAAACGAACGGTAACACCTGAAAAAATGATAAAAATACTAGCGAAACATGGAACTGTAATAAGCTTAGCAGATGCCAAGATAGCTTTAGACTTTATTTATAAGCTAAGTAATATAGCAGTAAGTGTTGAAATCGAACGTCTAAAAAATGAAGAAAAGACTTTAATCAGTAATGGGGCTCGAACACTCATTAAAACCCTCAAATAGGGGTTTTTCACCTTAATTAGCCCATTTCGTCAAAAAAAAGCTCAATTCTCTAAAAATAGGTCGAACCCTATCTTCCAGAAACTCAGATTAGGTAACTGGTTGATAATCACAAAAATACAGGTAAAAAAAATGGGGCAAAAATCATTGAAAATGACTTCGCCCCATAAAGGGTGCTTAACAGTACAAATATCAACAAAATTTATCGCTGATTTGAAGCGATTAGCCGATTTACCTAAAAAAATCAAAGAATATGATGAACTCTTGAAAGGCCACGATTGGGGGTTTTCGAGTGATTCTTGAGGTAGTTAATTGCATGCACGATTATATCCATAGTAGGGATTTATTGAAATCCCTACTATGGATATTTTTATCGTTTTTATCTCTACTAAGGATAGTATAATAAAGATAGTTTCGCCAGCGTTAAAATCTAATTCCTCTGTCAAGTCTTTGAATACAAACGAAAAAAGGCGGCAGGCCAAATTGGTGAGGTAATACTAAATATATTAAAAAAGAAGTTACAACAGTTTGAACTTATATTCGCTTACTGCATAGGAGAAATAGTCGTTATCCCTTTTAAACTCACTATTGTCATCGATCAATTTACCAAACAACACTTTTTTAATGGTATCATCGGTAACTAAGTAGATGTAATAACGATCGGCGTGGTCCCTGGCAAAGTTGAACTCAGTATCCGGCAGCCGAAAGATTCCAGATGCAAACCATTTAACTTCTATATAGCTCCAGTCATCGCCCGGTTTTTCTTTAAAACAAATATCATAACCAATCTGGTCATTTTTGGCGGGACTATTCGAATAACCCGATAACCATTGGTATTCCTTACCTTTCATGGTTTTGAGCACCATTTTTTCGGCTTTCAGCCCAAGCGCCTGTTTAATAGAATCAAGGCTACTGCCATAACCGCCGCCGCCACCATGGTATCCTTTCCCTTTCCTGTCTGCGCCCGGCGGCGTACGGTCTGCCCCCTCTGGCGCTTCTTCGAGATCTGTAACTTCCGGAACGGTCTCATCGGAATCTAGCCCCGTGTCGCCTATCGCTGGCACAGGCTTTAAAGGATGTAGCAGCTCGCTAATGCGCAGCAAGTCATCATCTCCAACCGGGAAATAGAGCAGGCTAAGGTCGGATTTTTGAAGGTTGTTCACCGCTATGCTATTCGTATCGAGCTTTTTAAGGTTTTCCTCATATTGCTGTCTGAACAGGTCGTCGTTCTCCGGCATTTCGGGAAACCTTAGGTTTATCGCGTCATTCAAGGAACCTGTATAATCGGGATCAACTGTTTCGTAATACGTCCTTGCCAACGGCTCGGCCAATTCATGAACTATGGAGGATAAGTTGCTGATAAAATTTATTTGTTGGGCCCTGGTAGATTTACTGCATTGCATCCAGTAGGCAGCCGTCAGTTGCGGCTTACAATTCGAAATCAGGTTCATAAATTTTTCGAGGTGCAATTCATAAAAGCTGACGCGGGTATCCATCGACTCGTTAAACGCCGGGATCGTCACTTGTAGGTGGTTGAATAGCAACTGAAGGTTTCTTAAGTTGCCTGGGTAAAGCAAGTCGCCGAAATCGATACCGGCTAGGATCGTTGGATTAATTCCAAGCGTGCCGGCCACCAGCTTGCGAAAATCACCTTCATCGTCCGCTTCCGGCAACAGGGAGATGTTCTCGGTCATCCGGAATATGGCGCGGCAAAAGTCCCGCTCGGCATCTGAAACTTCCAGGCGCGACTCGGCATCCGCCAGTTCTTCTTCCCCGTATTCTAGCAACATCCGGCGGCGCGTATGGCCAGTATCTTCGCGGTAAATAAAACTGACCGCGTCGGTGATGTTGGACAAGTTGAAGGCGATTGACCAAATTTCGCTGATAACATCGCTAAGGCGGGAGTCTTTGGTCAGCGCCTCATAGCCGAACGGTCCGGTGTAACGGACCAGCCATGTATTCTTGTCCGTTGCCGAAGAAACAAAATCATAGTGATCAGCTTCGCGGAGTTCACCGCCAAGCGAATAAGATAGTTGGCGGCAAAGGAGGATTTCCAGCGACTTGACCGTTCGCACGGCCTCTTTTTTCTCCCCTCCCTTTTGCAGGCTACTCCATCTTTCCAGCAAAATAAAGGGCCTGATATGCCGTAAATGTCTGGAAAGCACGCGGGTCGCCTCGGTATCTATTTGGTAGTCCCCGGAAATAAAATTGATATCATCAAATGTTTTGACGCCGAAAAACCCTGTGATATTATTTTCCGCGCCCCTTTTTGGAAAATTAAGCAACGTTTTACCGGCTGTTATACGGGCAGGAAGACTAATGGTTCGGGTATAGTATACCTTTTCCCAGGCCTCATAGCGCTTCTGATTATCGGCAGTTCCATGCAGCATCAAACCGGCTTTATCAATCAGGGGTTCCGGCTTCTGTTTAAAACGATTCGCACAAAGGTGATAAATCTTCCTGGCGTGTTTACCCAAAGGGTCCTTGCCGGGCATTATACTGAGTATATCGCGA
>DATCMY010000376.1:0-3119 GCA_036565505.1 Hanamia sp.
ATATTACTGAGTCCTTTAAAAAACTGAAATTAACAGCAATCATTTCAGGAGTAATTTTGGTATTGCTTGTTGGATTTTACCTAACCGCATCATTTAGTGGCCCTGGCGATAAAGGTTTAAAAGATAGTATCAAACAAAATGTATTACACCAGGTGCCGCCGGGCCAGCAGGCTCCGCCACAACTTGAGCAACAGGCCGAAGATATTAGTCGCGGAATCATAACTGCGTTACAAACTGATAGAAAGGCATTAATGGGTGGCGATCTTTTAAGAACCATAATATTAATGAGTTTAGCTATTGTTGTTATGGGGTTATTTATAAAGAAAAAAATATCAGCCACAATTATGATCGCATCGTTGATATTGTTTACAGGGTTCGATTTATTAGGCGTAGCGGAACGATATTTGAACTCAGAAAAATTTGTGGAAGAAAGCGATTTTGAATCAGCATTTATTCCTACCGAAGCGGATCTGCAAATCATGAAAGACCCTGATCATGCTAATTCCAGAGTATTCAACCAAACCGTAGATGCGTTTAACGATGCCTCTACTTCTTTCCATCACAATTCGGTGGGCGGATACCATCCTGCAAAACTCGATTTGTATAATGACATCATCACTTACCAATTGAGCAAAGGAAATATGGAAGTATTTGACATGTTGAATACAAAATATTTTATTGTACCAAATCCGCAGACAGCCAAGCCTATGGCGCAATTAAATCCAGGTGCATTTGGAAACTGCTGGCTGGTAAGCGGAATAAAATATGTAACAAACGCGGATGAAGAAATGGCAGCGCTGGATCGCACAGATCTGAAAGATACCGCGGTTTTAGAAAATAAATTTAAAGCACAAATAAAACAATCTCCTGCACCTGATTCCTCAGCATTTGTAAAATTGAAACAAAATCTCAATGATAAAATAGATTATACATTTCATAGCTCAACTCCGCAATTTGCTGTGTTCAGCGAAATATATTATCCACGCGGATGGAACGTGTTTATTGATGGCAAAGAAGCAGATTATGTAAAAACAGATTATGTTTTAAGGGGAATGTATGTTCCCGCCGGTGATCATGAAATAGAATTCAGGTTTGAACCAAAATCTTATACAAATGGAAGATTGATCAGCATTATTGCTAATTTATTAGTGATATTGATTGTGATAGCAACAATGGTATTTTATATAAAAAGAAAGAATAAGCCAGATGCGCATTTGCTATAGTATTTTAAAAGAGTTAAGGTAAAATAAATAACACATGGTTATTGGAAACGGAATGATCGCCAACAGGTTTTCGGAATATAAAAATGATGAAGAAAAAATCATTTTTGCATCAGGTGTTTCTAATTCAAAAGATACCATTGAACAAAATTTTTTAAGAGAATTTGAATTACTCAATACAACCATTAAACATAATCCTGGAAAGGTTTTGGTTTATTTCAGCACTTGCAGTATTGAGGATGAAGAATTACAAGACACGCCCTATGTAATTCATAAGAAAGTCATTGAAGAATTTATCAAAAAAAACGTATTAAAATATTACCTGTTCAGGGTTTCCAATCTTGCAGGCGTTTCTAACAATCCATATACCCTCCTTAATTATTTCATTTTTAATATCCTCCAAAATCATCCTTTTACGGTTTGGAAAAATGCTTACAGAAATATAATTGGTATAGACGATATGTATTCTATAACAGACTATATTTTACATCAAAATATTTTTTTGAATACCACCATTAATATTGCCAACCCGGAAAATTATTCAGTTCCATTTATCATTAACTGTATTGAAAATCATCTTCAAAAAAAAGCGATTTGTATTGAAGTTGAAAAAGGAGATAATTACCACATCGATATTTCTGCAATAGAACCAATCATAAGCGAACTCAATATAAATTTCAATAATGATTATCTTGACTCATTATTAAAAAAATATTATCATTCAAAATGACTTACCGGCAAGCAATTTTGAAACGAAGGGCAGAGGCTGTATTAGCTTATCCTTTTGCGTTGCTGGGAAAATTATTGTCGCCATTCTTTCCATTAAAAACAAAACACAGGGTATTTATTTTCTGTCCTTCGGCAGATATTGGAGGGGCCAATAAAGTGAATGCAGATCTATGTTCATGCCTGGCAGATAAATCACCATTGGTTATTTTTTCCAAGAAACCGAAGAACAATGAATTTCTTCCATTATTCCAAATTGAAGGAGTCCGTATTATTGATCTGCATCGTTTAGTTGATAATAAATTATATCATTTTGTAAATTTTTTTTACCGCGGAGTTATTTCTTCATGGATCAATAAAGTTGAAAATCCTGTGGTAGTTGGCGGCGAAAGTTTGTTCTTTTACAAAGTACTCCCATACATAAAAAAAGAAACAAGATTTATTGAAATTTCTCATCTAAACACCTGGTTCAATTATACCCAGGCTTTTGTAAAAGATATAGATGTAAGAATTTTCAGTACTGCAAAACTCAAAAGAGATGCAGAAGCATTATACCAAAAAAATAATTTACCCCATGAATTTTATTCACGCTTACTTTTCATAGATAATATGGTAAAGATTCCTGACCGTTTTGAAAATAAAAATCAAAATGTAGAAGTAGTATTTATTGGAAGAGGAGCGCCCCAAAAAAGAGTACACATTATCGCAGCGATCGCTAAAGAATTACATGACCAGAAAAGTAATATTCATTTTTCATTTGTTGGTGATGTAGAAAAAATATTTAACCCTATTGAATATCCTTATTGTACATTTTATGGAAATGTAAGGGATAGAAATAAGATGGAAGAGATTTATAAATGCTCCGATGTTTTATTGCTTACCTCTGCTTTTGAAGGACTTCCAATTGCAGTAATGGAAATGATGGCCTTTGGTAAAGTTGTTGTCTCTACAGCCATTGATGGCATTCCGGATTATATTACCCAAGGCGTAAATGGTTATTTATTAGAAAATAATCCGGATGAAAAAAAAATTATTGAAGAAGGAATATCTGTTTTAAAAACACTGGCCAATAATAAAAATTTATTAGAAGATATAGGAAAAAACAGCAGGATTTACGCAGAGCAGCATTTCAGCGGGAAGGTATTTTGCGAGAAGTATAGGAAGGTTTTGTTT
>DATCMY010000377.1:0-3139 GCA_036565505.1 Hanamia sp.
AGGCTTCAAAACTAATTTTGCAAATGCTTTGTAACAGAGATGTGTCGGGCGTTTGGTAATTATAAAAATCTTCATCATTTTTTACCGGCGATTCTTCTTCATACATTTCCCAAAGCCTGTCGAAGGAAAGAAATTTTTCATGAGGTGGCAGGGAAGCATTAAATACTCTTTCTACCGGAAGATAAATTTTGCAATCTTTAGGCGAAGATCCATTGCCAACAATAAGTGTAGTGAATTCGGGACCGTTAATAAATTGTTCAGCAATTACGCCTCCATCTGCTAAATTCCATCCATGATAACCTTCCTGTAATTTTAGGAATTGCGTTTCTAATTCTTTTAAATTTTTTACTACAGAATGAATGCCCACTCCAAGGCTACCGCCGGAAATAGCAGGTTTTACAATCACAGGATTTCCTAATTCTTCAAAAATGAAAGGGTCATTTTTATTTTCACCGGTAATTATTTTCCATGGGGCAGTAGCTATATTTTTTAAGTCAAAAACTTCCTTCATCTTTATTTTAGAAGTAGTAATTCTATAAAAATATTCATCAGCCCCGGTAAAACACATGCCACTTTTTTTAAGATATTGTATCACATTTATTCCGGGTGCATTATTTATGTCATCTCCATCGCAAAGGTTTATCACTACTATGTTTTCAGTTGGTGAGGCTTCTCTCATTCTATCAATGATCCATTTGAAATTATCATTGGTTACCTGTTGCCATTTCCAGGCGATATCGAGTTCTTTAAAAGCTTTTGTATATTCTTCAATGCTTTGAGTAAAGTCGTAATAGTAATTTAAATTTTCGTTGTTGGTTTCTACATACGGCGCTAAAACCCATACAAAAAGATCTTTAGGAAATTTAGTCATAGTTTTTTTATATCATCATGTTAGCGATCATACTATTTGAAGATGCGGGTTGTTAAGTTTCATTAAAATAAAATCGGTAAACTTATATTGGAGAACAATTTCCGGCGATAAAAAAGAAGCTCCCTGTATTTCATGAAGACAATTATTAGCTCCGCAAAAACAATTGAAAGGCGATTCCATGTGCCATTCAGTAGAAGGATAAAAAAAAGTAAACTCATCTCCCGCAGCGATATCCACAATTACGCTTAATTCATAGTTAGCTGTGTCAAAATATACATTTGGATTGCACGAATGATTGATATACTGCAGAATTTCAGGTTGTAAAATAATGTGAGTATCCTCGTTTACCTGTACAGTGTATTTATTAGGTTTGGATAATATTTCTGAAGCTTCAAAAGTGGCAAAAATTTCACCTGCCTTGTGAGGCACGGTTGCATGCAATGATTTTTCTCCGGTTACTCTATTTTCATAAAGTTCTGCAAATCCATGATGCGATATCCGGGTTAAATGAGGTAAGGAAAGGGCTGCATTATTCATTGAAATGTGGAATAAAAGAATGAATATTTTAATTTACTTATCTAAAGTATTATAAAAAAAAATTGGAATGTAATTGATGCTTTCAAAACTTATACACAAATGTGCATAGCGCAATAAAATCAGTTAAATAAAGGCATATTATTAATATCAAAATCAACGGCATTGTAATTGTATATTTACTGCAAGATTTGCTTAATATACAAAAGTAAACAGGAAACAATACTAACTTTACTTAATTGCACCAGGGATTATTTTAATGAAATTAAAAGAAAATAAATGGAAGAAATAAACGAAAAAATCTTTACAATTGACATTGGCGGTACTCATATAAAAGCTACTATTCTTAATAGCAATGGTGAATTATTAGAAAAATATGAAAAGGAAGAAACGCCAAATCCTGCCTCTCCTGAAAAAGTATTAGCGGTTATAAAAAATCTTGCGAAAAAATTTCCTGAATTTGATAAAATTGCTGCCGGGTTTCCTGGTTATCTAAAAAAAGGAGTGGTAAAAACTGCTCCAAAATTGGGAACAGATTTGTGGAAAGATTATGACCTGTGTAAAAGCCTGGAACAAGCTTTTGGAAAATCTGCGTTGGTAATTAATGATGCGGATTTGCAGGGAATCGCATTATCATCGGGTAAAGGTTTTGAAATGGTGATCACGCTTGGTACCGGCTTTGGTTCTTCTTTCATGCTTGATGGTATTTTATTGCCTCATCTTGAAATGTCGCAACATCCTGTTACAAAAAGTAAAAATTATAATGATTATATAGGCGAGGCTACATTAAAAAATATCGGCAAAAAGAAATGGAATAAAAGAATGGAAAAAATAATTTCTATTTTGAAAACTGTTTTTAATTATGACCATCTTTTCATAAGTGGAGGCAATGCCCGGTTACTAACTTTTAAGCTTGATGATAATATAAGTATTGATGATAATGAAGATGGAATTAAAGGTGGAGCAATACTTTGGAAACAAGAAGCGAAACCATTGAAAGAAATAACAGAACCATGGCCTATAGAAAGCCCCAAAAAATAATGTTATGAACCGAATAGGATTACAGGCAAATTGCATAGGAAAAAAAATTCAGGCAATAATGGTTTCTATCTGAACTTTAAAATATAATTAAAAAATTTCTGATGAAAATAGGTATAGCAGCAGATCATGGAGGATTTGAATTAAAAGCTATTATTCATTTATTTTTGAAAGAAAATGGATATGATGTAACAGACTTCGGAGCTTTTGAATTAAACACCGGCGATGATTATCCCGATTTTATAATACCACTTGCTGAAGCTGTTGCTCAAAAAAAAGTAGATAGGGGAATAGCCATTTGTGGAAGTGGAGTAGGGGCTGCTATTGCTGCCAACAAAGTAGCAGGAGTAAGAGCAGCGCTGATCAATGATTATTTTTCATCTCACCAGGGCGTAGAAGATGATAATATGAATTTGATTTGCCTTGGCGGAAGAGTTACAGGTTTTGCTGCAGCAGAAGAGTATATCAGGTGTTTTTTAAGTGCAGAATTTTCCGGGGCAGAAAGGCATGAAAGAAGATTAAAAAAAATAGAATCATTAGAAAAGAAATCTTTTAATACTAATTAGATTGCCCGGTTTTGAAATATTTTTTGATTCGTCATCAACTATAAATATCAAAAAAATGCGTTGGTGTATTTTGTTTGCTTACCAACTACATTTTCAAAAAAATTTAATTTAAAATTTTAAAATATTTACC
>DATCMY010000378.1:0-8552 GCA_036565505.1 Hanamia sp.
GATTATAAGGGAGTGATGTGTAGCATGGCGGCGTTTAAACAACATTGTGCATTTGGTTTCTGGAAAGCCGCATTAATGAAAGATGCCGGTACTTTGAAAGATAATAACAGAAATGCGATGGGCCATTCAGGAAAAATTAAAAGCCGTAACGATCTTCCATCAGATAAAATTTTAATTGGCCGGATCAAAGAAGCCATGAAACTTAATGAGGATAATATCAAATTGCCGGAAAGAAAAAATACTGATAAAAAACCAGAGATTATTGTACCAGATGCTTTTAAAAAAGAATTGGTGAAATACAAAAAAGCAAACAACACATTCAATAATTTCAGCCCTTCGCACAAAAGAGAATACATTGAATGGATCAAAGACGCTAAAACAGAAGAAACAAAAAATAAAAGAATTCTTACTACAATTGAGTGGTTAACAGAAGGGAAAAGCAGGAACTGGAAGTATGAGAAGAAGTAGTTTCCCGGTTTCCTTTTTTACAATGCTGTTTTATGTGATAGACCAAAGCCTTGATTGGAATAGAAACTCACTTAGTTTTTTTTATTCATTCCATTGTAATAACTTTGTAGCCACGTTAAAAATATCATTATGGAAATAAATGTAATCTCAATTGGCAATTCAAAAGGCATTAGGTTGAGTAAAACCTTATTGGAGAAATACAATATTAAAGATACTATTGAACTTATTCTTGAGGAAGATTACATTATTATTAAACCAAAACAGGAACCCAGGAAAAATTGGGAAAATGCCTTTAAGAAAATGCATAAGAATGGTGATGACCAACTATTAATTGATGATATTTTCAATGATGAAAATTTTGACAAATGGGCTTAGAACAATATAGAATTATCCTGGTAAATCTTGACCCAACAATTGGAAGTGAAATTAAGAAAACAAGGCCCTGTGTAATTATTTCACCAAATGAAATGAATAAATATTTGAACACTTTGGTGATAGTGCCAATGACTACGCAATCAAAAAAATATCCTACCCGTGTTCAAGTTAAACACCATCAAACTCAGGGTTGGATTTTGGTAGATCAAATCAGGACAATAGACAAGCAAAGGGTTGTAAAAATATTTGATAAAATAAACCAGAAGGAAATTGAAGAATTAAAGGCTGTGATAAAGGAAACATTTGTGGATTAAAACTAAAAGAAAAATAACTCAAACCAGGATAAAAATTTACATTGGAGCCGATTTAATAAAGGAACAAAATTATTTCGCATAATCCATCTCAAAATCTCCCATTATCCTTTCAATAGAAGGATTAAAATAACCATATTTTAAATCGGGAAATTCTTCTTTTAATAAATCCATCATCTGCCGTATTCCCATACATTCGCCGGTGTCAGTTATACCTATTTTACCCAAATACCAATCGGGGTCAATATTAAAATTGCGCCATTGAATCATTTTCAGGCCTGTGTTTTTTATCAACTTTCTTAAGGCTTCATATTCTTCCACACTATCTGTCATGCCGGGGAAAACAAAATAGTTAATACTCGTCCAGCCACCAAAACTATTCACCACTTTTAGGCTTTCGACAATGTCATTGAATTCATAATTATTAGGACGGTAATAAGGCGTATAAATTTTTTCACGGGCTGAATTGGTGCTTACCCGGATGCTGTTCAAACCTGCTTCGCACAATGCTTTTACTGCAATTGGATCACTGCCGTTGGTATTGATATTGATACTGCCTTTTTGAGTATGTTTTCTTATTTCTATTATCGCTTGTTTAATCGTTTGCCACATCAATAAAGGTTCGCCTTCGCAACCTTGTCCAAAACTTACTATCGGAAAAGGCGCGGTTTCCAAATGCGGAACCGTGTATTCAATTATTTCTTCAGCGGTAGGCTTGAACATGAGCCTGTCCTGGGTAGAAACAATCGTTTCTTCCTGTGGCTGAAAGGAAATACAACCAATACAGTTGGCATTGCAGGCAGGCGAAGTTGGAACGGGACATTCCCATCTTCCCATAAAATAATTACGTGCCGCAGGGCAATGATACGTCATGCAACAATTGTTGGCCAAATGCTGCACCAAACGGTTATGCGGATACGCAGATAAATATTCTGCCACTCCCTGTGTTATTTTTTCTTCATTAAAGCCCTCACTCTCCTGCCTGATATCTTTTTCAATGCGGACTGCGATAACATAAAATTTTTCATCGTACCATCCTGCTGCGGTGTAACAAAAAAGGGGAAGAGTTTCAGCTCCGGGTAAGGTTTCGTATGCAGCCAAATAAGTTCCCGTGAATGCTGGAGGAATAAAGGCTGCTACAGCCCATCCTTTCTCACATAAACGCATTTCACCAGAATTTACATCTATACCAATGCCGCGCCTGTTGGGCAATTCGTAGAGTTGCCCGCCGGAAGGAAGTTCAATCCATTCTTCATTTTCAACAGGCATAGCATCCCATCCACTTCTTCCACATACATACAGAGAAGTATCTTCAAAGATGTTTCCATGACCATCAGAAAATAAGAGAAAAGGTGAATTTTGCATTATAAAAAAGTTATTTTTTGACCGTTTCACCAGGCATGAACCGGAATATTTTAATCACCGGAGTTGCGATTGTACGAATAAATTAAAATCAGTTTCATCGATACTATTCGATTTTTCAATCTCGGCCTGAATCAATTTATTATTCTTGAAATCGAGGGTAAGGATATTATCTTTCAGCATTACATTGGAAAATAATTCCCATTCAAATTCCTTTTTTGGGAAATTTAATTTGATCACCTTTTCTGCAGTAAAAACAAACTTTAATTCTTGCAAAGCTAAATGATATAAAGTACCTAATCCTATTAAAACAGCAACCAGCAAATAATTATGCATCTCTATCCAGCAACCGGCCAGAACAAAGAAAATAATTTCATCAAGATAATTACCATGTATATTTTTTTTTATAAAATACATTCTCATGTAAATATAAATACCCACCAAAAAGATTGCTGATGAAGCCAGATAACGGTAGGAATCAAAAAACAATAAAAAAGTAAAAATGGCCATGTTTAATAGCAATATGATTAATGCTATCGCGCGGTAAGATTTTAGTTTATCATTTTTTAAAATTATTTCAAATTGTTGCATGGGCATCATTTGATTTAAGCATCAGATTGCATAATTTAAATAAAACCCTTGCCCCCACATTTTCATCCCATTCGTTATTACTAACTCCTACTTCATTTAAATCGAATCCAATGAGATGCCGGCCACTTTCTATAATTTTTCTAAAAAGGTAATACACCTCCTGGGTTTCAAAACCTCCCTGGACAGGTGCTCCGGTATTAGGGCATAATTTAGGATCGAGACCGTCAATATCAAAACTTATATAAACTTTTTGAGGAAGGTGGCTGATAATTTCATCAGCTATTTTTCTCCAGGTTTCACCTTCAAAGCCTCTTTCTTTTATTTCTTTATCAAAATAAGTTACTACCCGGTGATTACTACTGTTAATAAAATCAACTTCACTTGATGAATAATCCCTGGTTCCAATCTGTACCAGTTTTACAAGTTGAGGAATTTCAGTAAGCGCATTGTACATTATAGATGCATGTGAGTATTTTAAATTTTCGTACGCATTGCGAAGATCGCAATGAGCATCAATTTGTAATATTCCGAAATCACCATGCTTTGCCGCGATGGCTTTAAAAAAACCTAAAGAGATACTATGGTCGCCGCCAATGAGGCCTACCAATTTGCCCGCGTCTAATAATTCTTTAGTTTGTTCATATACCCATAAGTTCAAAAAATCGCTGCCGGTATTTATTTCCTTAACTACTTTGCACATGAATTTACTATCAGTTACAATTTCGCCCAGGCTAATGTAATTGATATATAATTCTGCTTCCTTACGGAGATAATCACTTTTCAGTAATATATTTTTATCAAGGTCGCGCATGTAAATACCTTGTTTCCATCCATCCCTGTTATCATCATCTATCAGGTCTACCTGGAGGCTTGCATGAAAGATATGCTCTGCAGCCCTTGCTGTACCAGCTTTGTAACTTACGCTTACTTCCCAGGGTACGGGCAATAATACCAATTTTGCTTCTTCCTCAGTGAAAGGAAGTCCGAAAATTCCATTGTTGGGATTGCTTACCAAATTAGGGTCGAAATCTGAAAGGTTGGCCATTACTTTTAAACTTGAAATTTTTTTGGACGGCAAAGATAGTTGAATCGGAGGGTGTATTGCTCTTCTTTAGATTTTTATTAGCATACTCTTTTTATTAAAAAACGCTAGTAAAGAAACCTAATGTAATATTATTCAAAAAAATAGAGTGTTTCTTTAATAGTTTATTGAAATTTATTATAGTATTCATTCAATTCTTGGGGATTTCAAAATAAACATCACTTAAATAATTATATATTTTGAAAATAATTAATAAATACGCTTATTTGGAAACCTGGCTGCCAGGTACTTTGAGATTTTTTCGATTGGATAAAATAAATTAATGAAACTTCACTTAACAGCAAAGATTTTTAGTCGTTTATTTTTTTGTTTTTTATTAAAGTTTGAGATACCGATTATAGCAATATAAATGGTACAACCATAGATAAATATTCCCGGGTAAAATGAAGCCATAGTAATATAATTATTGGGTTGTATTGCGACTACCTTTACAAACGGTTCTGTACTTTCTTGTTTTACTTCGATATCACCGGAAGCTTTTATAAGACCAGAAAAACCATTGTTACAATTAATAGCAATATCTTTTCTTGATTCAACTGCTCTTAATCTTGCATAATAATAATGTAGTCTTACAATATAAGTATCGTTAAACCAACCATCGTTGCTCATGTTCATCAAAAACTCGGCGCCTTGTTTAACCTGAGCAGCAGCAGCCGCAGGTAATGCTGCTTCATTGCATATGAGTAAACCTGCTTTGCCATAAGGTGTTGTTACCGGTTTGCTGTGCTCCTGATCACTTAAAGCTGAATATCCTTTGCTGGAAAAGAAAGGCATCAGCCATCCATTTAATGGCTTTTCTATAAACGATAAGAGATACTGTTTATCATATCGTCCAGTCACAATACCCCCGGGTAAAATACAATATGCTGAATTGAAAACTTCATTTTCTTTGTATGCTGTATTAATTCCCATAATGTGCGTTATCCTGGCAGGATCAGTTATCTTGAATACTGCCTTTACTAAATCATCGTCTTTGCTGTAGGTCCATGGGATAGCCGATTCTGACCATAATGCCATATCAGGTTTCAGTGTAACCGCAAGGTGATTAAGATCCAATAATTTTTGAACCAAAAAGTTTCCAGTATTATTATCCCATACTATATCAGGAGCAATATTTTCTGCGAGAATTGCGACATTAAATGATTTATTTTCAGGCAAATTATTTTTAAAATTTTGCAATAAGAGAGATCCTCCAGCCAGATATATAACTGTAATTGCAACAGGTATATAAAGCTTTAACCATATTTTTTTGATAGCAATTGTGGCAATTAAATAATTAACTGCTACCGCTATAAATGTCATAATGTGGATCCCAAAAAGAGATGCAGGTTGAATTGCATAAAGATTCTCTGCCAATCCATTACCTGAGTGAATATCGAACCAGGGAAGTCCGGTTGAAACCAGCATTAACGAGGCTTCCGCTATACAAAAAAGAGATGCTACTAAAATGCTGTTGAAAATAATCGAATGTAAATAATTATCCGTTTGTTTTAGTTGTACAAAACAATACAATAATACACCACAAAATAAAGTGTAAAAAATAGAAGAAATAAGGAAAACTCCCAGGCCATACAACATATTATAACCAGTAAACTTTTCTGCGCCTGGAATCATCCAGAAAAAAGCAAGACAAGAAAAAGTAAAACCAAAAATAAGAGCAGTTTTAAAAGCCTGTTTTGCTGATTTATTATAGATGGAAATGAACAATGGAACGTAGCAAATCCAGGTAAACATAAAATTGATATGGCATATAGCCATGTACGTTAGTAACCCTGAGATCACAGCACTCAACCAGGGGTTATTAAAAATTTTTAGCATTATTGGTTGCTTACAATTAAAGACTATTGTGATCCAAAAAAAAACCAAAAAAATAAAAGGGAAAGATACAACGGATCAGATTGAACTTTCCCTTTTGTTTATTACAAACTAAATGTTATTCAATAATCACTTTCACACTTTCTGAAAGGCCTTCTGCTTTTATTTTCAAAATATACATACCTGGTGCAGGTTGCTGCTTCAGGTTTAATCTATTGATTGTATTTGCGGTAACGCTATTAAATATTTCATGGTGAATGATAGTTCCATTTACATTTGTAAGTATAGCATCCACATTGTTAGCTTCCTTATTAACGATACTGAAATTAACTCCTGAATGTGCCGGATTTGGGTATACAGATATGATAGGTTTTACGCCCGGCATTCTTAAAAATTTTACATCAGACTGATATGAATGACCATCAACATCGTATTGTTTAATTATATAATAGTTAATTCCGCTTAAAGGGCTATCATCATATGCCTCGTAAGCATTGGATGCAGCAGTAGTACCATGGCCTTTTATATTGGCAATAGATTGCCACGTTCTTCCATCACTGCTGCGTTGAATTTCAAATCGGGCATTATTTTGTTCCGAAGCTGTAACCCATTCTAATTTAACTTTTTTGTCTTCACGGCTAACGGTGAACCCGGTAAGTTTTACTGGCATTACTCCTGCAGTTATTAATGAGGGATAAGTGTTTGCCCCATCAAGGGCTTGAGTTTGACCCCATTGTCTAAAATAATAAGTAGTATTAGGTATTATATTTGGGGTACTCGTAATGGCCCATTCAAACTCAGTACGATTGGCATTTGCAAGACTGTCATTTTGTAATGATGCCGAATCAACCATTATTTTGCCGGGAGCAAAAGTATAACCAGCGGTCCCAGCCAACTGAGCTGTTGTTGGCTCCGCCTGTACAACAAATGCGCTTGTACCGGCAATGATGAAAGGACTGGAACTTGAGGTTAAATCAATATTTGTCCATGGCCCTCCGGTTGACGTAGCGTATTGCAACGTATCAAGAAGATTAATGGTACTACCCGCACTATTATAAACTTCTAATCTTAACCTACATACCTCACCAATTGTAGTTAATACTGCCTGTGTATTTTGGGCAGCTTTCCAGGTAGCGGTTGTTTCCGTTCCATCGTCGTTACGCCAACGCCAATTGGCCTGTGTAAGAAAGGCAAATGTATTGCTGTAGGCAGCAAGTAAGATAATTATAATTACAAATTTTTTCATTCATGTAGGTTTTATTGGATTAGAGATTTTGTTTGAAAAAGCTAAAAGTTAAATGATCTTATGGTAAATATTTATAATATATTAATCAAAAATGCTAAAGTTTATTAATAGGCTGGCATAGGTAATCTTGGAGATTTAGTTGCCAGTTTTCCCAATTGTTTTAGTTTAGGAGAATTGCTTGCTAATTTATTTTTCTTTTCCTCGTCTGACTGTGTTGAATTATCATGAACGACTATTTTAGATTTCTTAATTTCTATGTTTGCAACATCTTTAAGCGAAGCTCTTTCACTAGGCAAATTTTGTTCTACTAATAATGATTTATTTTGCTGTTTGGTCTTATTTTTTTCAGCTAATTTCTCATTTATTTTTTTATTATAAATTTCTGAAATTGACTTATTGCTCGCCAATTGTGCTTTAGCAGCAGTCCCAAATGAGCATACAAGAATAGACGTTACTACAATATTTAATTTAAAACCTGAATACATGATAAGTTATTTTATGCTTACAAGAACATTGATTTTTCCAACACCGTTTTCATTATAAGATTGCAATGCTTTTCCTAATACCTGTCCGATTTGTACTTTTTTAGGATCAGCTTTCATTGCTACTCCTTCGGTTGAAGAAGTCACCAGTAGATCACCTCTCATGATAACGCCTCCTTCAAGACATACTTTTGTTGGTATTACTCCGATAACACCCATTGGTACCATTTTTTCAAGAGAATCCTGTTCAGCATTTTTTTCGGTTAATAATACTCCTGGTTTTGTTGCATATACTCCGGCAACTAGTGTTGAATAAGCTGATGAGGATCTTTCGACTTTGCGATCTGAGTCTTCAGAGATAACTAAAACATCTCCCGGCTCATATTCAGTGCGATTACCCTCAACATCAAAAAATTCTGCTACATCCGCACCGCCCAATTGCGTTCCTCCGTTAAAAAATCCTTTACCTGTATTATCTATACGGGCAACATTACTATTATTCGCTTTAAACACAGCTGTATTTCCTATATCTGCTCCTTCAAGTTCCGCAACCAGCGCCGTACCATTTGTTGCCCCGTTTGAATTCGCAACTGCAAGCACTCCAATTCCATTATTAGCAGTATTGAAACCTCTTACCCCTGCATATGAACCATCGTTTCTACCAACAACTGCACCGGCATAATCACTTATTGTAAAACCTAATATGGCTTCCCCACCTGCATTGTTGATGCCCAAAAGTCCCGTTCCGGCAGCATCATTACCTATCCCTAAAACGCCATATCCCAGGGTTGCAATAGAGG
>DATCMY010000379.1:0-4980 GCA_036565505.1 Hanamia sp.
TGTAAATATGAAATGGACATATAAATTGTTGTATTCGATTCTCATTTTAATTTCATTTAAAATAAGGCAATAAGGTTGATTTATTTATAGGCTTTCTTTTATACTAAGGTTAGTCAGTAATGGTTGAAATACTTAAAATCATTTTGTGCTATGGGTATTATATAAAAATGGTTTTCCGGCACCTCAAAAAAAGGATTAGCCCATGATTGCATTAAATTAATTGTAAGACATCACAAAGAAATAAATATCTTTATTTCTTTTAAACGCATTGGCTATAGATTAGAATTTAATAATAAAAACAACTGATTATACAGATATGCAGGAACCAAAACATGATAAGGAAAGACTCGATTTTCAACTGGAAAGATTTACATTTTTTACTGATGGTGTGTGTGCTATTTGTATCACATTATTAATCATTGAAATTAAGGTCCCTATTTTACCTGGCCCTTCTGATAAACTTTTATTGCATTCTCTTTCAGAGATGTCGCTACGCTTTTTAGGCTTCGTGATCAGCTTTGGAATTGTTGGACATTACTGGTCGGTGCACCACCGTATTTTTGGCTATGTAGTAAAATATACCACTTCATTATTATGGCTCAACCTGGGTTATCTCTTCACAGTTGTATTACTACCTTTCAGTGCAGGGTTCCTGGGGGAATACAGTTCGTATACCAACCTCAAGATCCCCTATGCTGTTTATACTTTTAATATGTGCTTAACCGGATTTATGAATTACTGGCTGTGGATCTATGTAAGCAATCCCAAAAGAAAAATGCTTTCCCGCGAAATATCAAGGTCAAGAATTAAGCTGGGCGTATACAGGAGCCTGGTTATTCCGGTCATATTTATTATTTCATTTCTTGTTTTTTTTATATTCCCCGTGTTTTCATATTTCATTTTGCTACTGATCCCTATTATACTTCATTGGGGTATGAAAAGCCTTGAAAAAAGAGCTGAAAGAGATGAAATAGCAGCACTAAAAATTAGCCCCAAAAAGGCATAATAGCCTTTCTTATTTTTAAATCAACTCTCCCTAAGCCTGTTTAATGATCATTAATTTAACTGACAGCCATCATTTACCTGGCATTTCAGTCAGGATAATTTTGTTATCGTAATAAAATACAAATTCGATAACACAAATCGCTATTATACCGATTATACCAGCAAATAGTCCAATGCCTTTTTCTATCGGCATAATACCATCTAAGATTTCAACGTAGTCCTTTGGACTACTTATTAAATCAAGATGGTATTACATAATTGTTCTGTTGCTGATTGCATCAACAATGAAAAATGCTATTGCAACAGTACAAACATGGAATGGCGCTTTAATTGTTTTAATAATTAAAATCAAAAATGTATGAAAAAGTACCTGATCACAATGATCTTTGTTACCATACTGTTCACCCTATTATCCTGCAATGGACATTTCCGTTTTTTAGTTGACCCCATTCCCAGCCATCCTGTAATAATTCAACCGATGAGTCCGGGAGCGGGAAATATATGGATTGGGGGTGAGTGGTTCTGGAATGGCAGCAATTATGCCTGGAGAGATGGATACTGGGCAAGGCCCCTGGATGGTAATAGATGGGTGCCGGGCACATGGGAAAAAAGAAATAAAGGATCGTATTGGAAACCCGGCCGCTGGAGAAAATAATTTTTTTCAAATAGATAATGTTCATTCAACATTGAACTCCGGAAACAGCCAGGTTTTCTTTTGGAAGGCGCGAGTCTATTCAATAAACTGACACAGTTTGCTGAACAGACCCAAAGTTTATTGAATCCCGGAGGAAGATGCACCAATACCTACAGATGATAGGCATTTCCCTACGGAAGATGCACCAATACCTACAGATGATAGGCGTTTCCCAACGGAAGATGCCTCAATACCCACAGACGAGAGGCATTTCCCGACGGAAGATGGCGCAATACCCACAGACGAGAGGCATTTCCCGACGGAAGATGCCTTAATACCCACAGATGAGAGGCATTTCCCGGAGGAAGATGCCACAATACCTACAGATGAGAGGCATTCTCCGACGGAAGATGGCGCCATGCAGACAGATTGTGGTAGTATAAAGGTAGTATAAGGTTGTATAAGGTAGTATAAAGCAGATTGTGTAAACAGAGTTTAGATAATCTACCTTACACGCTCCCGATTTTTTATTAATTCCCCTTCTAATTAGCTATAAAAAGGCGGCATCCTATATGAGAATGACAGATTTTGCCCCCATGACCAATGTCATTAAGTTAAGAACTGTTATGCTTTTTTCACGCAAAGAAACAAAGGACAGAGGATGCATTTTGCGCCTTTTTCTCTTATTCAGCTCTGCGTGAAACTCCTTAATTTAATGTTATTGCCCCATTAACAGGAAATAAATAATTGCAAAAAAATATTTATTAAAATAACAATTCATAATAATTTATGATCTGAAGCGTTTCTTTAATGTTGAGTATCTATTCTTAAATTAAAACAATTAAAATGAGCATCAACAAACTAAGGACCGGTTTCACCAAGTACACTGATGGTGACTTTCTAAATAAGGCAAGATATATATTGGATTGTATGACCGGTAACCCTGATTTTATCAATCCTGTTCCACCACTTGATGAACTCAGGGCGGCTATTACAAAATACGGTAATGATTTGCTGGCAGCGGCAGATTTTGGCCATGCCGAAGTAGCAAGTAAAAATCAGAGCCGCAAAAATCTTCAACAATTACTGGCGCGGCTGGCCATGTATGTAATGTTTATAGCCAATGGCAAGTTGACCATCCTTACCGGCAGCGGCTACACACTTGCCAAGCAGCCGGAATCTTTAAAAATTACCAACCCCGGCAATGTTACCCTTTCCATCGGCATGTCTTCCGGTGAAATGGAGAGTAAAGTAAAAGCCGTAAAAACCGCCAGAACCTATCTGCACCAGATATTAGACCATGAGCCGGATGAATCTTCCGAATGGACAAGTTACAGTTGCAGCAGATGCAGGTTTGTTTTTAAAAATCTTACTCCAGGTAAAAAATACTGGATAAGGGTAGCCGCTCTCGGCAGTGGCGGACAGATTGCTTATAGCACCGTGGCTTCACGGTTTTCTACATAGAAGGCAAAGGGTGATTATTTTTTGCGCCTTTTTAGTACTCCCGAAAAAGGTTTACAACAGCATACAGCCACATACCGCCGTTCGGTATTCCCCGCAAAAGAACGGGGCAGTGTCCCTTTGTGCGCTTACCATTAAACCGGCAAACATAACCGGCAACAACAATAGTTTTTTCATTGGATGAATGTATGGCTTTTTTAAGAACAGATACCCCTGCTGCACACCCATGCTACATATCTGGGCTAGCTGCCGGATTTCCACTACAAATTAATTTCGTCTGATTGAAGCTTGCCAAGCACGTAGCTGTTCATGTCATGAATTACATTAATAATATCGTCCGGAGGATTTTTCTTTTGCAGTTCAGAAAGTTTAGGTTTTACTAATTCGAATTCCAAAATATCATACTGCACAAGCAGATAAGTCTCGTCTTCCAAAAGCCTGTTTCGATCTTTCCTATAGACCCTGCATTTGATTTCAGAGGAAAGGTCATCAGTAATATCAAATCTTTTACTTTTTGTGTTCTTAACTTCAGAAAGAACAAATCGTTGAAAATCTCTTAACATTTATGTACTATATTTTTTACCCAGATTGTACCCTGATTTAGTTCAACGCCTTTCGGATGATGGCTTCAGCTATTTTATTTCATTCATAGTCTTCCCACAAATCTAAAAAACTAAGTTTAGTAATATCTTTACCTTGTTGCTTAGCTTTTTGGATCCAGATATCTGCTTCACCTTCGTCTTTCTGAGTACCTATGCCGAACCGATACATTTGCGACAATAAATATTGAGCCTTATAATAATCTTGGATAGCTGATTTATAAAAGTAGTCAAATGCCTTGTCAACATTTTTTTCTGTTCCACGACCTCTCAGGCACATGTAGCCACACTCAAATTGAGCTTTTGCAAGTCCGTTTTGCGAAGCCTTCTCAAATAACCAATATACTTTTTTATAGTTGCCCTTTATATCTTCTTGAAGAGCATACTGGTAATCCACTTCAGGGTCCATTTTGAAAATTTTTCTTAGCAAATTCATATTACAATATTTAAGGCTTTCAGGATAACTCTCCATGATAAAGTCTTCCGGCCTCTTCAATGAAAACCTACGAAAACTGAGTAATTATCATTCGTAAATGACTATCATCACATTTGTTCATTCTCTAAAACTTTCGTTACAATCGCTGATTTTAATCTTTCCAAATTCTCATTATTAGGAAAACAACAATATGATATTTTGTTTTGACCCCTCAGTGGATAATAATGAATAGTTAATGGATGGTCCCAAATATTCAATCCAGATTTTGTTTCTACATCAACAATATTAAATTGGATTTCATTCTTATCAATAAAATCCTTAGTATAAGTTATCAAACATGCATCGTTATCATATTCCATCTCCGTTTTTTTTGGAAACATCTTTTTTAATATTTAGGGGACAATTGCTGACTTAATCCATTTGTTATCATAAAACTTTATTTTTAACCATGGCAAAATTAAATTGTATTTAACTTAAAACGTTAAACTATCTAGTTATAGGGAAACAAGTTTTAATATCCATTTGATCTTAGCCTTCGTGGGTGTTCCTTTTTTGAACTCAGTTATCGGGAGTAGCGTATCCTACCAAGATGGCTTTGTAATTAAAGTAGGAACACCTACGTTGGGAAAATATTAAGCCGGTGTAAAAAAGGCATTAATAAAAAATATAAATGCTACTTTTAAAGTATGAACGCTTTTGAGTGCAATAAAACCTGCTATCAAAAGTTATTGAAACCAAAAAATAATTTTTAATGGAAATAACAATATAGAAAAGAACCGGTTGATACTTTGTACCCAATAGCAAATTACGGCGACATCGGTCAACTCAAAAGTATACCGCAAAGC
>DATCMY010000380.1:0-5462 GCA_036565505.1 Hanamia sp.
TATATTTTCTGGCCTTGATTTACTTCTCCATACTTCTGCATAAGCCATAAAGAATCGCTGATCGGGTGTTAAGCCATCAATCTTTTTATCTGATTTTCCTTCATCCGTTTTTTTGAATGCCTGGTAGGCAATACTTATTCCACCTATATCCGCAATGTTTTCACCCTGCGTTAATTCGCCATTAATATGGAGTGAATCTAATACAACTGACTTGTTATATTGATTTACCACCAGGTCGGCTTTATGTCTAAAGTTGGCAGAATCTGCAGGCAACCACCAATTTTTCAGATTTCCATTTGCATCATATAGCTTGCCCTGGTCATCAAAACCATGTGTCATTTCATGACCGATTACCACACCGATGGCGCCATAGTTTATGGCATCATCACCATCCTTATAAAAGAAAGGAGGCTGTAGAATGCCGGCCGGGAAATTGATATCATTAGCGCGTGGATTATAATAAGCGTTTATAGTAGGTGGCGTCATAAACCATTCTGAGCGATCAACCGGTTTACCAATTTTATTGAGCATATAATTATAGGCAAAATGCCCCGCGTTTTTATAATTTTTAATCACATCATCTTTAGTGATTTCTACTGAAGAATAATCTTTCCATTTATCAGGATAGCCTATCTTTTTTGTAATGGCATTTAATTTTATAATGGCTTTTTGCTTGGTTGAATCACTCATCCAGTTCAATTGTTCTATTCTTTCTTTATAGGTTTGCTGCAGGTTATTTACCAGGTTAAGAATTCTTTCTTTAGCTTCCGGAGGAAAATATCTCGTTACATATAATTGTCCTAATGCATCGCCCAATTCATCATCTACAAAAGCCACCATTCTTTTCCATCTTGGCTGTAATTCTTTTTGCCCGGTAAGTAATTTGCCCATATTGAAATCTGCATTCACAAAGTCAGCGCTTAAGTAAGGTGCATAATTAGCAATGAAATGAAAACGCAAATAATTTTTCCAATCGTTAATAGGAACCGATTTCAAAAGATCACTCAATTCTTTGTAGAATGCCGGCTGGCCTACTAAAACAGTATCCTGTTTTATTCCTAAATAGCCTGTCAATTGTTGCCAGTTAATATTGGGCGTTAACTTATTCAATTCTGCCAATGTCATTTTATGATAATTCCCCTGAGGGTCTCTTAACTCTACCGGACTTTTAGAGACCTTTGCCAGCGTGTTCTCTATATTCATTACCCCGGCAGCTTCTTTTTGAGCAAGGGCAGCATCATCTCCGGCCAAATGCAGTATGGTAGAGATATATTGTACATAAGCATTTCTAATTTTTATTGTAGGAGAATCCTGTTTTACATAATACTCTTTGTTGGGCAGCCCCAAACCATCCTGGTTAAAATGAGCTACAATTACATTGCTGTTTTTTTCATCCTGGCTTGCATTAAAATTGATTAAATGCGATGCATTATTTTTAAAAGAAACTTTGGGTCCAAACAGATCATATTCTATGGCTACTTCATGCAAAACATCTTTGGGAGATTGAATATTGGCAATGCGTTGCAGATCTTCTTTCAGAGGCGCGATTCCTTTTTGTTCAATGCCTGCGGAATCCATGGCACTGGCATACAGGTCACCCGCTTTTTGTTCAATGCTACCTTTGGGAGCATTTAGTTTGGCACAGGAATCTAATAAAGATTTTAATTCCAATGTTGTATTTTGATAAAGAATGGCAAATGAGCTCCATCCCGATTCTGCGGCTGGTATCTCCGTTTTTTTAACCCAGGCACCATTCACATAAGCAAAGAAATCATCCTGTGGCTTCACAGTAGAATCAATTCCGTTTTTATCAAGAAAGTCTTTAGCGGTCTCATCTTTTTTATTTTGATTACAAGAGACAGCAGTGAGGATAATACAGGCAGCAATAAACGAAAATGCGCTTTTAATTTGTAGGTTCATAAATATTTAGATATGAGTGTAGAATATTAATTAAGGTCAACAAATTTAATGCTTCAGCACAATACACATCATAAAATCTTTAGTTCATGGTTGAGAGAAACTTTATCTTTCATTTGCTTCGCAAATTGTTTTTTACCACAAAGACACACGAAGAAATAAAGCAGCACAAAGAAAATACAAAAGAATAAAGTTTAAAGTTGATGGGTAAATGCATTTTCAATTATCAATTATCAATTATCAATTGTCAATTGTCTTTTGCCTCCTGCCCCTTCTAAAAAATACAATTTGCATGTTAAATAAAATATTATATATTTATAACAAATTGGAATTGGAATTGGAATTGGAAATTGATTATTGATGGTTGATGGTTGAAAGTTCAAGGTTGAAGCACTCTTGCCTCTTACCTCTTTGCCTTTTGCCTTATCAATTTTCAATTCACTTAACCTTGGTTTTGAATTATACCTATTTATCTACTTAATAAGTAACCAATAAACAGGTATATATATGTACAGGCCTAAAAAAAACAAAACGGGAAGTAAACAAAAAGAAATTTTTCAAAAAGGCTAACCCTCCGCAACCCGAAGATCAACACACACATTTGGCAGAATAACACCGGAATACTGGAAGTACCTGGCATGAGCCTTAGTAACACATAATGCTGCCGGAATAAATAATAATCCGGGTATGATGTTTTCGTTTACTGATGAATGGAAAAAGCTATTAACAGCGTAAAGAAATTATATCAGCGGGGCTTTTATTACCAGGCATGAAGTTATGAGATTCCCACCGCTGGTACACCAATATTGAATTTACTCTTTTACTATTTATAAATAATTAAATTTCTTTATAACCAAAAACAAAACAAACATGAAAAAAACGATTGCTTTTTATGCCATTATTTTTATGGCGCTGACGGCTTCTTATTTTACTGCCTGCAACAGTAATAGCAGCGCCTCCACATCGCAGGCCAACCCCAAAGAAGATTCCTTAAAAAAGGTAGTGGCAAGAGGTGAATACCTTGCCGTTAATGTAGCAGCCTGCATGCACTGTCACAGCCAAAGAGATTGGACTAAAAATGCCGGTCCCACTATTCCGGGTACAGAAGGAGAAGGCGGAGAAAAATTTGATCATACCATTCTTGATGCTATTCCCGGAACGATCTATGCTAAAAACATTACTCCCGATTCTGCAACTGGTATTGGCACCTGGACAGATGGAGAAATCTTACGGGCCCTTACCGAGGGCATTAATAAAAATGGTGACACGCTTTTTCCTATCATGCCCTATGCCAATTTCAACAGGATGGCAAAAGATGATCTGCTGAGCATAATTGCTTATATCAGGACGCTGAAGCCGATAAAAAATAAAGTACCCGACCGGCAATTAATGATCCCGATAAGCATGGCTTATCCCGGCCCCGCACTGCAACCTTCTGTAGATGGAAATGTACGTCCGCCGGAAAGCGACCCCGTAAAATACGGAGGATACCTTGTTACTATGGCAGGTTGTAGCGATTGCCATACGCCTTATGTAAAAGGGCAGCCGGATTTTAGCCGCGTAATGGCCGGAGGAAACACATTTTCTGTAGCTGATTTTAAAGTATCATCTGCTAATTTAACACCAGATTCCACTACCGGTTTAGGAGCATGGACTGAATTAGCGTTCCTGAACAAATTCCATATCTTCCGCGAAGAGAAAGGCTATAATTATAATCCGGGTAAACAGAATACTGTAATGCCTCTTGTTTCATTTGCAGGCATGACAGATGCGGATCTAAAAGCCGTGTATGCCTATCTGCGTACCCTAAAACCAGTTAAAACCAGCGTAGTAAAATTTCCTGAATAAACTAATGGTTGAAGGTTCATGGTTGAAGGTTCATGGTTGAAGGTTCATGGTTGAAGGTTCATGGTTGAAGGTTCATGGTTGAAGGTTGAAGGTTGATGGTTGAAGGTTCATGGTTGAAGGTTGAAGGTTGAAGCCCTCCCGTTCGTCATTGCGAGGCGCAGGAATAAAATTCAAGTTTAGAAAAAACTTCCTGCGCTGTGGCAATCTCGTGCTATGGATTTTTTTTACCACGAAGACACACGAAGAAAAAAAGCAACACAAAGAAAATACAAAGGAATAAAGTTTAAAGTTGTTGGTTAAAGGTTGCATTATGCCTCTTGCCTCTTGCCTTGAATAGGAATGAAGCCAGACTTTGTACTATGCAGCGTTCGTCCATGCATCGGGGTTTCCAGGAAAGATATTTTCAATTCAAATTTGTCAATTGTCCATTGTCCATTGCCCTCCCTATTCTCCAAATGGCTTTTGATGTGAGCAACTAATATTATCACCGGGCGATACATGAAAGTAATTACAGAAGTATTGGTAATATTGATAACGGTATTTCGTTTTCTGATTATCTGTTCCACTATCACATTCCACACCTCCATTAATAACATTAACGGTGGCACCAAAACCCGGCAATCTCCCTTTTTGAATATCATCTGATGTTGGAATCCATTTTCCAATCATGATATCGTGGCAGGAAGGTTTTGGAAATTGTGGTGTCATCCAAAACCATAAAGCCGAAGCAAAAGATAATAATGGATCCTTTGATAAAAAGTCAGGATGTTCAAGCAGTGTATCCTTACTTCCATACCATGCCTCACTAAACTGACCATAATTATAATTCCAGGTTAATTGTTTGGGCCCTCTGCCGTAATAATATTTCCCTTCAACTCCGGGATAATTTTTCTTAGAGGTATCATTGTAAGTATTCCGGAGTTCAATATTCCTTTCTTCCAAAAAATATAAACCCCATTTAAAATATCCACCCGGGGCATTATCCCATCCGCCGCTTGTCTCCTGGGCTATATTAGCAAGAAATGCAGCAAGTTCTCTTTTTCGTGTATGCTCATTACCTTCTGCCACGAAGGAAGGGAACAGTTTTGCCGCCAGCACAAATGCTTTAAAAGAATAGAAATCAGGATTATTATTAATAGAATCTTTGATACCAATACCATATCTCTTTGGGAATAATTCATTCCATTTTTTTTCATTAAGATAGGTAGATACATTTGTTGGATTGCTATTATTGATATTCTCCTTTAATGGCTTTATTAATTCAGTTGCCTGTCCCCGGCTTATATAAGTAAGCGACAACAAAAAATAAGAAAGAAGAATAATGCTTTTCATTATACCGGCCTGTAAAATTGCCTTCATGCTAATTTATAGTATTATACGCAACTGTTATAGTTTATTATCAATTTTCTGCTTTGAATTATCATGGATTTAGTATTATACATTTCGAGTCTCAGCGGGGGGTGCATAGCCGGATATGTAGCAGGGCTTGAAACCCCGCTGGGACGCTAAGATTGAAGCAATTTTTTTTACCACGAAGACACACGAAGAAAAAAAAGCAGCACAAAGAAAATACAAAGGAATAAAGTTTAAAGTTGATGGGTAAATGCATTTTCAATTGTCAATTGTCAATTGCCTCTTGCCTTTTGCCTTTTGCCTATTGCCTATTGCCTATTGCCTATTGCCTCTCTGCCCTCCTG
>DATCMY010000381.1:0-15632 GCA_036565505.1 Hanamia sp.
CTCCGGAACAGTTGGGTATATTAATCCTGGTGGTGATTTTGATTTTAATGTAGTTATCAGGAGTATTCTTTACAATGAAAAGAATAAATATTTATCTATCCAGGCAGGCTCTGCTATTACCTTTAAAAGCATTCCTCAAAAGGAATATGAAGAATGTGAAATAAAAATGGAAGCTATGAAGGAAGCGTTGGAATAATTATTTTCTCTTCTTATATACCGTCTTGGAATTCATCTCCACATTTCCTAAAAGTTGCTGTACACACTCATTTAAGATTGGATATTTATTGGTAATGAAAAGGGTCATTTTATTATTGGGCAATTGCAAATTATAATTGTCGCCTTCTGCCAGAATATTATCGAATCCCGGATTGTAACGATTAAAATCCTTAATATCCATATCAATATTTCGGGCAATAATTGCGGCTTTATACCTGCCTGAAACCTGCATTTCTGCTATATCTGCTTTTTCGGTTGCAGACAAATCAGGCGTAGAAGAAATATTGTCACTGCCTGAAAGGTTAGAATAATTAAATTTAGTTTCAGATAAAGTTCCACTACTGTTTCCGGTTTCCATAATGTAATGTGTGGCAATAAATTTTTTCACATGATTACGGGATTGTTCAGGAAGGTAATATTGCAAATCCCAAAAATTGCGGCTACCGCTTTTTTTAATAGCACTGTAAACCCTGCCAGGTCCACCATTGTAAGCTGCTATTACCAAAAGCCAATCTTTGAGATCTTTATAAAGATTCAACAAATATTTTGCTGCAGCATTCGTGCTTTTATAATAATCGGTACGGTCATCTTCATATTGATTGACATGCAAACCATAATCTCTTGCTGTATAAGGCATAAACTGCCATGGGCCGAGTGCACCAGCAGAGGACATGGCATTAGATTTTAAATTACTTTCTATTACGGCAAGATATTTTAATTCTTTAGGTAATCCGTATTTGGCAAGAATGCCATCAATGAAATTGAAATAGGGAGTGGAGGTCTTCTTCAGATTTTGTAAATAGGTAGTATGCGACCGCAAATAATCCTGCATATAATTTTCCGCATAAGGGTTTACCTGCGAAGAATAGGGCATAGAGGGATTGTAAGAGTAATTCTTAAAAAGATTTTTAAAGCCATATTTGGTTACCTGGCTAAGGTATTCTACTTTCTCTTTTTTTAGTGGTTTTTTAGATTCAATTACTTCATCAATTACTTTATCTTCTTCTTTATTGACTGGAGTTATCGTAGTATCAATTTTTCCCTGGATTAAATTCATATCATTGGCAAAAGTCAATTTTGGAAAAGCTGACAACATTAAACTGACCAGGGAAAATATAGAATACCATTTCTTCATCTGCTAATTACTTTTATAATCTTTCAAAAGCATATGCGAAAACTCAAGTAAAGTTAATTCATTGTGTTTATTAGTAAGAACCTGTGCGCCAAATGGCATACCATTACTATGTTTGAATAGCGGTAATGAAATGCCGGGAATGCCTGTAAGATTTGCGTAGACTGTATATATATCAGCTAAATACATTGCGATAGGATCTTTTTGCATGCTTCCGGCTTCAAATGCTGTACCCGGAACTGTTGGAAGTAGCAAAGCATCAAAATCCTTGAAAATTTCTTTAGTCTGTGTTACTAATAAATTTCTAACCTGTTGCGCTTTGGTAAAATAGGCATCGTAGTAGCCTTCACTAAGTACAAAAGTGCCAAGCATAATTCTTTTTTTTACTTCCCTGCCAAAACCATTTCCACGATTTTTTTTATAAAAAGTTGTAAGGTCTTCATCCATATTCTTATCACGATAACCATATCTTACACCGTCATACCGGGAAAGGTTAGACGAAGCTTCGGCTGTGGTAAGTACATAATATGCCGGAACAATAAAGTCAATTAAATCAAAATTGACTTCTTCAACAATATGTCCGTCATTTTTTAAATTTTGAGCTAAATCATAAATGCCTTTTTTTATTTCTGAATCCAGGCTTTCATACTCCATGGCATTTTTAAATAGAGCAATTTTATATTTTTTATGCTCATTGCCAAGGGTAAAAACTTCAGACTTATGTTGATTTACCGTGCTGTCGTATTCATCTTTTCCACTGATTACTTCCAGTACTTTCGCTGCATCTTCTACATTTTTAGCAAAAATCCCAATCTGGTCAAATGAAGAAGCATATGCAATCAGACCATGCCTGGAAATAGTTCCATACGAAGGTTTTATACCTACGATCCCACAAAAATCTGCCGGTTGTCTTACCGAGCCTCCTGTGTCGCTTCCCAGGCTTACCATACTTAAGCCGGCCTGCACTGCTACTGCTGATCCGCCGGAGGAACCTCCCGGTACTTTATCGGGATCCAATGCATTTTTTACCCTTCCATAAACTGAATTTTCATTTGTGCTTCCCATGGCAAATTCATCGCAATTACAATTACCAATAATGATAGCATCTTCGTTTAATAATTTTTCAACTGCCGTAGAATTATAAATGGAACTAAAATTTTTCAATATTCCTGATGATGCACTTACGGGGTGATCTTTATAACAAATAACATCTTTGATTGCGATCACTACACCATGAAGTTTTCCGCATGCTACACCATTTTTTCTTTTTTCATCTAAAAATACTGCCCGTTCCCTGCTTTCTTTATCATATACTCCTATAAATGCATTAAGGTTTTGTTGCTCATTTATTTTTTTTAAAAAATGTTCAACAGCTTCCAAGCAGGAAACGGTGCCTCCAAAAAGTTGTTGTTGATAATCAGAAATATTTTGATAAGAAAACAATGGAAATAATTTTAATAAAAAAGGTTCAGATGCTCATCCACTCTTAGATGCTCACCTCAACCTTATGATGAAAATTTATTTATTGATTATTTAGGAAGTTCTGTTCCTTTTACTGCTTCACGCGGTTCAGGCGTAGGAGTTTTATCTTTCTCCCTCATGCCTGCATCAATTTCATTTTTCACATTTTCTTTGGCATCGTTAAATTCTCTTACTCCACGGCCAATTCCACGCATAAGGTCAGGGATTTTTTTACCTCCAAAAAATAATAGTACTACCAGTAGAATTAATATCCATTCTGAGCCACCTGGCATTGATAATAAAAATTCTGGTTTAAATAATAGGAATGTCATTATGTGTATATTAGTTGACAAAGATACATTAATAATAATTACACCCATTCCGGCTGCGCTTTTTCAATCAGGTTTAACAAGCCGGAAATTTATTTAATGTAACGACCGCATTTGGCTTTTCCATTAGCAGCTTCATAAGGCGTAATTCCTCTGGCACAAGAGAATAGTAACACTGATAATACAAATGCAATGAGATAAACTTTCTTCATTTTAGTAAAAATAGGTTAGGTACAATTATAGTATCAATACATCAGTGATTTGTGAAGTTACAATTATAAAAAATAAAAAACCGGGAAACAAGCGTTTTCCGGTTTTTTTAATATTTTTTTAAATTTATTTCATTCTTTTTTCTTTAATACGGGCGCTTTTTCCGCTTCTGTCGCGCAGGAAATACAATTTAGAACGGCGTACTTTACCTACTTTATGAAGTTTTATGCTTTCAATATTGGGAGAAAAGAAAGGGAATAAACGTTCAACGCCTACTCCGTCACTTATTTTACGTACGGTAAAAGTAGCTGTTCCTCCTTCGCCCTGGCGCTTAATTACATCACCCTTAAAACTCTGGATACGCTCTTTATTACCTTCCTGTATTTTATAATTAACAGTAATATTATCGCCCGCTTTAAACTTCGGGAATTCATTTTTTGTGGTCAATTGTTCGTGTACAAAAGCAATTGCATTCATGGCTTTTTATTTTAGGAGTGCGAAGGTAAGGCAATTTTGATAAATTGTTACATTGTTTAATTGTTTTATTGTTGAATTATTTTTAAAATAATCAAAACGGGATTAATCAATAAACCAATTAAATTATTGTGCAATTTATTTACCTCGCCACATTCACTGCTCTTTTTTCTCTTATTACGGTAACTTTTATCTGGCCCGGATAAGTCATTTCAGTTTGTATTTTCTGCGCTATTTCAAAACTTAGTTTATCGCTTTCTCCATCGCTTACTTTGTCTGCTTCAACTATCACTCGTAATTCACGTCCGGCCTGTATGGCATAGGCTTTTTCTACACCCTGATAAGCAAGTGCAAGATTTTCCAAGTCTTTAATCCGTTGCAGGTATTGCTGCATGATTTCACGTCTTGCTCCAGGCCTTGCACCACTCATAGAATCACATGCCTGAACCACCGGAGAGATTACATATTGCATTTCTACTTCATCGTGGTGGGCACCTATTGCATTGCATACTGCCGGATTTTCACCATATTTTTCAGCCAGTTTCATTCCTAATAGTGCATGGCTTAATTCAGTTTCTTCATCGGGAACTTTGCCAATATCATGCAGTAAACCTGCCCGTTTGGCGAGTTTTGCATTCATCCCTAATTCAGCTGCCATAATTCCGCAGAGATTCGCTACTTCTCGACTGTGCATCAATAAATTTTGACCATAAGAAGAACGGAAACGCATTTTGCCCACAATTCTTACTAATTCTTTATGTAGTCCGTGAATGCCCAATTCTATTACAGTTCGCTCACCTATTTCCATAATCTGTTCCTCAATTTGCTTGCGGGTTTTTTCAACCACTTCCTCAATGCGGGCAGGATGAATGCGGCCATCTGTAACTAATCTTTGCAAAGAGAGCCGTGCAATTTCACGACGCAATGGATCGAATGAAGAAAGAATAATAGCTTCTGGAGTGTCATCCACAATAAGATCAACACCGGTGGCTGCTTCTATGGCCCTGATATTTCTTCCTTCCCGACCAATTATAGAACCTTTTATTTCATCACTTTCGAGATTGAATACAGTTATTGAGTTTTCTATAGCCTGTTCTGCTGCGGTACGTTGTATTGTCTGAATAATTATTTTGCGGGCTTCTTTATTGGCGCGGAGTTTGGCATCATCTACTATTTCCTGTTGAATGATAAGTGCCTGTGAATTAGCCTCGTTTTTCAGGGATTCTATCAATTGAGTTTTGGCTTCTTCAGCAGAAAGTCCGGCTACTTTTTCAAGCCTTTTGATGTGTTCTTCCTGGTGTTTTTCCAGTTCAGTACGTTTAATATTCACCACTTCTATCTGCCTGTTGAGGTTTTGTTTTATTACCTCATTTTCTTTGATGATCCGCTCAACATTCTGGTCTTTCTGGTTAATAGATTGTTCTTTCTGCTTTATCCGGTTTTCAGTTTCGCTGATTTTTTGATTGCGCTGAAAAACATCTTTATCATGCTCTGATTTTAACTGAACAAAACGTTCCTTGGCTTCAAGTAGCTTCTCCTTTTTAAGGGTTTCAGACTGACTTTGTGCGTCGGAAATAATTTTTTGAGCTTGTTGTTCGGCAGTTTCTAATAGCTGTTTAGTGTTTTTTGCAAAAATGATTTTACCCAGTATAATGCCCACTATTAAAGCTACGGCACCAATTATTATCGGGAGAAGTTGTTCCATTGTTTTTTAATGATTTAATACGGTTCATAATCTTTATTCCACTTTTATTTTACAAATTTCTTTGGAAAATACGAATTTACGAAGATAATAAAATTGTGTAGAAATGAATCGTTTAGAAAATCGGATGCTCAAAGATTTGTCAATTACTTTTGAAAGATTAGCAGCAAACAAAAATACCCGACTCTGAAACCGGGTATTTGATCAACCAAAATCTATCAATCACAAATTAAGTCCTATTCCTAATTTTATACCACGGTTATAAGCTTTTACATTATTATTAGCATCTACTTTGGTTAATCCATAATCATAAGAAGCCATTACATTCATTCCGTTTGCAAATTGGTAGCCAATGCCTCCTGTTAATCCTGCGTCCCAGCGATTAAATTGTGAAGTAGCATCGGTGGTATGGTTCAGCAAATTGATACCTAAAATACTGGCAGTTGTTTTTAAATTGGATTTTACCAAATAGGAGAATTGAGGGCCCGCAAAAATTTGTAATCCATTAAAATTGGCTTTAAGCATTATTGGCACATCAATATATTGTGATTGTAAAACTGCTTTTGCATTGGCACCTAAAAAATCAAGACCTTTTAGATTTAAGGCTCCGTTTAATTCATAACCTTTTTGAGAATAGTAAACAGCAGGCTCAATAGAAAAATTTTCACTAACCGGAATAATTACATACGTGCCGGCAAAAAATCCTGTGTGATCTTTAGTGGTAATATTTCCTTTTGAAAAATCCAGGAGATTATTAAAATTATCAACAGCATTTCCGCTCATGCTGGTTGAAGTGATGCCCGCCCTGATGCCATATTTTGGCTGAGTTTGAGCGAAGCTAAATGTAGTAACAACAATTGAAATGATAAGTAGAATTTTCTTTTTCATATTTTATTTGGAACCGGATTTTACAGCCGTTCACAATTGTGAGAAAGAAAATTGGGAAGAAAGATTAATAAGGGTTTGGGAAGATTTTGTTAATGCTTTATTTTTCGTATTGAACCATAATCAATAAATTCTTTTCGTTTTTTTTTGAATTGAAACATGCACAACTATTATTTTAAATTATCCTTTTCAAATCATGAACTAACTTTAGAACATGAAGCCTTTGCTCATTTTAATATGCTTTATTTTCTCCTCTTCTGCAATCTTTGCTCAGGATATTAATGAATACCAGGAGATTGATAAACTTGCTTTGGATATTCCGAAAACGCAAACGAATACTACCGCTGATATCGCTGCTTATATTGATCAGCATTTTGATACAGACATTAAAAAAGTACGTGCTGCCTATACATGGGTCACCTCCAATATAAAATATGATAAGGACAGTATTCACCGTGTCATTTTAGATGAAGACCGTGAAGGGAAAGTAACCTATGCGCTCAAAAGAAGAAAAGGGGTTTGTGAAAATTTCGCAGCTATCTTCAATGACATTTGCGTTAAAAGCGGACTCAGGTCTTTTGTAATAGAAGGATATACTAAACAATATAATTCTATTGATAAAGCGCCGCATGCCTGGTGCGCCGTTTTGGTTGATAATAATTGGTTTTTGTTTGATCCCACCTGGGACGCAGGATTCATTAAAAGTGGCCTTTTTGTAAATGCAGTAAATACTAACTATTTCCAGGTAACCCCTAAAGTTTTTATACGGACGCATTTGTCCCTCGATCCTCTTTTTCAGTTTTTAAATTACCCAATCACGTATAAAGAATTTTCTAAAGGCAGTATGGGAATAGATGAAAATAAACCCTATTGTAACTATTCGGATTCTATAGATGTTTATGAAAAATCGGATTCCTTGTCGCGATATTTAGGAGCAATAAACAGGATTCAAAGATTTGATTGGCCGGTTGCTTTGTCCGATATAAAACTGAAACAAATAAAATTGGAAGTTGAGCTCATTTACCAGGATAATGATATGGCTTCCTACAATTCGGCGGTTGTAGATTATAATGATGCGATCATTGTTTTTAATGATTTTTTGAATTACCGCAACAATCAATTTCAACCGGCAAAAAAAGAGGATGAAGTTTGGGGCAATTTTAATTACATAAAGAAGAAGATAACAGAAGCTAACAAAAAATTAAATGAAGTAAACCGCTCAAAGGCAAGATTAATTTTAGATACAGGCGATATACAAAAAAAATTAGAGGACCTTACATCTAATGTAAAGTTGCAGGAAGATTTTTTTAAAAATTATTTGAATACGGGAAGGTAAATTGAATGTATTTTCCATGTTAATGATATAACAAATTTAACTCAACCTCAATTTTTAACTTTGTAGTTTTGCAAACTAAAATCAAAAAATTATGAGCAAAACAAAAGCATACGCAGCACAATCAGCAGAGGCTCCATTAGCTGAATGGAGTTTAGAAAGAAGAGCACCTAAACCTCATGATGTACAAATAGAAATTTTATACTGTGGTGTTTGTCATAGTGATGTACACACTGCACGTAATGAATGGCGAAATACAATATTTCCGGTTGTACCTGGCCATGAAATTGTGGGCCGTGTTACTGCCATTGGAGATCATGTGTCAAAATTTAAATTAGGTGAATTGGCCGGAATCGGATGTTTGGTAGATAGCTGCAGGGAATGTGATAATTGTAAGGAAGGACTTGAACAATATTGCAGTAATGGAATGGTGGGCACCTACAATGGGCAGGAAAAAGATGGCAGCGGAATTACCTTTGGCGGTTACAGCAAACAAATAGTAGCTCATGAAGATTTTGTTTTGCACATTACAGATAAGCAACCTCTCGAAGGCATTGCACCATTGCTTTGTGCAGGTATTACTACCTATTCTCCGCTCAGGCATTGGAAGGTGGGTAAAGGAGATAGAGTGGGAGTGGTAGGATTAGGTGGCCTCGGGCACATGGGTGTAAAATTGGCGGTATCAATGGGTGCGGAAGTTACCATGCTAAGCCATTCGCCAACTAAAGAAGCAGATGCAACAAGATTGGGTGCGCATAAATTTGTTTTGACAAGTGATAAAGCGCAAACAAAAGCAGTGGCTAATTATTTCGATTTTATTTTAAATACGGTTTCTGCAGACCATGATTATAATTTTTATCTGGGGATGTTGACAACAAATGGTGTAATGGTTTGCGTTGGGGCTCCACCTTCTCCTGCTAAAATTCCAGCTTTCAATTTAATTGGTGGAAGAAAAAGCATAGCCGGTTCTCTTATTGGCGGTTTGCCTGAAACCCAGGAAATGCTTGACTATTGTGCGGAACATAATATTGTAAGTGATGTGGAAGTAATTAAAATGAGTGAAATAAATGAAGCTTATGAACGTATGCTGAAAGGTGATGTGAAATATAGGTTTGTGATTGATATGGCGACTTTGTAATATTTTATTTACTGGATTATTAAACTGATGAATAGTCGGGGGACCGCAATCGATTATTGTGGTTTCCCGACTATTTTTATAAATAAGGTTCTATTCGTAATAGGGTTGTTCCAAAAAAAAGGAAACACCAAATTTTTTAAACGTAGATGAAAACCTTTGCTGAAAAAGTAATTGCTTTTAATAAAAATCTTGCTTTTAAGGGTAAGCTGCCTAAAGGTATTAGCATAATGAATCCTTTTAAGGAAAACGCTGAAGCCATATTGATTTCATCCCAATTTTATAAAAAATATTATAACGATCATAATAAACGGCATCTCATTTTAGGAATAAATCCCGGGCGATTTGGTGCAGGTGTTACCGGAATTCCTTTCACGGATACTAAACGGTTATTCAGTGAATGTGGAATACAATATAATGGTAAAGAAACACATGAACCTTCGGCCGTTTTTGTTTATGAAGTGATCAATGCTTATGGCGGTGCTTTAGAATTTTATAAAAAATTTTATATCCAATCCATTTGCCCGCTTGGGTTTACAGCCACCAATTGTAAAGGAAAAGAAGTAAACTTTAATTATTATGACAACAAAGAACTAACAGAAGCGGTATATGATTTTATGATTGAAAATATCCGGACACAAATCAGTTTTGGAATTTTTACAGATGTTTGTTTTTGTTTCGGTACCGGAAAGAATGAAAAGTTTTTGAGAAAGATAAATGAGGAATATAAATTTTTTAAAAAAATCATTGCGCTCGAACATCCCCGGTTTATAATGCAGTACAAATCAAAATCGAAGCAGATTTTTGTTGAAAAATATTTGGCAGCATTCAGAGAAGTAATGATACTTGCAACAAAAAAGTAATAATCTGAAATAAAATCCTGTTGCCTCAAGCCGCTTCAATCACTTACAAACTGTTAACTTATCGTCATTATTATTAGTAGAAAGATTACAATTTTGTAACTTTGCGCCCTGTCATTTTGGCTATGAAAATTTTCTGCATCAAATTTGACATGATAACCTTTTTCGATATTAATTTATTTAATCAGAACTATATATGGCTGGTATTCTCTCAATGTTATTCGGTGGTAATAAAAGTGAAAAAGATGTAAAGGCAATCAGGCCTTATGTTGGTAAAATAAATGCATTTTATGATCAATATCAATCTGTTTCAAATGACGAGCTACGTGGAAAAACGCAAATTTTCCGCGAACGGATTAATGAACATCTTAAAGATATTGATACAGAAATAGAATCTCAAAAGCTGGAAGCTGATAAATTAGATTCTGCAGATATTTCCGGTCGTGATGCCATTTACCAGCACATAGATGCCTTGCGTAAAGACCGCGATAAACACCTTGAAATCATTCTCCTTGAAATTTTACCGGAAGCTTTTGCCGTTGTAAAAGAAACTGCCCGCCGCTTTAAAGACAATGCCGAACTGGAATCTACTGCAACAGAATTGGATAGGACATTTAGTGTTACCAAAAATTATATTCGTATAGAAGGTGATAAAGCTATCTATAAAAATAAATGGATTGCCGGCGGTACCGAAATCACCTGGAACATGGTGCATTATGACGTACAGTTGATTGGTGGTATAGTGTTACACCAGGGCAAGATTGCTGAAATGGCAACAGGGGAAGGAAAAACGCTGGTTTCAACTTTGCCAGCTTATCTTAATGCGCTTGCAGGGCATGGTGTACATATTGTTACCGTGAACGATTACCTCGCACGTCGTGATAGTGAATGGAACGGAACTTTATTTGAATGGCTGGGCCTTACGGTAGATTGTATAGATAAACATCAACCCAATAGTGAAGAACGAAGGAAAGCCTACAGCAGCGACATTATTTATGGTACTAATAATGAATTTGGTTTTGATTATCTCCGTGATAATATGGTGCATTCTCCCGATGAAATGGTTCAGGGAAAACACCATTATGCAATGGTTGATGAGGTGGATAGTGTATTAATTGATGATGCAAGAACTCCTTTGATTATTTCAGGGCCTATACCACGAGGGGATCAGCAGGAATTTGATCAACTGAAACCTCGGGTAGAAAAAATATTGGAAGTACAAAAAAAAGTAACCAATAATTTTTTAATAGAAGCAAAGAAAAAAATCGCTGAAGGAAATGATGACCCTAAAGATGGAGGTCTGGCTTTGTTTCGTGCACATCGCGGCTTACCTAAAAACAGTGCACTCATAAAATATTTAAGTGAACCGGGTATGAAGGTAAAACTTCAGAAAACGGAAAACTATTACCTCGCCGATCAGCAAAAGAATATGCACATTGTTGATGAGGAACTTTATTTTGTAATTGATGAAAAAAATAACCAGGTGCAGCTTACTGATAAAGGTATTTCCTTGATTACAAAGTCGGGAGAAGACCCGGAATTTTTTATAATGCCCGATATAGGCGTAAAACTTTCTGAAATCGAAAAAAGCAATATTTCTCCTGAAGATAAATTGCAGCAAAAAGAAGTTTTATTAAATGAGTATTCAATAAAGGCTGAAAGAATTCATACTATTCAGCAATTATTAAAAGCATATACTCTTTTTGAAAACGATGTGGAATATGTAGTAATTGAAGGACAGGTAAAAATTGTAGATGAGCAAACAGGCCGTATCATGGAAGGCCGCCGATATTCTGACGGATTGCACCAGGCAATTGAAGCAAAAGAAAATGTAAAAATAGAAAGCGCTACGCAAACGTATGCTACCATTACGTTACAGAATTATTTCAGAATGTATCATAAGCTGGCCGGTATGACGGGTACAGCAGAAACAGAGGCGGCTGAATTCTGGGATATTTATAAATTGGATGTGGTTTCTATCCCTACTAATGTTCAGGTCGTAAGAGATGACGTCCAGGATTTAGTGTTCAAAACCAAACGTGAAAAATTTAAAGCGGTTATTGAAGAAGTAGAAAAAATGAGTGCCGAAGGAAGACCGATTCTTGTAGGTACAACTTCGGTTGAAGTAAGTGAATTGCTCAGCAGAATGATGAAACAAAAAGGTTTGGCACATAATGTATTGAATGCAAAACAACATGCTAAAGAAGCACAAGTGGTAGCTGAAGCTGGTTTGGCAGGTGCCGTTACCATTGCAACCAACATGGCTGGCCGTGGTACAGATATCAAACTTGGCCCTGGTGTAAAAGAAGCTGGTGGATTAGCGATACTGGGTACAGAAAGACATGAAAGCCGCCGTGTGGACAGGCAGTTGCGTGGGCGTGCGGGAAGGCAGGGTGATCCAGGTTCATCCAAATTTTTTGTTTCATTGGAAGACGATCTGATGCGTATGTTTGGAAGCGAAAGAATTGCTTCTTTAATGGATAGAATGGGGTATAAAGAAGGTGAGGTAATTCAGCACAAAATGATCTCGAATAGCATTGAACGGGCACAAAAGAAAGTGGAAGAAAATAATTTCGGTATCAGGAAAAGATTACTGGAATATGATGATGTAATGAATAAACAGCGTACCGTTATTTACGGAAAACGTAATCATGCTTTGTTTGGAGAAAGGCTGGCGCTCGATCTGGATAATGCGTTCTATTCAGTAGCCGAAGGTATCATCAACTCCTTTAAAGAAATTGATAATCACGAAGAATTCAAACTGGCAGTGATCATGAATTTCGGGGTAGATACTACCATTACTAAAGATGAATTAGCTAAAGAAGATATTAATGTTTTAGCCAACCGTTTGTATTATGAAGCAAAGGATCATTACAATCATAAGAATGAATTAATGAGCCAGCAAACGCTGCCGGTGATAAAAAATATTCGTAAGGAACAGGGAACTCATATCGTAAATGTCGCTGTTCCATTCACCGATGGGAAAAAAGCCATGCAGGCAATTGCCAATCTTGATAAAACGATTGAAACTAATGGCGCTGAACTGACCAATGCGCTGGAGCGCAGTATCACACTTGCTTTAATAGATGATGCATGGAAGGAGCACTTGAGGGCAATGGACGATTTGAGACATAGTGTACAAACTGCAGGATACGAACAAAAAGATCCTTTGGTGATTTATAAGATTGAAGCATTTGGCGCTTTTAAACAGATGGATGATGAGGTAAATAAAGAAATTGTTAGTTTCCTTGCACATTGCAGTATTCCAGCAGAACAAAATCAGGGTACCAGGATTACGGAAGATAGAAAAAGAAAAACCGATATGAGTAAAATGCGCCAGCGAAGAGAAGAATTTGTAGGTGCAGGAGCTGGCCCTGAGTATATTTCACAGGAAAATGATTACATAGATCCTTCAGAAAACGTAAAACAAGAACCCATAAAAGTAGGCCCTAAAATAGGGCGTAACGATCCTTGTCCATGTGGTAGTGGTAAGAAGTATAAGAATTGCCATGGTAAAGTAGAGGGTTCATAATCCTTATGGATATTTAATAATAAGTGATTGATGTAAATAATAAAATTATTTATAAGTAGGGTCTGCTGATTATATATCAAATTCTGTACTGTTGTGGATTTTGTTGAAATTTGATTGAACCAAGTGCAAGCAAATATGGCAAAAGCATTAAAAAGCCGTGCATCAAAGTTTAAATATGTTAGTCAATCCCAGCTAACAATTGTGGGTTTTGAAACTCCCTTTTCTAAAAACTTAGATGTCAACAACCGATGGGTTATCCTGGCAAAAAATATTCCATGGGATAGTTTGGCAAACATTTATTCAAAACAATTAAATAATAATGATAAGGGCGCAGAAGGTATCAACCCGAGAGTAATCATCGGCTCATTGATCATAAAACATCTCTGTGATCTTAGTGACAGAGAAACCATCAATGCGATCCAGGAAAATATTTACATGCAATATTTTATTGGCTATTCCAGCTTTAGCAATGAAGCCCCCTTTGATCCATCCTTGTTTGTTGATATCAGAAAACGCCTGGGGGTAACACAAATTAATGAGATCAATAAAAAGATATTGCAATTAAATGGGTTGCTGCAAACTACTGCCGATACTGTGTCAGAACCAATAAATGATACCAATGATGAGCCTCCCGGACAAGAACCTGCAAATGATGCCGATGACCTGCCACTCACCGAAGAACAACCCGAAGCCATTCCCCGCCAGGGAGAATTAATCGTGGATGCGACAGCCTGCCCGCAAGACATTAGCTATCCTACAGACTTAAATCTGCTCAATGATGCCAGAGAGAAATCTGAGCAGTTAATTGATATTTTATGCAAGGGAAAAAAAGACATGGTCAAGCCAAGAACTTACAGAGAGATAGCCCGGAAGCAATACCTGCAGGTAGCACAGAAAAAGAATAAAACAAAAAAAGAGATATGGGCTGCTATTAAAAAACAACTGGCCTGTTTACACAGGAACCTAAAAAATATTCATGTATTGATAGCTCAGAGAGGAAAAATACCTTTTAACAAAAGGCAATACAAATACTTTTTAGTGATACAAACGCTGTATGACCAACAAAGGGAGATGCATACAAAAAGGACTCACAGTATTGATGATAGAATAGTGAGTATCCATCAACCTCATGTTCGTCCGATAGTAAGAGGCAAGGCAAATGCGAAAGTAGAATTTGGGGCAAAGATTGACGTAAGCATCACTGGTGGATTTGCTTTTTTAGAAGAGTATTCCTGGGATGGGTACAATGAAGGCACCACATTAATAGCAACAGTAGAGCGCTATCGAAAGCGAACGGGATACTATCCTAAAAAAGTATTGGCCGATAAAATTTATTGTAACCGTGCCAACAGGAAACGGCTAAAAGAATTAAAGATTGATCTTGTAGCCAAACCGCTAGGACGGCCTTCGAAGGCAATGGAACCAAGCCATATAAGACCAGGCGATAGAAATCCAATAGAAGGCAAGTTTGGGCAGGCCAAAACAGCATACGGTTTAAACCGGGTCAAAGCACGGCTTTCCAATACCAGCCTTTCGTGGATAGCCACTATCATTATGGTACTCAACCTGGTTAAATTAACCGGGCGGGTACTCTATTACCTGATCCCGAAAATAATATTAACGGTACGAGTAACTGAAAATAATAGGTGGCTAAATAATTTTGCTAAATAGGAATGCGCTTGACATAATCAGCAGCCCCCTAATTACAGCAGTTAATACAGGTAAAAGAGCCTTTCTCGGAGGTGTGTATATTCAAATGCCTCCTGACACTCCTTGTCTTTTACCTTGGCCACAAGCCAAACCATTTAATGAAATTTTATTAGATGCAGGAGCAATGATAACGGAGAAAACTCCTCATTATTGCTTTAAAATAATGTTTGGACTGCCAGTAGATAATGATGACAACTCTTTACAAGTAATATGCAATGATTGGCAAGCCGGAGTGCTTGCTGAAAATATGGAAGTCCCTTTTAATAAAACTGGAAATATTCCAACAGCAGGTGTATTTTCGGGAGGGTTAGCAATTTGTCTTTCATTTTTAAAGCTATCCGGAATTAATATTTCTTCATGTGATAAATCAGTGGGGATTTCCTTGTGGCGGCCAGATTTACACTGGCTTGATGATAGTGCTGGCGGCTCACAGGTTACACTGCTCCCAAATAAGTTTTGGTTATTGGGACTGGGGCATCTTGGGCAGGCCTATATATGGAATATAGGGCTACTGCCATTTAAAGCATCGAATGAAATCACTTTTCTTCTTCAGGATTATGACAGAATCGTAGAGGCAAATGTTAGTGCAGGCTTATTATGTGAAAAGAATGATACAGGGATTTATAAAACAAGAAAATGCAGTTCGTGGTTAG
>DATCMY010000382.1:0-2555 GCA_036565505.1 Hanamia sp.
TCAGGTTAACGATGCTCTTTGGGGTATAAAATTCTCCTTTACCTTTTCCTTCTGCAATAGCAAACTTGCTGAGAAAATATTCATACACTCTGCCAACAATATCTTGTTGTTTGTCTTTAAGGGTATTAATATTATTGATCGTATCAAGCAACGAAGCGAGTTTGCTTACATCCAAACTCATTCGGGAGTAATAGTTGTCAGGCAAGGCTCCTTTCAACGCAGGATTGTTTTTCTCAACCGTAAAAAGAGCGGTATCTATTTTTATGGCAATGTCATCTTGTTTGGCATTTTCAATCAAAAAGCTCCAGCGTGAAATTTCAGGTAAGTAGAAAACATTTGTCATGGTATAGAACTCCACCATGTTAGTATATTTTTCTTTGCCTTCAGCAATCAATTCTTTTTTGCGTTCCTCAAACTTGTCGCTGGCAAATTTCAGGAATATCAGTCCTAAAACAACATGCTTGTATTCTGATGGCTCAACAGAACCCCGGAGTTTATTTGCAGAGTCCCAAAGGGTTTCTTCAATAGATTTTTGTTTTTTTTCTTTTGATGCTTTAGCCATTCTAAAATTATATTTTCTTTACGCTTTTTACTTTTGTTTTGATTTATTAGATTTTTTGTGCATTGCCAATGTTTCTAATTTATGATTGTTTCTCTTGTGAGAAGTACCGCATGTCATTAGCTGTGTTTGAAGTTGATCAATAGTAAGATTTTAATTTTTGGCTTTTCAGCAGAGTCAAGGCGGAATAATTAAAATCTAAATTTAGAGAATTAAATTAAAAGAATAGATAAAGAATTGTATACCCAAATTTCGCAGCCTAATTAAGTTGGGCAAAAATTTTGATTTTATTCATAAAAATAATTTCGTCAATCCAATTTAACAGCTATTTTGACAATTTGTATTTCATCCGGGCACAACGGCCCTTACCCATAATTGCTTATGGCCAGTTTGAGTTGCCCTAAAGCCCTTTATCAGGTAACAAAAAGCGGACTGTAATCTTTAGTGGTGAATATTTTCAGAATATAACGGCGCCCGGTCTTTATCCATTTAGCGGTGAGGGTTACAAAATGCAGGATAAAATTTTTGAGCCGCATTTGCACCTGTACCATCTTAGTCTTAGCCGCATATTGTTTCTTGAAAATATTGAACAGCAAATAAGCAATAGCAGTGGCATACAGATAAACTGTATTCATTTCCATGTTATCGAAAGGTAGTTTGTTCCAGCCAAAGTCATGATCAAGTTCTTTAAAATGATGTTCGCCTTCACAGCCACGCTGATTGTAAAATTCAATACAGGATAGTGCATCGGCTGTATCGTTGGTAACAACGCCATAATACCTATATCCATTTGTATCATCAATGGTAAGCTGACCTTTTACTTTATAACGATAGGCTACTATCCGCCGGTAGGTTTGGCTACCAAATAGTTTTTCTTCTATGGAGCATACTTCTACTTTTTTATTGTTTAGTATAACCGGTTGCCATTCCGGTTCATCTTCCAGTGCAATACGCAGACCGCCGCTCATTTCGGCTCTGATGTAGTAGGTAAAGCTGTTTTGTTCAAGGAATTCAATGGTTTCTTTTTCATAACAACAAGCATCGGCTCTGAACTTTTTTAACTGTAAGCCAAGCTCTTCACATCGGGTAACCGTTTTGCGTATTAAGTTGAGTTGGTCATAACTTTCAGGAGTATTCCCATTACGGTTTTGGATATATACGGGAAGTTTATTGATACTTAATACCACCGGATAGTAACCTTCTGTTTGCTTATAGTTGCAGGCATTGTCGGCTTTGGTATTCTCCACGATATGCCCATCATAGTCTAACGTTGATGCTTGGCTGGTGTTAAGGGTGTCACCCATTAAACTCAAAGCAGGAAGCAACCTGTTAAAATCATCATGCTCATTGATCAGATGTTTTACTCCCTTGTCTGTAATGACTTCACGGGTAGGTTGCCGGAGTTCCTGGCATACGTATTCTACGGTATCAGGCGAACAGGCTTTTAATGCAGGCTGGTCTTGCAATTGTTCTCTCAGTATGTTTAGATCATCGAGTACATCTCCCCCAATAGAAAACATATAGAATAAAGTTTTCAACACATCGGCGTAACTATATACCGCTGTGAGGTTTCGCAGACCAAGGTGTTGGGTAATAATCTTATTCAAACCTAAGCGCTGAAAATCGGCATTCATAAAATTTATACCGCCAAAAGATTGGTAGAATGAGTGTTTTACTTCAACTTGCATATACTTCAATTTTGTATATGCAGTTTCACTCATTTTGGTGAAATTGCCAAAGCCTCAATATCCACACTATGTGGATATTTGAGGCTTATTTGATTATGTAACTTGCGAAATTGGGGATTGTAAAAGAAAGTTTGCTTGATGAAAATGGAATACCAACTTTGAAAGAAACTATAATAAAAAATGACAACACAATTTTCTTAGTTGATTATCCAGAAGTAGAAAAAGAATTTCAAACTTATCTAAATGAGAAATGGATTGATGATTTAGAATTTTACAACAAAGAACTTGCAACTTATGAAGCCAAACTT
>DATCMY010000383.1:0-1513 GCA_036565505.1 Hanamia sp.
GTTTTGAGTTGTGGGAAGTTCTGGTCTGTATAAAAAATAAAAGATTTTTCTATATTTTATAAAAAAAATTATATCTTTTGCCTATTATACTTTTACTAATTTTAAAACTAAAAAAAATATAAAATGAAAAAATTAATTTCAATTGTAGTTCTTGTAGCTTTTATGACCTCATGTAATAGTGGATCATCCAACAAAGAAGCTACTTCGGATTCTTCTATGAACAATACCATGAGTTCAGACACTTCAATGAATTCAATGTCATCATCTACTATGACTTCACCAATAGCTGAAGGAAGCATGACCATGAAGGATGGTAAAATGATGTTGATGACAGCTGGTAAATGGATGACGATGGATCAGCAAATGACCTGTACTGATGGATGTAAAGTAATGCCTGACGGACAAGTGATCATGAAAAATGGCGAAAAAATGATGCTGAAAGAAGGTGAGATGATCGATAAGGACGGCCATATGATGGATGCCAGCGGAAAAATGATTATGGGGGATGATAAAATGATGATGAAAGATTCAATGAAATAATAAGTAAGATAAATTCCTTACTTTAAAAAAATTACTCCTGGAATTTTCCGGGAGTTTTTTTATTGAGAAAAGTTTCAGTGTATTTGAATAAGCTGCTAATTTTCCTTTGAGACAGATTTACCTTCTAATTTTATATCTCTTCCAGAAATGAATTTCCTTATTAGTATCGAGATGATTTTGCTGGCTTTCGCTGATTCTGTTAATGTGGCATTTTCTTGATTTTGCCTGGTATTGTGTTGATTTCACCCCTGCCCCAAGGGTGAAAAAACGGTATAAATTCGGGTGTTTTAAACAAGGCAATAATAAAAAAACAATCTCAACTTTGTCCCTCAATAATAACCTGATTTATCGAAAAATTATAAAGTCCCGTTTTTTAAAATACCCCTCTGAAAAAAAAATATAACTTGGTGGTTTTTCTATAGTTGTTCAAGATGCCCTTTTGGGCATTTTGAATTTTAGCAAAGAATGGGCATTGATTTTTTGTATGGAAATTATATCAATAGGTTTAATGTAAATTTGCAACTAAACATTAAACCAAAAAATTACTTTTTGAAATACAATCAATCCACATTAAACAAATTAGAAAAAATACTGGAGGAAGCCGGTTACGTGGTACGTTACGAACGTGGTTCTTTTCAAAGTGGTTATTGCATTCTTGAAGATAAAAAAGTAGTAGTCCTTAATAAATTTTTAACTCCCGAAGGACGTATCAATACTTTGATGGATATTATTCCTTCTGTAGAACTTAATTACGATCTTCTTACACAAGACTCTCAAAAAATGTATGATGAGATGAAAGCACAAATTCAAAACCTGGAAAAATAACTCTTCTTCCCGAATTTCGCAGGCATTTTCGATATTAGCGAAATTCCATTAAAAAATTAAAATATCAGTTAACTCCCGCATTTCCATTAATAATCAGGGGATTTATTAAAATCTTGCGTTACCAACCCCTACCCATCCCTCGCCTTTG
>DATCMY010000384.1:0-4785 GCA_036565505.1 Hanamia sp.
GGAATACTATTATCGGATTTGGTTTGTTAGCAGTTCTATTTTTTGGATATTTTTATTATACCCAACAGGGGCAAAAGGCTTTAGAAAAACAACAAGCACATATCCAGGATTCACTTAACAAGCTTAAACCAAAAATTGATACATCAATTCATTCAACCGTGGTTTCAGATAGCGTTCTATCAGAAAAATTATCTGCGCTTTCAGAAATAAAACAGGATACTACCGGAAAAGAACAACTGATTACCCTTGAAAATAAAGTACTTAAAATTACTTTTACCAATAAAGGTGGGCAGCCTAAAATAATAGAACTTAAAAATTTTAAAAAATTTAATGGCAAACCTCTTATACTTGAAGACGGAAGTTTTAATAATATTTCCTACGCTATTAACACAGGAAATAATCAAACAGCACAAACTTCTGATCTTCTTTTCACTCCTTCTGCGACCCAAAAAACTGCTGACGGAAGTGAGATGATTAGTTTTAGTTTACAAACTGTAAACGGAGAAAAAATAGAACATCAGTATATTGTAAAGCCTGATGATTACATGATTGACTTCAATGTTAAATTTACCGGAGCTGATAAATTAGTTACTCAAAATAAACTTAATCTTACCTGGCAGGCAAAAGCTCAAGAGCAGGAAAAAGATATCAATTGGGAAATTCAACAATCTCATATTTCTTATGTTGAAAATGGGAGTTATGATTTTGAACACCTGGTTGAGGGAAAATCAGATGATAAAAAATTTGAAAAACCAGTTGATTGGATCGCATTAAATCAGCAATTCTTTGCAGCCTCAATCCTCGCAAAAAGCAAATTTACAGATGGTGAGGTAAGATGGGAAGCGCCTAAAGATACCAGTTTACATATTATTGCGCAAGCTACTGCCTACCTCAGATTAGATGTGCCGGCAGGAGTAGATGCAGTACTTCCTTTTCAACTTTATTATGGACCAAGCGATTATAAAATATTAAAATCATATGGCAATCAAATGTTTAATATGGTTCCACTTGGCAGTGGAATATTCGCATTTGTAAAATATGTAAATAGGGGATTTATTATGCCTGTTTTTAATTTTCTTACCAGTAAAATTGCAAGTTTTGGTTTGGTAATTGCATTGCTTACCATCATTATACGGCTTCTTATTTCTCCACTTACTTACCAAAGTTATTTGAGCGGTGCAAAAATGAAATTGCTAAAACCGGAAATAGAAGCACTTAAAACAAAATATGGAGATGATAAGCAGGCATTTGGTATGGAACAAATGAAACTTTTCAGAACCGCGGGTGTCAATCCTTTGGGAGGATGTATTCCTGCAGTGTTGCAGATTCCTATCTTCTTTGCGTTGTATAATTTCTTCAACTCTAATATTAATTTGCGTGGGCAAAGTTTTTGGTGGGCAAAAGATCTTTCCTCTTATGATTCCATTTATAATATTCCTTTCACCATTCCATTTTATGGAAATCATATTAGTTTGTTTACCATTTTTGCTGTAATTACCAGTCTATTGATCTCATTATATGGAATGAGTAATATGCAGGACAACAGCAATCCTGTAATGAAATATCTTCCTTTTATTTTCCCGGTAGTATTGCTTGGTGTGTTTAACAGATTGCCTTCAGCGCTTACCTGGTACTATACGGTTTCAAATGCAATTACTTTATTAATTCAGTTAGTAATTCAAAAATATATAATTGATCATGATAAAATATTAGCAAAATTACAAGAGAATAAAAAGAAGCCGGTAGGCAAAAGTAAATGGCAGGAACGTATTACTGCTATGCAGGAAAGTAATGAAAAGCTAAAAAATATGAAACAAAAGGTTGATCCTAATAAGAAAAATAAGTAAATAAAATTTGGTGCAACTATTATAAGCTCATTCTTATCTTTATATCGATTTATTTTTTGCACTATAAGCATAATATGAAACTTAATACTACAATATTATTTATTTCCTTCCTTCTTATTACCTTTTCCTCCAATGCCCAGCGAACATTAAACGAAGGCACACTGGTTTATAATATGTCGGTAGAAACCGGCAGCGGTGAGCCCAAAATGGCCGATATGCTGGATGGTGCCACTACTACTATTTCTATTAAAGGAAGCCAAAGCAGGGTAGAATTATTAAGCGGACTTGGGCGTGAAGCTACTATTTACAATGCCGCTACTCAAAGTGGAGTTATTTTAAAAGATTATAGCGGGCAAAAATTAATGATCACACTTACTTCAAAGGATTGGGAAGACAATAATAAAAAGTATGAAGGAATTGTATTTGAAAATACTGGTGAAACGAGTGTGATCTCTGGCTATAATTGCCGTAAAGCAATAGCTAAATTAACAAACGGAACCACCTTTACTGTTTTTTACACCACTGATATTAATCTTTCAAACAAATCTTATGATGCACAATTTAAAACATTGCCCGGCCTTGCAGTGCAATATGAAATGCAATCTGGTAAAATGAAATTTAAATTCACACTGGCAAAAATAAGTTTTGATACAGTGCCTTTATCCAAATTTGAAATTCCAAAATCAGGTTACAGAGTTTTAACTTATCAGGAAACCAGGAAATAATATTACCTCAAAAATTTGCATTAAATATTACTATATGGGTTTAAAAAAATCCATACTAGTACCCGTTTTCGATTGGGAATGTTATAACTATCATTCCTTGATGATAACTTAAAGCTATTGTCATTTTATAAATTATTTTTAAACTATCAAGCATAAAAAAAACCTGCATTAATTGAATGCAGGTTTTTTAAAAATAATTTATTTATTTTCTGGCTCTTATGATTAATTTATAACCATCTTTCTGGCTATATTCTGGAATCAATATTTTTTGTTTATAAGGTAAAATATAGATTGTATTTCCTTTTCTGTAAGAAATTAATGCATCACTAATGATGCTGTTACCAATTTGCTGTCTGTTCAATAAAGCACTACCTCTGTAACTAAGACCTGATTTTAAATTAAAAGCAATAGAATTTTTTAAATTTCCAGATGTACTTATATTGAGATGTGTTTTATTTTTTTTCACAAAACCACCTCTATCTGCGAAAGCGAAAAGGCATACTCCGCAAACAAGAAATATCATTGCTATTATTTTGGAATATTTAGTCATTTGTAAAAATGTTATTTAAATCTCAACAAAATTAAGATATTATTATGATAGTATGATGCCATTTATCATTTTTTTTTTGATTTAATCGGAATATATTTTTTAGGATAACGTTTATTTTGAAATAATTAGTACTTTGTAACATAAGTTTAATCACTATGAAAGAAAATCCATACAGACAGGAGCGTGAGGAAATGAAGGAATTGCTGAGGCAATACCAGAACTTTAAAACTGGTAAAAAATTCAATTTTATAGAAGAAGAATCTTTTGAGCGTATTATTGATTATTTTGACGAAAATGATAATATTCCTCTGGCATTGGAGGCGGCCAATTTTGCAGTAGAACAATATCCTTATTCATCTGCTCTTTTTATTAAAAAAGCGGATATTTTAATTGCTTCTCAAAATTATCTTGAGGCGCTCTCTATTCTTGAAAAAGCTGAAGTGCTCGACAGTAATGATATTAATCTCTATATTCTTAAAACAGACGCTTATCTCGCTTTGGATAACCATGAAAAAGCCGCTTCACTTTTAGAAGAAGCCATTATTGTTTTTGATGGTGTTGAAAAAACTGAATTACTTTTTGAACTTGCAGATGTATATGACGATTATGAAGATTTTGATAAAGTTTTCAACTGTCTGAAATTAATTCTTGAACAAGAACCTACCAATGAAGAAGCATTGTACAAAATATGTTTCTGGACAGACTATACTGGAAGAAATGAAGAAAGTATAAAACTACATCAGCAAATAATTGATGAATATCCGTATACTCAATTAGCCTGGTTCAACCTGGGTGCGGCTTACCAGGGTTTAAAGCTGTATGAAAAATCAGTTGATGCCTATCAATACGCCATTGCCATAGATGAAAAATTTGATTATGCCTATCGTAACCTGGGAGATGCTTATTTGAGGCTCCGCAAATACCGTGAAGCCATCGATGTATTGCAAAAAGTATTGGAACTTGCTATGCCCGAAGAAGTGATTTATGAAGCGATTGGGTATTGTTATGAAAAATTAAAAAATCCTGCGCAGGCAAGATTTCATTATCGTAAAGCTGTTCATTTAAATTCAACTGATAGCCATTTGTATTATAAAATTGCCGGTACCTATATGCAGGAAGGTTATTGGGAAAGTGCAGTAAAAAACCTTAATAATGCTATGAGTATTAATAAGTCGCAGCCTGATTATCATTTAGCATTAGCACAATGTTATCTTCAATTAGATCGTATTAAAGATGCTGTTATTCATTTCACACATTTTATTAAAGTGCGCCCCAGAAATGCCAAAGGTTGGAAAGAATTAATAAAATGCCTTTACGATGCAGAATATTATGAAGAAGCCCTGGAGCAGATATGCAATGCTCAACAAAATACAAACGATAAACCGTTGTTTGATTATTATAAGGCTGCTGTACTTTTTGCCCTTGGCAAATCAAAAGAGGCCATACTTTATCTTGAACATGGGATGCACAGAGCCCCGGCATTAATTAAGCAGTTTATACAATTAAACCCATCATTATTACAAAATTCATTAGTTGTTGAAACCATCAGTGTTAATAAAAATATGGGGAAAAAATATAAAAGATAATAGTTGCTTGATTCTTGAATGGCAGGCTGGGCTAATATCTGCGTCAATTAAAATATTTTAAAACCCAACAAGTATTT
>DATCMY010000385.1:0-3300 GCA_036565505.1 Hanamia sp.
CATGCCAACATGTTAATACAGAACCTGCATTATCTATAAAAAACCCCGTTCCCATAGAATTGCGATCTTGTATTGTAATCCTCACGGTACAAGATTTTATCTTCTCAATCCTATCATGTGATAAAGATTGACTATTGCAAAATCTTATTCCATAGAATAATACGAATAAAATAAAACCATTCTTAATTTGTGTAACCATTTTTTAGATATTAGAAGATGATTTTTTTCTTGTTCAGGATTATATTTTTCGCCTTTGTTGGTCTTCTACTTCAAAAATAAAAACATTTGCCAAAACTAAAAGAGGTCGCCGATGTTGTGTGTTCGTGCAGATGGTTTTGAAGCCTGGCTATCACCAACATCAGTTTGAACTCATACCACCGTTATTCTAACTCATCCAATGAGTTAGAAATCCAAACTCATCTATTCCGCTTTCATAAAATTTTGCAGAAGAATATTTATACTCTTCCGGGAAAGCGCATAATCTGTGTAATAATGAAATATTTTATAGGCGCTAAGTTATTTAAAGTAAGGATAGCTTTACTTATTTTTAATTCATTGCTCCCAACGGTGTTGTTGGTGATTGCTTAGCTGCAAAACCATCCGCACGAACACCAACAACGGCGGTGCGTGGCTTTATGCTATAGAACTTTTGCAACACCAACGCAGGCTTAATTATACTTCGCGCCGTTTCAAAATGTGAGATGTAGAATGAAAAAAAGTAAGCACCTTTGGAAAACTATTTCTTAAAGATGCTTACAAAATTAATGCTTGATTCCGAAGAATTAGCACGGTTAAATTACGAAAGATATTATTATCCTTGCCCTGTTGTGCAAAAAAGATTACACAGCGTTTATATCAAGGCAATCTCTAATTTATCCAACAAAGAGATTTGCCACATTACGGGATCCCACCCTAACAGTTTGAGTAAGTGGATTGCTGCTTATAGACAGGAAGGCTTTGATGGATTATGCAAAGCAGATCATCATTGCAATCAAAGCCTATTAGAAAAACAAGCCGTTGGCATCAAAGAATTATTTACCGGCCAACCACCCCGAAGCATTGATGAAGCAAGATTGAAAATTAAGGAACTTACAGGTATTGAGAGAAGTAATACCCGGGTGAGGGCTTTTATGAAGCGCCACCAGTTCCGCTTTTTGAAAACAGGGCATATCCCGGCAAAAGTAAATACAACGGAGCAAAAGAACTGGGTAAATAAAACGCTGAAACCAGCTATAGCAGCAGCACAGACCGAAGAAGTGCATTTGCTTTTTATGGATGCTGCTCATTTCATATTACAGCCATTCCTTTGCTGTTTGTGGTGTATTGCCAGAGTATTTATAAAGGCCGCTGCCGGTCGCAATCGCATCAATGTATTAGGAGCGGTAAATGCCATTACTAAGGAAATAACTACGATGACCAATACCGCCTATATTGATGCCACTACTATTGTGGAATTCCTAAAACAATTGAAACAAAAATATCCCGATAAACCTATTGCAATTGTATTGGATAACGCCAGATACCAGCATTGCTTTTTTGTAACCACCTGGGCTAAATCTTTGGGTATTCATTTGCTTTTTTTGCCGCCTTATTCTCCTAACCTTAACATCATAGAAAGAGTATGGAAATTTACAAAGAAGGAAATCTTAAACGCACAGTATTATGATTCTCCCGCCTTGTTTCATCAAGCAATCAATACCTTCTTTCAAAATATAAATATCAACCACAAAAAACAACTGGAAAAACTTTTAACTTTAAACTTTCAATTCTTTGAGAATACCATTACACATTCCTATGCAGCGTGAAGTATAAATAAAACGAAATTCAAAACCGGCAACATTACTTCTTTAGAGGCAAAGTAAAATAAAAAGTTCTTCCTTTATCAATTTCACTTTCTGCCCAAAGCTTACCATTATGACCTTGTATTATTTTCATAGAGATAAATAAGCCTATGCCCCCTGCCCCCTGCCCGGTAAGCAGGATTTATAGTTTCTGCCTTATTGCTTTTATTGGAAATCTCACAAGAGTCAGCCTGACGCATGCCATTGTCCATCGGGTCTTTTTTTACGGTCATTTTATTAGCAAAATCAAAAACTTACAGGCTGTAAAATTCTTGGATTCTTTCAAAAATTATAATAAACCAAATTAGCATTATTAAATTAATAAACAAAAATTCTCTTTTAGTATTAGGTAGTTTTTCGCAAAATCAATAACAGCGATTGTTTGATTTGATTTTACCAAGTTTCAGAGGGACTTTTGGTGGGTAGAAACTAACGGGAAAATGCACGAAACGGTCCAAAGGAACGTCTCGTGCATTTTAATCAACCCGTTCTACCCACAAAATCTGCCTACAGCAAAAAGAAAAAAAGTATAGTCTTTTGATAGTCATATATAACCAATTAAAAAGCGGAAAAATATTTCAACACAGCTTTTACTTTTTTCAGTTTTACAATCTTCAATAAAGGTGTACACAAACCTTCCTGGTTTATCTGCAGTATTTAGAAACACTTCCCTTAATAAAAACTTATTGGGTCTGAATTTTCCCAATCAACTCAGTTTCAGAAAAACATTTCCTTCATTTTCAGAGACCGGATAAGTGGCGATACTTTTTTGAGCAGGCCCGGATTTTACCATACCTGTAACCACATCAAAGTGAGAACCATGCCACGGACATCGTACCGTTCCGCAAATCATTGCGCCGCCCGCAAGAGAGCCTCCTTTATGGGTACAATGATCATCAAAAGCGACATAACCATTTTCCGTTCTTCCAATTACTATTCTTTTTTTGCCACTATGAATGAGTTTCATCTGATTCACTTTTAATTCATTGGTTGTCGCAACTTTTATTTTCCCGGCTTTGGTATGAGTATATTCTTCCTTCCATTTCCCGGCTTCGGCATAGCGGGGATTAACAGCAATTTGGTTGCGATAAACTAATGTGCCGCCCAGCCATCCGGCAATGAATATTAAAATGGAACCGGCCACCTCAAGCCCGATAACCACATTACTATTAACGTCCTCATTTCTTCTCATCATTAATGCGATGAAAAAAAGGATAATCTGTGAAACGTTTACCAGGCCATGCTTTGTCGCCCTTTTCTTCCCGGAACTTTTAGGAGGTACTGTAAATAAATAATCAATGATCCCTGGAATGGCGGCCAGCAAACCAGTAGCGATGCCGGCAATTTCAAGGTAATAACCCGTCTTCCAAAACTGATCATTTCCGGTAAACTTTGCCAGCAGATCAAAAACTAAGGTACCGATCAGAAAAGCGATGGGAAAACTTACCAGGATGGGATG
>DATCMY010000386.1:0-6418 GCA_036565505.1 Hanamia sp.
GCTTCATAAATATTCACTTCATTGGGATAAGCGCCGATGGAGCAAATATTTAGAAAACGTATCTTTGCCTCCAATTTTTTTATGGAAACTGTTGAGCAAATATTATCACTCGCGCTAAATCATCCTGTAATGCAGGGAGAAATGGAAATAATGCAACATAAATCGCAGCGCATTCCCGGGTCCGTACATTATATTATTAATCGCTATCGAAAAATGCCCAATATAGTTTTTGAAGATATGGGGATGATGGTGTATAATTATAATCAGGATAATAAAAAATCAGGAAACCTGGAATTGGTTTTTTGCATTTCGGGAAATAAATACTGTAAAGAAAAATCGGAGGAATGCAGTTTTTGCAAACATTCCCAATCTCATCATTGCGAAGAACTTATTGAAACGGTGGATGTGGCAAGTTTTCGTTATAGCCATGAACATCTTACCCAATTTGTAAAAGGTTTAAAAACAACATCTTTCTCAGGGGATATTTTAAATTTCAACCATACTAGTTCATTCTCAAAAACCTTGCCTCTGTGCAGCAGAACAAGAAATGTTCTGGAAGCATTATTAAATCATAATTATTCAGAAAGCCTGGAAAATATATTTATTAATGCGCAAACACAAATGCTGTTGTTATATAGCATGGAATGCATAGCAGGCGATAGCGAAAATTCTTTCTCCTGTAAGTTCCTTGCCAATGAAGCTGATCGTGAAAAAATATCTCTTGCACGTGAAATTCTATTGCAGCAAATAGGAGAACCCCTAACTATAAAAGAATTAAGCCGAAAGGCGGCCATCAACGAATGTTATTTAAAGAAAGGATTTAAAGAAATGTATGGCACTACCATTTTCGATTTCTTTCAAAGCCAGCGTATGGAGCATGCAAAATATTTATTGTATGAAAGAGGATTAACGGTTACGGATGTTTCTGCTTTATTGGGTTATTCTTCCATATCCCACTTTTCTACAGCATTTAAAAAACATACAGGTTTAAAACCTTGTGAACTATTATTTCGCTGAATAAAATTTCCCATCACTTAGATATTTCCGATTTCGAAAACCGGTTTTCCCGATTTTGTAAATCATTTGACATCAACGATCATTCATTTGCAGAAATAAATTATGCAAATGAAAAAAATATTATTACTTGCCTTTTGTGCTACCAGTTTATCAGCATTTTCGCAGGATCGGTTTTTTGGAAGAACCTACACATCAGGTGTATTGCCTAAAGGTGCGATTGATCTTGAGTTTTGGCATACATCACGCTTTGGCCATGAAAATCAATTTTTTCATGCGCAGGATCAAAGGATGGAAGTTGAATTCGGCCTGGGAAAAAATCTTCAAACGGCTTTCTATTTTAATCGTTTTCAAAAAAGATTCAGCGAAGGAAATAATGGTACGACAACCTCGGGCGAAATTGGTTTTAGCAATGAATGGAAACTAAAACTTAGTGATCCTACGGCAAATAAAATCGGCTCGGCTTTATATGCTGAAGCAACCATCAAGGGAGGTGATGAAATTGAATTGGAAACAAAAATTATTCTTGATAAATATATTGGTAATAGCCTGTTCGCTTTTAATGGTGTAGCCGAGTTTGAAAAAGAATTGGGATGGGTAAATGGAAGCCTAAAAAGTAATGGATGGGCAACGCCAATAGAATTTGACCTGGCTTATATGTATAATGTAAAACCTTCGCTGGGCCTCGGCCTGGAAGTGGTCAATAAAAATGAAATTGCAAAAAATGAAGGTTGGAAAAACTCAATCTTTTATGCGGGGCCTACTATAAATTACCGCGGCGACAGATGGTTTGTAATCCTTAATTATCTAACACAATTAGGCAATGTTCATAAAACAATATTCTCGCCCGGTTCAAAAGTTTTGGATAATAATGAAAGGGTAGAAGCAAGAATTTTATTTGGAATCTCATTTTAAGATTGATGCAACATGAAAATTCTTTTACTTTTTATTATGATAAGTTTTCTATTGGGCTGCAATACTTCATCAAAAAATAAAACATTTACTTTTCGCGTTTCACCTTCCTCAACTTATGAATTAAGCGATGCTCAATCAAAAGTTCCGGGAATTACATTTGAGCGGTTAAGTGTTGGTAAAAAATTGTATGTACAAGATTGTTCCGGTTGCCATGCATTGAAAAATCCTGCACATTATTCAGCCTTCCAATGGGAAAACTTATTGCAAAAAATGTTTGTTAAAGCAAAGATTACAGATGAAAAAGAAAAAATACTCATCAGGGAATATATTATGGCATCATCAAAATAAAAAACAGAAATATTTCTTGCGCTAATCCTTCCGGTATTTCTTATATAATTTAATGGCTAACAATAGCAAAATGGTAAAAGCAATAAGTACACCTATTCCCCAAACTATACTCAGCAATTGTTTTACCACTACAAGCATAACGATAGCGATTAATAAAATAGTGGCCACTTCATTCCATATTCTTAATTGTTGTGAAGACCAACGGAAGTTTTCTTTTTTCTGTTGAAGAAAAATTAAATGTAGTGTAAGGTGATAAATATATAGGCCAACTACAAAAAAAAGTTTTATTAAAAGCCACTCCGGCAAGCTTCCATAATAACTCCAGATCCATAAACCAAAAATCAAAGTAAGAATGGCGGAAGGCCAGGTAATTCCATACCATAATCTTTTTTGCATAATGCCATATTGCTTCAGAAGAATTGATCTTTCAGGTTCGGATTTTGCATTTGCTTCAGCACTATATACAAAGAGCCTTACGATATAAAAAATCCCGCTAAACCAGGTTATAATAAAAATGATATGAAGAGCTTTGATATAGAAATACATGAAATTAAATTATTATGATTGTAAAATATACTTCCAAAATTTCAACCTTCGTGGATTCAGTTTTTTTCTTTAGCAATATATCCTGCAACGGCTTTTATCCATAAAGGATGATTATTCAGGCAGGGAATCATGGTAAAAGATTCTCCCCCGGCTTCTAAAAATATTTCTTTTCCTCTCATGGCAATTTCTTCCAATGTCTCAAGGCAGTCGCTTACAAAGGCTGGGCATACTATCAATAAATTCTTTATTCCTTCACCTGGCATTTCTTTTAATCTAATATCTGAAAAAGGTGTGAGCCATCCTTTACCCAGTCGCGATTGAAATGAAATGCTGTATTTATTGGAAGGTATTTGTAGCTGTTCCACCACCAATTTTGTTGTTGTAATAATCTGGTGCCTGTAACAATGTGAATGAGCAGGTGAATTGACTTCACAACAATTTTCAATTTTCAAACAATGACAACCGGTTACGTCACTTTTTCGAATATGCCTTTCAGGAATACCATGGTAACTAAATAATACATGATCATAAGGCACGTTTAAGAAAGGTCTAATACTTTCTGAAAGGGCTTTCAAATAATCAACATCTTTATAAAAAGGGTCTATAAAATTTAGTTTGAAAGGGTATTTCTTTTTTTTATGTATTTCTTTTGCATATTCAACTCCGGTTTCATAGCTGGACATTGCATAATGCGGGTAAAGAGGTAATATAATAATCTCCTCCATGAGCGGATTTATTTTTAATAACGCATCAAAGGCGGCCTCTGGTGTAGGATTTCCATATCGCATAGCTATTTCCACCGGTTCTTCTATCTCTTGTTGCAAGGCTTTTTGGAGGTGTATAGTATTTACAATCAAAGGCGAGCCTTCATCAGTCCAGATCGTTTTATATGCTTCGGCAGATTTTGGCGCCCTGAAGGGAACAATAATCCCTCTTACCAGCAATGCCCTCAGCAGCCATGGGATGTCAATAACTCTTTCATCCATTAAAAATTCATTGAGGTATTTTCTTACATCCGGCACCTTTGTTGAATCCGGGGAACCCAAATTCATTAATAAAATTCCTTTCTTTATTTTTTTTGGCATCATTTATATATAAATATCAGCAAATGTAAGGCCTGTTAAAAATATATAAGCGATTGTTTTTTAGTAATTATTTATTAATGAAAAAACTAATTAAGATCATGTTTTTTAATGACTGAGCAATGACTTTTTAAATGATATTTGCCGGTAAATTTGTACCTATAAACAATGATGATTTTACCAAACGCCACATACAATAATTCTCTAAATAATTTCAGTATAGTTGGGGTTAATTACCGTAAAAGTGAAATGAGTATCCGGGATAAATTTTCACTTTCTCCGGATCAATCTCTCCTCTTGCTGAAACAGGCCGTGTCCAGGAATATTCCGGGATGCCTTGTGTTGTCTACCTGCAACAGAACAGAGATCTATGGTATATGCCATGATCCTCATCAGCTTATTGAATTGCTTTGTATTCGTACACATAGCCTTAAGGAAGATTTTTTGGATCACGGGTATGTTTGCCAGGGCATTTCTGCTATCGAACATTTATTCAAAGTAGCTTCAGGGCTTGATTCTCAAATAATTGGAGATTATGAAATCTTATCGCAGATAAAACAATCAGCGAAGATTGCTAAGGAGAATGGCTGTATTAATAGCTTTATGGAGCGGGCGATTAATTATGCTTTGCAGGTTTCAAAAGAAATTAAAACAAAAACCAAAATAAGTACAGGAACTGTATCTGTTTCTTATGCAGCCATAGAAATAATAAAAGAAAAAATTAAGGATCTCAAAAATAAAAAAATTCTATTGGTGGGCACCGGAAAATTTGGTAATCACATTGCCAAAAATTTAAAAAGTTATTTGCCCGATACCCTCATTTCATTTACAAACAGAACTGATGATAAGGCATTTGAATTGGCAGAGCAGTATGATGCAGAATTTGTTTCTTATAAAAATATATCCTCTGCTGCTGATGATGCGGACATTATTATCGTAAGCTCTGCTGCAGATTCTTATACTATTCATCCATCCTTTTTTAAGACTGCAAAATCAAGGCTTATACTTGATCTTTCTGTTCCTCAAAATGTGGATCCTGCCGTGAAGAATCTTTCGGGGATTACACTTTTGAATGTGGATGAAGTATCCGGAATTCTGGATAAAACCATTGAAGCCAGGCAGGCAGAAATTCCTAAAGCCTTGCAAATTATTGATGAAACATTGAATAGCCTGGAAGACTGGCACCGTCAGCAATTTAATAATCCATTGCTGCGTATAGTAAAATCACAACTTACCCGGTTGAGTGAGATTTATTTTGATGAAAGTGATCGCCAGGAAAAAATTCATAAAACAGTTTCTTCTCTTGCCATACAATTGAAACACAAAAAAGATAAAGGTTGCCAATGCATCAATGCCTTAAATAGTTACCTTCAATTGGAATATGAAACTACTACCTCTTAAGATAGGCACAAGGGAAAGTCAATTGGCGGTTTGGCAAGCTACACGTGTACAAACACTCCTTAAGCAAAATGGTATTGACTCAGAATTGATCTTCATCAAAAGTGAAGGTGATGTAGATACAGTAACTCCTCTGTATGAATTAGGCGTACTGGGAATTTTTACTAAAACACTGGATGCTGCATTATTAAACAGCCGCATTGATATAGCGGTTCATTCTATGAAAGATGTGCCAACTCAATTGGCAACAGGAATACGGCAGGCTGCCGTATTAGAGAGAGGTACCTACAAAGATATTTTTGTATTTAAAGGAGATAGAAGATTAATTGAAGATGAATTGAATCGTAATACATCATTGCCAATTTCTCATTCACCATTCACCATTGCAACAAGTAGTACACGCCGTAAAGCGCAATGGTTATATCGCTATCCCAATCATGCAATTGAGAATTTACGAGGTAATGTAAATACGAGGTTACGGAAGATAGGTGAGAATAATTGGAATGGAGCCATCTTTGCAGCAGCAGGGCTTGAGCGCATTCATCTTCGCCCTGAAAATTCTATTGATCTTGATTGGATGTTGCCGGCGCCGGCGCAGGGGGCTATAATGGTTGTTTGCCGAAATAATGATGATTATTCATTTAATGCCTGCCAATTGCTAAATGATGAACCAACATCTATATGTGCAGGAATTGAGCGTGATTTTTTGCGAACTTTATTAGGAGGATGCTCAACTCCAATAAGTGCTTTAGCTATTATTGAAAAAAATAAAATTATTTTTAGAGGAAATATTTGTAGTCCCAATGGAGATAAAAAAATTGAGATTGAAAAAACCGGGACTATTCAAAATGGAAACGAATTAGGAATTATGGCTGCCAATGAATTATTGCAAAACGATGAGGCGCAACAAATAATTCAGGGAATACAAAATGCAAAAAAATAAAATTTACATATTAAGCACTAGGCCTGTGGGTGTGGAATTGATTACTGAAGCCGCAAAAAAGGATATCATTATTGATGAGATTTCCTTTATTGATACAGAAGAAATAATTGATACATCAACGAAAAAAAAAATACAAGAATTATCCTGCCAAAATATTATAGCTGTATTTACC
>DATCMY010000387.1:0-4228 GCA_036565505.1 Hanamia sp.
CAATATAATGTTGAAAGATCTGCTGATGGAAATCATTTTGTACAAGAAACGGTTCTTAAAGCCATTAATTCCTCTTATAATAATTACCATTGGGTAGATACTTATCCTGTTCAAGGTTATAACTATTATCGGTTACGCAGCACGGAAGTAGATGGTAAAATAAATTATAGTGGGATAATGAAAGTATTTGTTTCAAAAGATAAACAGGTTATCCAGGTATTTCCAAATCCTGCAACAGCAAACAATTTAAACCTTCAATTGATCAATCAACAACCTGGACTATACGAAATCAGGTTAATTAATTCATTCGGGCAAACCTTTATGACAAGATCTATTCAGTATTCCGGTAGCAGCAGCATAGAAAATCTAAAACCGGGACAATCTATTCCAAAAGGAATCTATCAATTGGAAATAAAAACACCCGGAGGAGAGAAGAAAGTAATAAGTGTCGTGTTTTAGAAACCGGGTTGCAGGATTCGGGGGCAAGATAGCGGTCGGCACCGTAGGTCAGACTGCGGATGAAGGATGATAGCGGTCGGCACCGTAGGTCAGACCGCGGTTGAAGAAATTGCAAAAAGCCAGCCCAATCATCGGGCATCCAGGATTTCAGGGGCTTGGAAGCAATCCAATAATTAAAACCTGGAATCAAACTCATGAGAAATAAGTCCTCTCCAATTCATTAGATTGCGGCGGTTAAACATTGTTCCATTAAACCTGAAAATCATGTATTCTCCAATAACTTACTGAGTGGGATTAACCTTCAACCATCAACTGGCGACGAAGCAATCTCCCATCCCGTTACATCATTCAAAAGTGCCACCCCATTGCTATGCCTGTGTGTTACCAATGTATCCGCACAATTTAGTTAGGAGATGTAAGAAGAATTGATTAATTTAATAACGGGTAATTAATAATTAATTACTTTTATTTAACTTAGCAACCTATAAATGCCTTCTATGAAACAATTCCCGAAGTGGATAATAATGTACAGTATTTTTATGGCGATTTTAATTTGTTTACCTGCATTAATTCAGGCCCAATGTCCAGATGCTGCATTTGATCCAGGATGTGACCCTATTACTTGTACACGTGCTGATGGTTCTTATTGCCCCATAGATGGCGGCCTCTCCGCCCTTCTTGCGATAGGCGTTGCCTATGGAATTAAGAAATATAAAGACACAAAAAAACATCCGGAGGCTCTTGGTGAATCAATAGTGGAATAAAAGAAAACCTAAATATTTACTTTACAAATTTTAAGGGATAGTGTCTTATTCACTATATCTTTTTCTTTCCCAATTATTTCAAAAAAATTCGGTTAAATTTGCTCCCAGCCCAATATTAAACAAAGCAATTCGTTTTTTATTGTATTATTGCTTTCGAAACTGATTATGCAAAGAACCCCCTCTATCAATTTCCATGAAATATTGATGAATTTTATGAAAAGATTTTTGCCATACCCACAGTTTTTCAGGTTCATCCTTTATCTTTTCCTGATCTTCTTTCTGTTCTCCTGCAGTAACAGTAGGAAATCCGTTTATTTCCAGGATCTTCAAAAAGATACCACACTCACTAATTTAGTATCCAAAGATTTTGAGCCCAAAATTCAAAAGGCTGATTTACTCGGAATCACGGTAGCAAGCCTTAGCCCTGAAAATACCGCCCTTTATAACGCACCTCAAAATGCCATTGGCCCATTAACCGGTTACCTGGTTGATGAAAACGGGAATATCCAATTCATCAAATTAGGCACTATGCATGTGGATGGTATGACCCGTAAAGAACTAAAATCTCTGTTGGAAAAAGAACTTTCTCCTTATTTAAAAGACCCCGTAGTGGCTGTTGGTTTTTTAAACCGACATGTAACCATGATGGGCGCTGTATCTCCACAGGTACTGCCTATGGCTACTGATAATATGACCCTTTTGGATGCATTGGCAGCTAGTGGCGACATAGGCGCTAAAGGAAGACCTGATAATATTTTAGTCATCAGGGAAAATGGTAATTCCAAAGAATTTAAAAGATTAAACCTGACGGATAAATCTATCTTTTATTCTCCTTATTTTTACCTTCAGCCAAATGATATAGTATATGTAGAACCATTGAAAATAAAACAGGATAACGTAACCAGGATTATTTCATACGTAACTACAGGGCTGTCGCTTTTCATTTTTATTCTCAGCCGTTTATAAAACAATTACCGGGCAAATGGACGAAGAACAATTTTTTAAAGAACGTACCGATTCAAATATATTCAAGCAGGTAATTTACAAATACCTGCCCTTCTGGCCATTATTTTTAGTGACGGTTTCTATATCATTATTTATTGCTTTTATTGATCTCCGCTCCCAGGTGCCTGTCTATGTAGCTTCCGCAAAAGTTTTACTGAAAGACCCCAATAAAGGAGGTGGCGATACTAAAGTGTTGGATGCCCTTAATATTTTTAGTGAAAAGAAAATTGTTGATAATGAAATTGTAGTACTTCGTTCCTCTGATATGATGACGGAAGTAGTAAAACAACTGGACCTTTACGCAACTGTCTATAACCAGGGGAATGTCCGCACAGAAGAATTGTACAATTCCAATTCGCCTTTAAAATTTGTGGCCCTTGATAAAGAACATTTTAATTTATGGGGAACTTATTTTTTTTCAGTCAATTGGGGAAAAAAGGTAGTGGAGATCGATAATAAAAGGGTCGCATTCGATAGTACCGTTACCATAAATGGTACTCCTATCAAGCTTGTGATCAATCACGATTACAATCCCAATGTGGTGGGCAAAAATTATTTTGTAAATTTTGCCTCCCCCGGTGGTGCGGCTGGCGGTTTGGTGGGCGGTTTACAAATTTCACCCTATTCCTATTCTTCTACCATTTTAAATGTTTCTATTAACATCCAGGTGCAGGAAAAAGGTAGGGATATCCTTAATAAATTATTTGAAATTTATAATATCAACGCCATCGAAGATAAAAGCCAGATGGCCGATAAAACCATGAGTTTTATTGATGACAGGCTGGGGCTTGTTACCCTTCAATTGGATAGTGTAGAAAGGAATATCGCTAAATTCCAGTCCAGAGAATCAGTTGTGGACCTTGGTGCACAGGCAACTGCCTATTTCGGAAATGTAACCGACCTGGATAAACAAAAAAGTGTATTGGACCTGCAACTGGAAGCATTAAAAGATATAAATACCTACGTGCGCAGTAAAGGAAACAAACCCGGCACGGTTCCTTCTTTGATCCTGTTAACCGATCCGACACTCACTGGCCTTTTGGATAAATTATATACCGCCGAAACTCTGGCTAACAATATTACCAGCGTTACCGGTGAAAAAAATGATGCGGCCATTGTTGCCAATGCGGATGTGGCCCGCATAAAAAAAGACATACTGGAAAATATGTCGAATATCAAGGAAAATCTTCTTGCAGAAAAAAACAAGTTGGATGAAAAAATAGCGCAAAACAATTACCTCCTTACACTGATTCCAGAAAAGCAACGGGCATTTATGGATATCAGTCGACAACAGGCAATTAAAAATAATATTTACACCTACCTGCTTCAAAAAAGAGAGGAAACCGCTATATCTTCCGCTTCTGCTACTCCCGATCTTAAAGTAGTGGAATCACCAACTTCCTATGGGCCTATAAGACCCATTGGAAAAAACTTTTATCTGGCCGGACTGGTGGTTGGTTTGCTGGCAGCCGCTTTCCTTGTTTTATTGAAAGAAATATTCAGTCGCAATGTTTTATTCCGCTCAGAAATTGAAGACAAAATTAAGATCCCCATTATGGGCGAACTGGTGCAGGTACCTTCAAAAGATCCAATTGTAATTATGGATGGCAAACGCACGGTAGTGGCAGAGCAGTTCCGTTCCATACGCACCAACCTTGCTTTTATGGGATTAAATGAAAAGAAAAATACGTTAATGGTTACCTCAAGTATTTCTGGTGAAGGAAAAAGTTTTGTGGCTATTAATCTTGCCATAAGTTTTACCCTCACAGGTAAAAAAGTGGCCTTAATGGAATTAGATCTCCGTAAACCTAAATTGAGTAAGATACTGAAGGTGAAAAAGACCCCCGGCGTCTCCTCTTACCTGGTTAATAAAGCATCTGTAGATGAAATCATAAAACAAACTGACATCCCGGGATTATATGTTATTTCTGCCGGGCCTATACCGCCAAATCCAACGGAATTGATACAGGGAGAAAAGTTTGGGGAATTGATGGCTGATC
>DATCMY010000388.1:0-1814 GCA_036565505.1 Hanamia sp.
CTCCTATACAGGTCCAATTCCAGAGATATCTTATTGTCTAATATTCCAAATTCATATCCCATATCTATTGTCTTGGTCTTTTCCCACTTTAATTTCGAGTTTCCTACGGATGATATATAAACAGCGTCTAGTGGCGTCTGGTTATTAAATGAGTAACCATTTACATCTTCGACCAGATGAGGATATGGATCAAAATCACCTACCCTGTTATTTCCATTAACGCCATAGCTTACCCTCAGCTTCGAGTTAGAAATAAAGGGTAATGCCTTCCTGAAAAAATCTTCCTGGTCCATATTCCAGGCAACTGCTCCTCCGGGAAAATATCCCCAATGATCCAGAAATTTAGATGACCCATCAGCACGGAAATTAAAAGTAAGGAGGTATTTTGATTTATAATTATAATCTAATCTTGTAGCATATGATGCCATGGTATTTATGCTATTTGATGAAATAGGATTATAGGTAATTCCTTCATCTATACCATCCATTCCAAGCCCTTCATTGGGTAGCTGTCTGCCGGAATACCCTTCCTGATTTGTCTTAAAGCTATTTACCGCAAAAAGCAATAACCCGCTAAAAGTATGGTCACCGCCAAATGTTTTTTTATAATTAAGCGTATTTTCATTAGAGAAACTATTGTAATTTCTGAATAGAACAGAACCATTTATCCCATTTGGATTATTCGGATTAAGAGGGCTACCCTGAGAGGTCTTTGAATTATAAAATGCATCATTGCGTATTTTGGTTTGCCTGATACCGGCTGTGGTTCTAAATGTAAGATATTTTGTAATGTCATAGCTTATATAACTATTTGCTTCAAGAAGGTCCGTAATAGTATGTTGATATTGATTTTCCAGATCAAGAAAAGGATTTATTCTAAAATCACTATTATTTATCGCTTGCGGGTCATCCAAGGCAGTTAAAAGATATATACTTGTATCACCTGCGATTGGGCGATACAGCCACGCTCTGGCCAATGCGGTTGAAGTTGGATTATTACCATAAACCGTTCTTATCTGTTGCCCATAAGATTTGGTTTCAGTATAATTAACCGTTACACCTGTTTTTATTTTTTTACTAATGGTTTGGTCTAATGTTATCCTACCCGAATACCTGCCCTGCCCTGTATTGATTATTACACCTTTTTGATCAAAAATGGATCCGGATATCGCATATTTAGTCTGGTCTGTTCCCCCTCTTACTGCCAGATTATATATCTGTACTACTCCGGGTCGTATGACTTTATCCTGCCAGTTAATTCCTTTAACATTCTTATAATCATCCAGGGTTTTACCATTAGCAAAATAAGTAGGAGTAGTAGTAGTAGTCGGATTAAGCTCCAACTGGTACTTGACAAATTCATAAGGGCTCATTAGTGGTATGGGTTTGGGAGGAATCTGATATCCTAACGAACTGGTAAGCGTAACTACCGGCCTTCCTATTTTACCTCTTTTTGTTTGAATAAGTATAACACCATTTGCCCCTCTTGATCCATAAATTGCTGTAGATGACGCATCTTTCAGAATACTCATGGATTCTATCTCTTCAGGATTTAAAGTGGCGGGGTCAAGATTTTCAACAGGGAAACCATCAATTACATATAAAGGGGAAGTATTTTGAGTCAATGAACCTGCTCCTCTTATCATGATATTTATGCCACCGCCTGGTTGACCATCAGAACTATTAACCTGCACTCCTGCTACACGGCCAGCAAGCGCTTCAGCAAAAGAGCTAACAGGAGCTTTAGCAATATCGCCAACATTCACATAACCAACAGAACCTGTCAAATCAATTTTTTTGACTGATCCATATCC
>DATCMY010000389.1:0-22469 GCA_036565505.1 Hanamia sp.
TGCCGTGGGCGGTGTCCCCACCGCCCACAATCAGCCAGGACATGCGACAATTTGGAATGTACCCTATTTAAACTCCTCTTAATTATTTGCCTGTTGTTTCCGGTGGTATCTTATTCGCAGGTAACCAATCAAAGGCTATTCGACACTATTGGTTTTGTGCCGGAACATTCTCCTGAGCGCATTGCTATATTCGGGCAGGAACCTATAGAAACAGGACATATTATTTTTTTAGGGAACAGTATAACGGAAATGGGTAATTGGAAACAATTGCTGAACGACACAACTGTCATCAATAGAGGCATCAGCGGCGATATTACATTTGGCGTATTGAAGCGTTTGGATGATATAATAAAAAGGCGGCCTTCAAAATTGTTCGTGCTTATTGGTATTAATGATATTGGGAAAGATATTCCCGATGCGGTGATAGCGGATAATATCCGCAAAATAGTGATGCGGGTAAAGGCAGGAAGCGCTGATACCAAAATCTATGTACAAAGCATTTTGCCTGTAAACCCTGATGTACCTGACTTTCCGCAACATTACGATAAGCAGCAACACATCATCGGAACAAATAAACTGATAAAAAAAGTAGCGGAGGAATTAAAGGTGCCTTATGTAAATATTCATGACCTGTTTACTGATCAGCAAGGCAGGCTGGATGCTAAATATACAGCCGATGGATTACACCTTACCGCTACGGGAGGAGGTTATCAAAAATGGATAGCGTATTTGCGAAAGAAGGGATATTTATAAAGTAGGGTTGATGTATTATTAAAGCCTGGGCCGAACCAATGAATGGACTACTGATGAATCCTGGGCTTTAGAGGATAATGGCAATGTGTTAGCCATCAAACAATCTTCCAATTCATTCCGCAGTAAAAGAACGATAACGCTTATTTATAATAAAGAATGAAAAGTGATAAATTTCCGGGAACAAATGATACCATAGAGAAATTGATATGAAAATAGTATCCGATATTCTTTCAAATAACAAAACCATTATCAATCATGTTTAAACGCAGAGTATTTTTAAAACAGGCAGGATTATCTGCAATTGGGTTTGGATTGTTACCATCATTGACGGGTTTTGGAATGGCTGAAATGTTTAAGGGGCCATTTGTATTACCCCGCAGTACACCCGAACAGCAAGGGATTTCTTCAGCAGGTATCATGAAATTTCTCGATGCCATCAAAGAGATTAAACAGGAATTTCACAGCCTGATGATTCTTCGTCATGGGCATGTAGTGGCAGAAGGGTGGTGGGCTCCTTACTCATCGGCACATAAACAACAATTGTATTCTCTCAGCAAAAGTTTTACTGGAACTGCTATTGGATTAGCAATTGATGAAGGGTTGCTTACCCTGGATGATCCAATAGTAAAATTTTTTCCGGATTTAGTACCTGCAGTCATAAGTGAAAATCTTGCTGCATTAAAAGTGAGGCATTTGCTTTCAATGGGGGTTGGCCATGCAAGAGATTCCATTCTTATTTTAGAAGCATCGGCTCCGGGTGTTCCATGGGAAAAAACATTCCTTGCACAGCCCGTTGTTTTTAAGCCGGGCAGTCAGTTCATGTATAATTCAGGAGCCAGCTTTATGCTAAGCTCCATTGTAACAAGAGTAACCGGGAAAACGGCGCAGGAATATTTACAGCCGCGGTTATATCAGCCTTTGAATATTACGAATGTTTCCTGGGGGGCCAATTTTGAAGGAATTAATATGGGCGCTTCCCATTTGCGTATGCCTACAGAAGATATTGCAAAGTTTGGACAACTATACCTGCAGAATGGTGTGTGGAATGGAAAACAAATTATTAGTAAAGAATGGGTGAAAGAAGCCTCCTCCAAACAAATTAATAATGGGAAGAACGACAATAGTTGGGGTTACGGTTATGGATACCAGTTCTGGCTGAACCCACCCGACGGTTTCAGGGCAGATGGAGCCTTTGGGCAATTCAGTATGGTGTTCCCGGCTCTGGATGCGGTAGTAGCAATAACCAGCGAAAGTATCAGCACTAAAGATACAATGCAGATCGTATGGGACGTATTACTTCCTGAAATGAAAGATGCGCCACTTCAAATAAATACTGCCGGTCATAATCAACTTCAGAAGGAATTGAAAGCACTGAAATATGAACCGCCCAAAATGGCAACAGCTTCACCCCTTTCCTTAAAGATTTCAGGCAAAGATTTTATCCTTGATAAAAATCCTTTCAATACAAAAGCGGTATCATTTACATTTGATGGTAATAAATGTGTTTTTGTTTTAAAGGAAGACGGCAAACCGGATATAAGAATTACAAATGGCATAAATCAATGGGTCACTAAAGGTAACTATAAACCTTCAGCGCACTCATTATTTTCCTTACGTCGCATCGACTTTGATTCAATAGTTGCAGCAAGTGCTACATGGCAGGATGAGAAAACATTGTTGCTCACATGGCGCTTTATTGAAACGGTGCACGGCGATCAACTCACTTGTGTATTTGATGACGACAAACTAACGATTAATTTTCTGTTCAGTGTAAACCGTTTGCAAAATAAAAATGATGACCGTGAAGATGTGTCAGGGGTGATGGTTACTTAAAAACTGGATATAGACAAATGATGTTTTAATAATTTATTTCTAATAAAAGAATAAAATGATAAAATATTTTGTAAGATTTACTTCGGTATTGATTGCTTTGCTCTTTGCATCCGTGGCGGCATTCAGCCAGGTAGATTTAGAACCCTGGGGAAATATTGCAGGTATAAGGGTTGGAGGACAGTTAATGGAATTTGAAAGTAATCTTAGTGTTGTACAAAATGATTGGTTACATATAACAGCTACCGCTAAAGAAAGGCAAAGGCCAAAATATACAAGAAACGGCGATGAGCAAACCGTTACCACCAATATAGACAGCCTTTATATTACAGAAGTAGTTACCGATGCAGGAAAGGGGAGTGCAACCGTAAAAGTGCAAGGGATAGCCAAGGCGGATATGCCAGTTGATGGTATCTATTTCAGTCTTGTGCTTCCGGGTGAATATTATGCAAATGGAAGAATACGGCTTGATCATTTGAGGCCTGTAATGCTTACTGAAGACGCAGCTACATTAGAAAAATACCTGATAGTTGCTGCAGGTACCGTCCAATTCATGTCGGCATCACGCCAACTTACTATCACTTTTGAAAAGCCAACGAATATCATTATTAAAAACATGGGGGACAAGAGTAACAATGATATTCATGTATTTATACCGATACAAAAAGGCGATATAAAGAATGGACAAGCATTTGCTGAAAAATTTTCTATAAAAGCTTCGGGGTCAATTGATAAAAAACCTGTGACACTTTTATTAAATACTAAAAATTCCGGGAGAGCCTTTGATGGCTTTGGAGGCAATTTCCGTTTACAAAATCCTAAAGCAGATCCGCAGGTGATAGACTACTGTCTTAAAAATTTACGTGTTGCCTGGGGACGAGTAGAAATGCCCTGGCGCTTTTGGCAACCTGTCATTGATAGCAATCCTATTACAGAAGCCAAAGCCGGAAGGTTGAATCTGCATGTGCAGCAATCTATGGAAATGGCGCAAAGGTTATATAAGATGGGTATGCCTGTAATTCTTACCGCCTGGTTCCCGCCTCAATGGGCTGTGGTAGGGCCTCTGAAGTATGGGCCCGGGCCCGATCATGTTTGGGGTAATCAATTAGACCATACAAAAACAAATGAAATTTATAAATCCATTGCCGATTATATTGAATATCTGAAAGATGAATATGGAGTAGAGATTGCCGATTTTTCTTTTAATGAATCTGATTTGGGAATCAACATAAGGCAAACAGGGAAAGAACATGAGGAACTTATCAAGGGTTTGGGCGCCTATTTTGTTTCACGAGGATTGAAGACAAAATTGTTGCTTGGCGATAATTCAGATGCTACCACTTACCAACTTATTGAACCGGCATTAAACGATCCGGCAACACATCCCTATATCGGGGCAGTATCATTTCATTCATGGCGTGGTTGGGATAAAGAAACCCTGCAAAAGTGGGCCTATGCCGCTACTCAATTACATCTTCCTTTGTTAGTAGGTGAGGGTAGCATTGATGCGCAAGCCTGGGGTTATCCGCAAATTTTTGAAGAGCCAACTTACGCTTTGGAAGAAATTAATCTGTACATAAGGCTTTTGGCAATTTGCCAACCTGCTTCTATTTTGCAATGGCAGCTTACGTCCGATTATTCGCCGCTTGCAGGTGGTGGTATCTTTGGCGACAGTGGGCCACTTCGTCCTACCCAGCGTTTTTGGAATTTGAAACAATTGGCTTCCACTCCAAAAGGATTAAAGGCGATGCAACTTGGTATAAAGGGAGCCGATGTTTCCGGCGCCGCTTTGGGCGATAATGTCAAAGGTATTTATGCCATACATCTTGTAAACAATGGAGCTACAAGGGAAGTTATACTTACCGGCCTGCCGGGTACTATAAAATTATTACATATATGGATAACCGATAAAAACCGGGGAATGCAGGAAGGGGCTGCAATACGGGTAGTTAACGGAAAAGCGAAATTTACATTGGATGCTACCAGTTATATTACTTTGATAAGTAAGTGAAAATTTTTATTTTAATTCATGATTCAATAACTATACTGTATGCAACAAAAAATTACAAGGCTCACCATTATTATTTGTTTATTTTTCATAAGCTGTTCTTCTTCGAAAAAAACTATAAGCCTGTCAACAACACAATTAACGGCAACAAGTTTACATCCTTTTGGAAGGTTTATTATTGACAACCACCAAAACCTGGAACTTATTAGTTCAGCGGTACATTTTGGTTTTAGTTTCGAAGGAAAAGAATGCTCGGTTTTCGCTTCATTGCCCGATGCGAATGGTCATAATTATTTTCAATATACATTGGATGGCGTCTATCAAAAAAAAATAAGAGTAGATGGAAATATAGCCCGGCCCATTGTTCTTTCCGCTCCCGATACAGGGAGGCATACTGTATGGATATATAAAACTACGGAAGCGCAAACAGGACCAATCTACATTCAAAAAATTATCGGTAAAAATTTGAAAGCGCTGAAAGTTCCTGATGCCGCATTGATAGAATTTATAGGCAACAGTATTACCTGCGGCGCTGAAGCGGACCCTTCTGAAGTACCCTGTGGTACCGGCGTTTACCATGATCAACATAATTCATATTATGCCTATGGGCCAAGAGTTGCGAGGGCATTAGGAACTAATTTTATTTTGAGTTCTGTAAGTGGCATCGGTGTGTATCGCAACTGGAACAGTGATGGGCCCACCATGCCACAGGTATATGAAAAAACCAATCTCCAGGTTGATGGTCCGCAGCTATGGGATTTTAAAATGTATAATCCTAAAATTGTAAGCATTGCTTTAGGTACAAATGATCTTAGTAAAGGTGATGGGAAGAGAGTACGGCTGCCATTTGATAGTGCAGCTTTCGTAAATCACTTTATCAGTTTTGTAGAATTAGTGAAAAGTAAATATCCTTCAGCTCAAATAGCATTGCTAAGCAGCCCGATGGTGCAGGGCGATTCAAGAATTTTGCTTCAAAACTGCCTTTCGGCTGTAAAACAGAATATTGATGCATCTCATGAAACTGATAAGCCTGTTGCATTGTATTTTTTTCAACCCATGAATCCGCATGGTTGTAACGGTCACCCTAATGTAGAGGAACATGCTATTATGGCAAAAGAACTTATTCCTTTTTTCAAGAAATTATTATAATGGAAAAATTAATTAACTATACAAAAGAATAGATGAAAACATTGATTATCCTACACATTTGAAAATCAAAACCTGGTTATATATCTTGCCACCAGAACTGCTTTAGTGATGAAGAAAAAATATCGCTAAAGGAATGAAACAGGTTTATAAATTCAGCGGTATCTTCTTAGCTGTTTTAACCGCCTCATAAATGGCGTCAATAATTTTTAAATCTTTCACCGCTTCTTCACCATCAACCGGTACTATGGGTTGTTTTCCTTGTAAAATGATACCGGCCATTTCTTCCATTTGTACTGTTTGATGCGTTACATTTGGCTCATTTAATTTGCCTTTATTAGTGAGGCCCATAATAGGCCCATAACCGGTGGCAGGATCTAATTCGGCAAAACCATTTGTGCCATTTAGGAAAAAGCGATCCAGGTTATTCATACTATAAGTTGAAAGGCAGGATGCAACGGCTCCCCCGGGAAATCCCAATTGAAACTGGATGGTTTCATCAATGCCTTCTTTAAATTTGACAGGATCATTTTTGGTTTCCTCTGCGGTTACCCAAATGGGGTTTTCTCCAATCATGTAACGGGAACCATTAATCGAATAAATTCCAATGTCCATCATAGCCCCTCCGCCGGAAAGTTCTTTATTCAACCGCCATTGGTTAGGGTCGCCTATTGTAAAACCACTCAGACCCTGGAAGAACAAAATTTTTCCAAACTCACCAGCTTTCCGCAAACGAATTATTTCCAGTGTATGCGGCTCAAAATGCATACGGTATCCTACTAATAATTTTACATTCGCTTTTTTACAGGCATCAATCATTTCCTGCGCCTGCGTTGCATTCAGGGCCATAGGCTTTTCACAAATAACATGCTTGCCTGCTTTAGCCACACGTATCACCTCGTCATGATGCAGGCCATTCGGTGTTATCACATACACCGCATCAATGTCCGGATTGTCTTTTATGTTATCGAAGTTTTCATAATTATAGCAGTTCCCTTCAGGAATATTGTACCTGGCTCGCCACGCTGTAACTTTTGAAGGCGTTCCACTGATTACCCCAACTAATTTTGCTTTCTTACAATCGCGCATGGCTTCGGCCACACGGGTGCCATAACTTCCAAGCCCCATGATGGCAACTCTTAGGATTGGCCCGTCATAAGGCAATTCGTTTAAAGATCTATTGGCAGCAACAGCCTGCTTAAGAAAAGGAAATGCAATAGTGGCGGCTGTAATTTTTTGTAAAAAGTCACGACGTGAATTCATAACTGTTTTTTTTTGTGGATGATTAAAATAGCTTTTAAGAGATTCATCAAATAATTGGGAACTAAATATAGCCAAATAATATTTTTAGATGCAAAATTATTACCTTCAAAATATTAACTCAAAATATTAAACCAATTTCTTGATATGAAATCTGCAAAAACTATTTTAATTATTTTACTTATTCAAAGCTGCTTTTGCTTTATGGCAAAAGGCCAACAATTTAAAGCATTATTGGTAACCACGACCAGGGGATGGCATCACGAATCCATACATGCCGGGGTGTTGGCCTTGCAGGATTTAGGGAGAAAGAATTTTTTTGATGTGGTTTTATTCGAAGACCCCAATGGTTTTACTGATAAATTTCTGGAGCAATTCCAGGTGGTTATTTTCTTAAACACTACCGGCGATATTTTTGATTCTGCCCAACAAAAAGTAATGGAGCGTTTTATTGAATCAGGTAAAGGATTTGTAGGTATTCACAGCGCATCGGATACTGAATATGGCTGGGACTGGTACACGAAACTGGTAGGAAGAATGTTTCATATTCATCCCGTAATTCAAACTGCCAAATTAAATATTCTTGATAATACATTTCCCGGTTTGCAGGGTTTTGCAGGCAATAAATTATGGACGGATGAATGGTATCAATTTGGTCCTGAAAAAGTAACCGGCCTTAATTATATACTGGCAGTAGATGAGTCCAGCTACAATCCGAAAGCAGATTGGGGTACAAAAAAAGGGGAGGGAATGGGTAAATTCCATCCAATTGCATGGTATCACAATTATGATGGCGGCCGTGCTTTTTATACTGCGCTTGGTCACATGCCAGAAGACTTTAGTGATCCGGCATTTTTGAATCATGTGTATGCAGGAATTTTTTGGGCTGCTACCGGGAAGAAGTGAGAAGAAAGTCTGAATCGGAATTTACAGAATGAAAGAATTGGCAGAATGGAAAAGTCTGAATCAGAATTTACAGGATGAAAGAATTAGTAGAATGAGAACATGATTTACAATTTTGAAAATTTTCAAATTCTGGAAATTCTGATTCTGATATTAATTAATTCTTACTCTAAGAATAAATAAAAATACATGGAAAAAGATGAGTTAACATACAAGATCATTGGTTGTGCTATGAAAATGCATAATACACTTGGGCCTGGTTTTCAGGAAGTAATTTACCAAAGATGCCTTGCTATTGAACTGGAAAGAGAAGGGGTGACTTTTTGCTGGGAACAAGAACATACTGTTTTTTACGAAACAATTGCGGTTGGAACAAGAAGGGCTGACTTTGTTATTGAAAACAAGGTTGTAGTTGAAATAAAAGCATTGGTAAACCTGGGTGATGTTGAATTGGCTCAGGCAAAAAATTATACCGTTGCTTATGATTTTCCACTTGGTCTTTTAATAAATTTTGGAAGTGTAAGTTTACAATACAAGTTGCTCTTTAATCCAAAATACAATAAGAAAGTCTGAATCAGAATTTACAGGATGAAAGAATTAGCAGAATGAGAACAGGATTTACAATTCAGTAAATTTTCAAATTCTGCAAATTCTGATTCTATTGTTTTGCAGAAAGTGAATGTCTGAATCAGTTAAGATAGCAGGATGTTTAATAACCAGGCACGGTAAAAATAATAGAAGTTCCTTTTCCCATTTCGCTTTCAACCTGGATGGTGCCACCATGCTGGGTAACAAAATCTTTTACAAGTTTTAAACCAAGGCCAGAGCCTTTTTCATTATTTGTTCCGGATGCTGAAGTTGAATTAGAATTTGTGAATAGATTTTCCCTGGTATCTGCTTCCATGCCTATACCCGAATCGGTGATACAAACCTCCACCATCTTATCTATAGGTTGAGCGGTTACATTTATCAATCCGCCTTGCAGTGTATATTTAATGGAGTTAGTAACGAGGTTTTGAAGAATAGAACGAAGCATTAATGAATCTGCATTTACATAAAGATCAACTGGTACTTTGTTTTCAAGAATAATATTTTTTTGGAGGGCATTGGCTTTTAATAATTCCAAACTCTGATCCACTCCACTAACGAGATGAAGTTTTTCAGGATTTAAAGTTGTTTTTTCTCTTTGCATTTGGGCCCAGTCAACCAGTTCATTTAATTGCTGAAGAATATTATTAGAAGAGCGATGAATGATCTTTGCAAATGGCTGGATTTCCTCAAAAATATGATTTTCTATATCCTGGCTTAATTGGTTTGATGCGATCAGCAAAGCCGTTAAAGGATTTCGTAGATCATGAGAAATAACTGAGAGGAACTTATCCTTTGATAAATTCAGATCTTTAAGTTCATGGTTTAGGTTTTCCAGTTCGCTGGTTCTTTCAAAAACCCGTTTCTCAAGTTCCTGATTTAAATGAAGAAGATCGTCATTTATCCTGATCAATTTTTCTTCCTGTCGCTGTAAAAGCTGGTTCTTTTTATGAAGTTCTGCAAAAACGCCTACTTTAGAGCGCAATATTTGCGGATTAACCGGCTTACGGATATAATCAACCGCCCCGATTTTATATCCTTTAAATATAGATGCATCTTCATAATCCTGGCCGGTAATAAAAATAATGGGGATGTGCCTTAATTTCTCCCGTTGGTAAATCAATTCAGCTGTTTCATATCCATCCATAATGGGCATGCGAACATCCAGAAGAATGAGCGAAAAGTCCTCCTCTTTCAAAAGGATTTTTAACGCTTCTTTGCCTGAAAGAGCCTTTGAAAAAGTGTATCCCTCTTTTTCGAGAATAACTTCCATTGACATCAGGTTATCCGCATTATCATCAACTAAAAGAATTTTTATCATTTGAGGATCATTCAATTATAAATATTTTAAACCTTCCTGTCCTAATTTTCACACCATTTCCTGTTTGTAAAGCCATACCCGCATTAATGATAACAACTGGTCTGTTTTAACAGGTTTGGTTATATAATCTGATGCTCCGGAAGCAATGCATTTTTTACGGTCGCCATCCATTGCTTTTGCTGTTACAGCAATTATAGGCAGGTATTTATTTTTTTTCTCTTTGCGGATCCATTGAATAGCTTCATACCCATCCATATCAGGCATCATAATATCCATTAAAACTATATCTATCCCCGGTTCATTTTCAAGAATCTGAAGAGCTTCCTTACCACTATCGGCCGTCAATACCTCCAGTTTAGATCTTTCAAATGCCGCAGTTAATGCAAATAAGTTTCTAACATCATCATCCACAATCAGTACTTTTTTGCCATCAAGTATATCCTCTGTACCCATTACATTTTCTATAAGATGGATTTTTTCATCATCAAGCGTATTGATATTTACATGCATACAGGTAAGCGCCTCATTTAAAAGTTTTCCATAGAACTCTCCAGACTTTTCCAGGATGCTGGTGTGCCGGCCTTTTAAAACTTTAAGATCATCTGTATCGATCTCCTTATCTGTGAAAACTATTACCGGCACTTCTGATCTTTCAGCTTTCAGAAACTTCAGCAAACCCTTCACTTCGGGTAACATAAAATCAGTAATTACACTATCAAATTCCTGGACTTTTAATTCAGCTAATGCTTCTTTGGCTGATGATACATACGAAGTACTTATAAATTCGTTGTTCAGAAGTTTTGTAAAGTTTTCTCTTTCATTTTCATGGGCATTAATCAGCAGAACCTTTTTAAGTTGGCGTTTGTTAAAAGCAATCATCTGCTCAAATAAATTTTCGAGAGACACACCGGATAATGGTTTTACATGGTAACTTTTTGCGCCCATTTCATAAGCCATATTCTTGTAATCAACTCCCGAAATAACATGCACCGGGACATGACGAACCCCTGTATTGCTTTTTAATAACTTTAAAATATTCCAGCCATTTGATCCGGGCATAATTACATCCAGCGTTATAGCAATGGGTTTATAATTCTGAATACATTCAAAAACTTCAAGATAACTTATAGCAACTACTACTTTCAGACCTACAACATGGGCCTTATCCATCAGAATGCGGGTGAACTGAAGATCGTCCTCAATTATCAGGACAACTTTATCTATGGAATTTATTTCTGATCTGTCGTCCCCGATTACCACTTCATCAAGATCTTTGAGGGTAATGCCGGGTGCCGCAAAAGGCGAATTTAGTTGCTTAACCGGTGAAAATTTAAAAGGTTTATTCCCTTCATTATATTTTAACGGAAGGTATAAACTAAAAATACTTCCTTTACCCGGCTGACTTTCAACCAGGATGGCACCTCCCAATAATTCTGCAAATCCTTTACTGATAGAAAGACCTAAACCCGTGCCGCCGTATTTCCGGCTGGTTGAACCTTCTGCCTGCCGGAATGCCTCAAAAATCAACGATTGTGTTTTCTCCGAAATACCAATACCCGTATCTTCTACAGAAAATACAATGAACGAATCTCCGGCAACGGGGCTTTTCTGGTTTAAAGATGGGCTGTGAATGCTCAGTTTAACTTCGCCTTTCTCTGTAAATTTAAAAGCATTTGAAAGCAGATTTTTTAAGATCTGGGATAGTCGATGAATATCGGTATCCAACTTATCCGGAAGATTTTCATCAATTTCGATTTTAAAGCTGAGATTTTTTGTTTCAGAAATTGGCCTGAAGGTAGTTTCAACAAACGAAATGATCTCACGGAAATCAACAGGTATAATATCAACCGAAATAACTCCGGATTCGATCTTGGAAAGATCCAGGATATCATTGATCAGGTGGATCAGATCATTTCCACATGAATGTATTGTTTTGGCGTAATGGATCTGCTTTTCAGATAAATTTCCGTCATGGTTTTCAAATAATTGTTGCGCCAGTATCAGCAAACTGTTTAAAGGCGTACGTAACTCATGCGACATGTTGGCCAAAAACTCCGACTTATATTTTAAAGTTAAAGTAAGCTGTTCTGCCTTATCTTCAAGAGAACGACGGGCTTCCTCCACTTCTTTATTAATCTGCTCTACTTCTTCTTTTTGTTTTTCAAGCAGTTGAGCTTTTTCATGAAGTTCATCATTTGCTCTCCTTAATTCCTCCTGCTGAGCTTTTAAATCTCCGGATAAGATGACTAAATCTGCTGCCCGTTTTTCTTTCTCATCGTTTTGAAAGGCAAGTTCTTTGTTAGCAATGCTTAACTCTGCCGCCCGTTTTTCTTTCTCATCGTTTTGAAAGGCGAGTTCTTTGTTAGCAATAATTAACTCTGCTGCCCGTTTTTCTTTCTCTGCGTCTTGAAAAGTAAGTTCTATATTAGCGATGCTTAATTCTGCTGCCCGTTTTTCTTTCTCTTTGTTTTGAAAGGCAAGTTCTTTGTTAGCAATGATTAACTCTGCTGCCCGTTTTTCTTTCTCTGCTGCCCGTTTTTCTTTCTCTTCGTTCTGAAAAGTAAGTTCTATATTAGCGATGCTTAATTCTGCTGCCCGTTTTTCTTTCTCTTTGTTTTGATAGGCAAGTTCTTTGTTAGCAATGATTAACTCTGCTGCCCGTTTTCCTTTTTCTTTTTTCTGGAAGGCAAGTTCTTTGTTGGCAATGCTTAACTCTGCTGCCCGTTTTTCTTTCTCTTCGTTTTGAAAGGCAAGTTTTTTGTCAGCAATGCTTAACTCTGCTGCCCGTTTTTCTTTCTCTTCATTTTGAAAGACAAGTTCCTTCTTAGCAACAATTAACTCATCCGATTTTTTTCTTTTAGCCATATTCTGTTTCTTCAAAGTTGTTTTGTTTTTAAATTAGAAGTATAAACTGTGCTTGGTAAATGACTGTGGGGGATTGAAAAAAAGCGGTTTCCTTTTGGCCTTTATTAAAGGTAAGGTAATACAGCGAACTTCCAATACCAACCTAACCATTACTTGCAATTAATCTTTGTGTATAAGGTCAATTAGTTAAGTGAACTGTCTCACCTGGAAATAAATTGAGTACAACTCAACCTAAATTTGAATCATTTAGCCTGTTTATTTTTTTTCGCTTTGCAAAAGAATTGTATTTTAAAAATATCATAAAGAAATCCCCCAATGTAAAAAAGAATGATTAGCCCATATTTCTAAATGAATATTAAAACAATTAATCCTTTTACTTTTGCTGCATGGAAATTAATTGTACTGATGAAGAGCTTTTTATTTTTGAACGAATAGCGGCTGCAGGTGCCGGATTGAATATGCCGGTATATGTAATTGGCGGTTTTGTAAGAGATAAAATATTGAACCGTCCTGATAAAGATTTGGATATTGTTTGCATGGGTGATGGAATTGAATTGGCCCAAAAAACAGCACAGAAATTTTCTCCACAACCACAGGTTAATTATTTTAAAAATTTTGGTACAGCGCAAATAAAGATATTTTCAAAAGGAGACGATACTCCTTATGAAATTGAATTTGTAGGCGCACGAAAAGAAAGTTATAACTCTGACAGCCGTAAGCCGGATGTACTGCCCGGTACAATAGAAGAAGATAGGTTGCGCAGAGATTTTACCATCAATACGATGGCCATTAGTCTTAATGAAAATGATTTCGGAAAATTGATTGATCCGCTTAATGGCCTGGGCGACCTGGAAAATAAACTGATCAGAACACCTTTGCCTCCTGATCAAACTTTTAGCGATGATCCTTTGCGGATGACGCGGGCAATCCGTTTTGCCACACAATTGAAATTTTCCATTTTGCCTGAAACATTTGAAGCCATAAATCGAAACGCACAAAGAATAAAAATTGTAAGCGGCGAACGTGTCATTGATGAGATCAATAAAATTATAATGACCGATAAACCTTCTGTCGGTTTTGATCTTTTATACAAATCCGGTCTATTGAAAATTGTTTTTCCGCAGATGGTGGCACTTGTTGGTGCAGAATATATTGATGGCAAAGGGCATAAAGATAATTTTTATCATACCCTGCAAGTACTTGATAATATTGTGCCCAATACCAATGACCTGTGGCTGAGATGGGCTGCTATTTTACATGATATTGCCAAGCCGGTTACAAAGAAATTTGAAGAGGGCCATGGCTGGACCTTTCATGGTCACGAAGTGATAGGAGGCAGAATGGTGCCTAAAATATTTACTCAATTGAAATTGCCGCTTAATGAAAAAATGAAATTTGTAAAGAAAATAGTGGAGCTGCATTTAAGGCCTATAAGTCTTACCAAAGAGAATATAACAGACTCCGCTATACGCAGATTGCTTTATGATGCGGGAGATGATATTGAAGACCTGATGAAACTTTGCAAAGCCGATATCACTTCTAAAAATAAACTAAAGGTGCAGCGATTTCTATCCAATTTCGAAATGGTAGAACAGCGGTTGAAAGAAGTGGAAGAATCGGATAACCTGCGCAACTGGCAACCGCCTATTACAGGTGAAGTTATAATGAGCGAATTCGGTTTGCCGCCGTCCAGGATTGTTGGTGACATAAAAAATGCGGTTCGCGAAGCAATATTAGATGGCGTAATTCCTAATCAATACGATGCTGCATTTGAGTATATGGTGAAAATAGCGAATGATTTGGGAATAGCGGGAAAATAGTATATGAAGGAAAACCGGCATCCATGGAAGAAATACCGAAAATAGATTTTACGCTTTTTATTACTCCTTATCAAATATTTTAATTGGAAAGTAACCCTTAAATTTGTGGTATGGCAGTTTTAAAATTCAGAGTTTATTGGGAAGAAGATGATAGTGTTTATCGTGATGTGGTTGTAAAGCATACGCAAAGCTTTAAGGAACTTCATGATATTATTTTGAAATGTTTTGAATTTGATAATAAACATTATGCTACTTTTTACAGGAGTAATGATAACTGGCAGCGCGGAAGAGAAATTACCCTGGAAAAATATGACAAGGTATATAAAGCAGAACCTTTGATCATGAGTGAAGCATTACTTGGATCTGAGATTCGTGAGCCTAATCAGAAATTTATTTATGTATATGATTTCCATAAAAACTGGACCTTTAGGGTGGAATTAATCAATGTAAATAAAGAAGAAAATCATAAAGTTACTTACCCATCTTGTATACGCAGTGAGGGATTTGGCCCTAGCCAATATGGAACCAAAGGCCTGATAAATGAAAAACTTGCTGAAATAGAAGAAAAATATGATCTCAATACTGCGGTTCTCGCCGACGGTTATGGGGAAGAAGGAGAAGCAACTGAAGATAATGAAGGTGATGAAGATGTGGAGGAAAGCAGTACCGAAGAAATTTAAAAATTAATTTGTTGAGTTCTTTACAAGCTCTTTCAAATTTATGAATACAAAAACATGCATTATCATATCCGGCCCTACAGCCGTTGGTAAAACCTCCTACGGTATTGAACTTGCCCTTAAGTACAATACACATATAATTTCTGCAGATAGCCGGCAGTGTTTTAAAGAACTGAATATTGGCGTAGCCAAACCTTCCCGGGAGCAACTCGAAAAAGTAAAACATTATTTCATTAATTCTCATTCAATACAAGAAGAGGTAAATTCAAAAATATTTGAAGATTATGCGTTAAAACGGGTAAATGAAATTTTTAAAAATAATGATATTGCCATCATGGTGGGAGGAACAGGTCTTTATATAAAAGCATTCAGTGAAGGACTTGATGATATACCCGCTATTGATGAAAACATCCGCAAGGAAATTAATGAACTATATAATAGTCATGGATTGCCCTGGCTAAAGCATGAAATAGAAATGAAGGATAATTTATTTTTCCTCAATGGAGAAATGCAAAATCCACAGAGAATGTTGCGAGCCCTCGAAGTAAAACTTTCTACCGGAAAATCAATTCTTGATTTTCAAACCCGTAAAAAGGCACAACGTGACTTTGCCATAAAAAACGTTGTATTAGAACTTTCAAGAGAACAACTTTATACCAACATCAATAACCGTGTGGATCAAATGATGGAAGCGGGTCTATTGAAGGAAGCAGAAAAACTATTTCAATACAGGCATCTGAATGCCCTGCAAACAGTAGGTTACAAGGAATTATTTGATTATATGGAAGGAAAAACTTCTTTAACGGAAGCTATTGAAGAAATTAAAAAAAATACAAGGCATTATGCAAAGAGGCAGGTTACCTGGTTTAAGAAAGTAGCCCCCTGGCCCCCCATTTAGCGTATCTGTTTAAATTATTTCGCAAACAGAAGGCTATTCATTAAGCATTTTTTCGACTTCTGATTTTAAGGTCGGCAAATGTGATATAAAAATTGCCCAAATAATATTGTCAGAAACAGAATCATATCCATGAATAATCCGATTTCTTGTATCAACAATTTTTCTTGAATTAGAAAGCTCAATAAAGTCATCTTTCTGCAGAATTCTATTCATAGCTTCCCCAATAATTTCAATATTTCTTTCGACAGCTCTTCGGGTTTTTAAATCATTTTGATAAGCCTCAAATTCTTTTGGAATGTCACAAAAAAAGCTATCAATTTCATTTATAGCATTCAAAATATCATAAAGCCATACTTTTATTTCAATGTCCATAAATTAGTTGTCTTTGCTGATTCAGCTTTTGTTTAAAATATGGATTTTTGATTGCTTTTTCTTCTAATAAATCAACAGATCGGTTTAAAATTTTTTGCAGGGAGAATTTGAAGTCATAATAATTGTCGGCATATCGGGAGATGTCTATTGGATCAAAATCTACTACTAAGTCAACGTCACTTTCGTTGTCAAATTTGTTGGTCAATACCGAGCCAAAAGCATAAAGCTGTTTAACGTTGTGATCCGAACAAAGCTTTCTAATATCAATTATATGTTTGTCGAGTAGTGTCATTAATTATTATTGATAAACAAATCTAATAAAAAGGTACACGCTATTCTTGGAATGTACAAATAAATAATATATGCTTTTATTTTGTTTTGAGACTCAGGATAGTGAGGCGGCTTATTCACCTTACCATGTTAGAAGCTTATATCTTAAACCCAATCGTCGCCACAATATTTCCTGCATTATTTTTTAAGTAAGCGGGTATATTGGCTTTATCCTGCAATAAATATGGGAAGTTAATATCTTTATGCAGTGAATACACATAAGTAAGGTCAATAAAAATTCCTTTGTTCCTGTATCCTAATCCACCACTTACTTTCACAAGATTGGAACTTTGGTTTTGATAAGGATTGCCATAATAAGCACCACCTAAGCGAAACATAATTGTGTTGAATTTTACTTCGCCACCAAGCCTTACATTGATCGCATTTTTATAAAGATTATCAATTGCTTTATTTACTGATGCATAATAAGTTTTTGCGTCAGTACTATTGTCTGCCGCATGAAATGAGGCATCCTTATAATTCACATATTCTACATCGGCAGTAATAAATGCCCGCTGTTGTTGTACATCTTCTACCGTACGGAAAACATACGAACCACTTAATATTGCCCTCCAGGGTGTAGTTAAATTATATTTCGATTCAAGTGATTGTCCATTTGTCAAATCCAGGGAACTTTGTTTTTTTATACCTGCTCCTCCATAGCCTTCAAGATCCGTAATTACTTCTGTTGAGTAATTATCGGTAAGCTGATAAAAAGTGGGTGTGTGAATTGCCAATCCAATCCTTACATATTCTATCGGTTTGTAAATGACTCCAAATTTCCCATTGATACCAACACCTTTTGTTTGTAAGGATTCATTCACTTGAAAATAACTGAAATTATTATTGAGGTTTACTGAAGCATCACTTTCTTTATAAGACCCCTCACGGTTATAATTTAAAAAAGGAAAAGTAAGAGTACCACCAAAATACCATTTGTTTTGAAGATTGAATCCTGTACCAAATGCCAAATCAGTAATGCCACCTGTGGTATTTATGGTATTTTCCTGTATAAGCCCAAAAGCAGGATTGGCCTGGCTGCGGTATCCTGTAACTACTGAGCTATCCGCATTGTAAGTGGGATCTAATAAATAGGTGTTTAAAGCAAGGCTACTGCCATAAGGATAATCAGTGGCAGCTTTATTGGGGTCAGTAACATTATTATTAACCAATTCTTCTAAATATTTTTCTGAATAGGAGGAAGTATTATTTGTTCCTTTATAATAAGTATGGTTATTGAAATCTGCTGTTTTATTTACCCCAATGGCAAAAGAAAAACTTTTTACACTTTTATTATTTGAAGGAGATGAAAATAGTATTCCTGTGGTGCCAAGATTAAAATTGTTATGAGTCGCTTTCTCATTTGAATTTAAATAATTTGATTTACCGGTCTTGAGTGAATAACCTGGCGTAAATACAAAATCGCCGGTATTATAAAAGCCTAATCCTGCGGGATTGATAAACAGTGAAGAAAATTCTCCGCCAAGAGAAGCGCCGGCTCCGCCAATAGCCTGGTTTCTGGCTGTTCCCCCACCATCAGTTAAATAAGAATACCGAAGTGCATCTGCAGGTTCCTGTGCATAAGAATTGCTGATTATGAACAAAAAGAATACGATTAAATATTTAGCTTTCATGGGGTTCAATGTTTTAAATGCGATGAAAAAATAACGGGGACATAATAAAAATAATTTCATTTCAAACCATTCCAAATTTTAAAAAAGGGATGAAAAAACATCCCTTTTTTAAAATTTTATTTTCTAAAAGTTCTTACAGGGGCGCTTCCGCTGCTGCCGCTTCCTGAAGATGAATTGTTGGTGCTGCTGTTGTTAGTGCTGGATGGTGGATTAGAAAATGTTCTTGCCGGAGTATAATTATTATTACCACTGTTATTATTATTGTAAGTTCTGTTGTTACCGGAAGATGGTGTATAAGTTCTGTTATTGGAAGGTGAAAAAACTCTTCTTATTACATTGCCAACACCTGTCTGGCGTGTATTTGCTTGTCTAAAAGTTCTAACAGGTACAGAATTGGTATTTGAACTATTGTTATTGTTGGTATTGTTATACGCTCCAAGATTTACTTGTCTTGGGCCCCTATTGGTATTGATATTTCCAATGCCGGGATAAACATAAACGGGTGGGTAATAAGTACTATAATAGGGTGAAGAATATCCATAATTATTATAACCATATGAACTGTATGGAGAATAATTGTACCCATAAGGATCATAATAGCCTTTATTAAAAGGATTGTAAGCATAAGGATTATAAGAATAGCCGTAAGGATTGTAGGCATAAGGATTATATCCATAACCAAGATCAAATGTGATACTGTTCCTATATATTGGGTTTTGAATTCCTCTTCTTATTTCCTGTTCCTCATTACGGTAACCATAGACATCTCTATCCTGTTGATTATCGATCCTTACATAGGTTTCCTGCGCAGGAACCGGTGAATAATAAACATCATCTGGTGTTTGCCCGGTTCGGTATGCGGAAGTGCAACTGCTGAAAGCAGCTACCAAAGCAAAGAGTAGTATATGTTTTGATTTCATGGCTTTTAGTTTTAAATAATTTAGTAATGAAGTTTTACTTTTGCGCCTGATCCTCTGTAAATTTAATCATAATTCACTATTGTAATACGATTATATTTATGAATGGTTGTTAAAAAATAGCTAAGAAGGGATACTTAATTTACTTTAGAGCATAAACATGAAAATGTAATTTTTTTTCAAATATAAAAAATTAGCAAAAGACTATAAATTAGAAAATAAATAATGAGCAAAGAAATTACAAGCAGGGAAAAAGATTATTCGCAATGGTACAACGATCTTATTATAAAAGCAGGTCTGGCCGATTATAGCGCTGTTCGTGGTTGCATGGTAATAAAGCCTTACGGATTTGCCCTTTGGGAAAATATGCGCGACCAACTGGATAAGCGATTTAAAGAAACCGGCCATCAGAATGCTTATTTTCCTCTTTTTATTCCAAAAAGTTTTTTAAGCAAAGAAGCAGCACATGTAGAAGGTTTTGCCAAAGAATGCGCGGTAGTAACTCATTACAGGTTGATGAACGATCCTAATGGAAATGGAATTATTGTAGATCCTGATGCAAAACTGGAAGAGGAATTAATAGTGCGCCCTACTTCTGAAACTATTATCTGGAATACTTATAAAACGTGGATTCAGTCGTACCGCGATCTTCCATTGCTCATCAACCAATGGGCCAATGTAGTAAGATGGGAAATGCGTACGCGGCTTTTTTTACGCACTACCGAGTTTTTATGGCAGGAAGGTCATACTGCTCACGCTACCGAAAAGGAAGCTATAGCCGAAACGCTTCAGATGCTGAATGTGTATGCAGAATTTGCAGAAGAATGGATGGCCATGCCGGTTATAAAAGGAGTAAAAAGTATTAATGAACGTTTTGCCGGAGCAGAAGATACCTATTGTATAGAAGCGCTGATGCAGGATGGTAAGGCTTTACAGGCAGGTACGTCTCATTTCCTGGGGCAGAATTTTGCCAAAGCTTTTGATGTTAAGTTTAGTGATAAAGAAAATAAACTGGAATATGTTTGGGCCACCAGTTGGGGCGTAAGTACCCGTTTAATTGGAGCGTTGGTAATGGCACATAGTGACGATGACGGATTGGTACTTCCTCCGAAATTAGCGCCTATACAGGTTGTGATCATTCCTATTTTTAAAGGCGATGATCAAAAGAAGCTAATAGATGAAAAAGTGAAATTATTTATGGAAGATTTTAAAGCCCTGGGAGTTTCTGTTAAATATGATGACGATGACAGCCGGCGCCCGGGATGGAAATTTGCTGAATATGAAATGAAAGGTGTGCCTGTAAGAATTGCCATTGGGGCAAGAGATATGGAAAATAATGTAGTGGAAGTTGCCAGAAGGGATACCAAAGCCAAAGAGCCGGTTTCAATGGATGGATTGGCCAATACAGTTTTTGTTTTACTCAACGATATTCAGGAAAATATTTACAACAAAGCAAAGTTTTACCGTGATGGTCATATAACCAAAGCAGATACCTGGGATGATTTTGTGAAATTACTTGATGAAAAAACAGGGTTTATTTCAGCACATTGGGATGGAACGGCAGAGACGGAAGAAAAAATAAAAGAACTCACCAAAGCAACTATACGTTGTATTCCTTTGAATAATATTAAAGAAGAAGGCAAATGTATTTTAACCGGTAAGCCAAGCGGAGAAAGGGTTTTATTTGCGCGGGCGTATTAATTAGCTAATTAGTCGACTAGCTAATTAAAAGATTTGCCTGTTAATTAGAAATTATTAACCTTTATTGAAAATTAAAAACTACTGCCATGGAAAGTTTTGATCTTCTCAATAATGATTTGCAGGTATCAGCATCTGCACAAAGTTTTTTAAGTGATTCTGCCAGGTGGGGAAAATTTCTTGCAATTATCGGATTTATATTTTGTGGTTTTATGGTTATTATCGCTTTTTTTGTTCCTGCGTTAATCATGAATTTACCTCCTTATAACGCAATGGCTTCCGGGCTGTCAGCAAGTATAACGGCCGGAATGACGGTAGTATATTTATTACTTGCACTCCTATTCTTTTTTCCTTGTTTATATCTTTTTAAGTTTTCGGTGAAGATGCAGGCTTCCCTCAATTCTATGAGCCAGGAAAATTTTGAAGAGTCATTAAAAAACTTAAAATCCATGTTTAAGTTTTATGGTATTTGTACCATCGTCATGCTTTCTATTTATGCATTGATATTCTTAATTGCCATGATAGGCGCTGCTATGCGGGGATAAATATTTTTTATTTGGCAGCGAGATAATTGTAATCTGCCAGTAATTTTTCTAAAAATTCATTGGCATACATATCTGTATTTACCTGTAATACTTCCTGTACTTTTAATGCAACCCGGTCGCAGATTTCTGTATTATTTTCTTTGTAAAATAAATTAACTACCTTTTTTATAGTATTAATATCCCGGTCAGATAATTTGAGCACTTCAGGGAATTTTACTACATAATTCTCCTCTTTTATTTCCATAAAAACGGTATCATTTACAGAAAATGCAGATTGGGTATTTACTACTACTGTGTTGGCGGCCATATCTCCGAGGCGCTGGTTTTTTTTGGATACAGCAATAATGATGACAACAAATATTCCGAGGAAACCGGTGATGATAATATAGGCAAAAAGGCTCTCGCCGGTAAGAATGGTATATCCAAAGAAGAAAGGCCATTCAAATGCTTTAAACATCCACCTTATCATATATTGGCTTAATGAAGGTTCGCCACCATCAAGGCTTATCACTCTTATATTTAATAGCTTTTTGCCAATTGTTTGCCCATGCATCATTACTTCTGTTACCAAAGAATACAGCAACATGGGAATAGAAATAGTAAGTATATCGAAGCCCATGTTTCTCTGAAGTAGCCTTGAATTCAACTTTTCAAACCCTCCATAATAAAAATATTTCATGCTGATAAAAAACAAGAGCAGGAGCGTGAAATCAACCAGGTAAGCAAAAAGCCTTTTGTGAAATTCAGCGATTTCAAATTCAAGATCGATATTAAAAGGAGTAGCTATTTGGATCAATGGCATAAGGCAATTTATAATTTTAAAATAAAAAATATATTTTTATTTTTTTAGTGATTAAATTGTTTCACTTTGAAGCCGGTATCAATTACGTTAGTACCTTTCTAT
>DATCMY010000390.1:0-5159 GCA_036565505.1 Hanamia sp.
ACATTACTCTATTTTGAAAATAAAGATTTAAGTTAAAAATGAAGCTATTATTAAATTTGAAAAATCTATAATACGCAAACTGAGACTCAAAAAAAATGAAACTTAACCACAACGGTTAATTGACTGAATATAGCTGCAATCTTGGTTAATTTTTGCCAACATTATCTTATCGTCATAACCATATATCTGTCTTTGAGTGCCGGTTCTTAAATCTTTCCATGGTATCGTATTTATTATTTGGAAGAAGCTGCTTTGTATCATATATGCAATTAATTTAGTTAGAAAAAAATCATATGCAAAGGAATTAAACAGCATTAGTTGAAAAATAAGTTGAATTGGTTATTTTTTATACTAAATCCTCTTATTCTGTCAATATCGCTGAATAGATTGTAAATCTTTTGTAGTTTATACTCCAAATTAAGTGCTTAATTGCATTACTATAAATTACTTTTCAGGTAAAATTTTTTAAACGATAGCTTATTTAATTATGAAAAAATATTTTCTCTTTTTAGTCGCCATTTTTTGCAGTTTGCAATTTCTTTTTAGCCAGCAAATTTCTAAAGATATACGAATGAAATGGTGGCGGGAAGCCCGTTTTGGAATGTTCATTCACTGGGGTGTCTATTCTGTTCCCGCCGGAACCTACAATGGTCATCAAATTAACCGTATTGGAGAATGGATCATGAACAGGGGAAAAATTCCTGTTGTAGAATACCAACGATATGCAAAAGAATTCAATCCCGTAAAATTTAATGCAGATGATTGGGTTAGAGCCGCTAAAAATGCCGGAATGAAATACATTGTGATAACTGCAAAACATCATGATGGATTTGCCATGTTTAAAACAAAAGCAAGCAAATGGAATATTGTTGATGCAACGCCGTATGGAAAGGACGTTTTAAAACAATTGTCGGTAGCGTGCAAAAAGTACGGGATAAAATTAGGCTTTTACTATTCACAGGCACAGGACTGGAATAATCCCGGAGGAGCTGCCGCAAGAAAAGTATCAACGGAAGGGTGGGCTAATCCTGATTCTGCAAAAATTGATGCATACACTGCTGCGCATCAGGGCCATTGGGATCCTGCGCAAACAACAAAAACAATGGCTCAATATATTGACGATGTAGCGGTTCCAGAGGTAAAAGAATTGCTTACCAATTACGGTGATGTTGCCGTGCTGTGGTGGGATACGCCAACCAATATGACAGATGCATATGCTGAAAAACTAAATGCATTGTTGAGCCTACAGCCAAAGATCATTACCAATGATCGTTTGAAGCGCCCTGATTTTCAAGGTGATTATAAAACGCCTGAACAGCGAATTCCCAACTTAAGTGAACTTGATGGAAAAGATTGGGAAACCTGTATGACGATGAATGAAACATGGGGTTACAAATCATATGCGCACAACTGGAAAAGCACAGAAACACTCATTCGCAATTTGATTGATATTGCGTCAAAAGGGGGAAATTATTTATTGAATGTTGGTCCAAAATCTGATGGAACATTTCCGCAGGAAAGTATTGATCGGCTAAAAGAAATAGGAGCGTGGATGAAAGTAAATAGTGAAGCTATTTATGATACAAAGGCAAGTCCATTACCTATATTACCATGGGGGCGTTGTACTAAAAAGGAAAATGCAAATACCACTACGCTTTATCTATCAGTATTTGATTGGCCAGAGGATGGCGAGCTTGTTATTCCAGGTTTAAAGAATGAAATAGTAACTGCAAAATTGTTATCAAATGGGAAAGTATTGAAAGCAAAATCTAATGATGATGGAATTGTTATTAATGTTCAAGGAACCGCACCGGATAAAATTGCTTCTGTAATTAAACTGGTTGTGAAAGGAAAAGTGGTTAATCAAAATACTACATCAGTTAAAAATTAAAAACGGTTATATAGTTAACAATTTAATGCAACCACAATAATTTTTATTCGAAATCTTAAACCCAACTAATTTAATGAAAAAGTTATTTTTTATAATTATAATATTCACATCATTTACCAGTGTGATAAAAGCACAGGATACTTTATCAAAATATATACTTACACCAAAGAGCGGCCCTAAACCGAAAATTAATGGTGCAAGAGTTTTTGGTGTACGCCCAAATCATCCGATTATTTTTACTATTCCTGTTACAGGAACAAAGCCAATGATATTTTCTGCTGATCATTTACCTAAAGGGGTAAAAATCAATAAGGCCACTGGCCAAATTTTCGGGTCAATAAATAAACCAGGAGAATATGTGATAACACTTCATGCAAAAAATAAAATTGGGCAGGCATCAGGAGCGTTTAAAATTATTGTTGGAGAAAATATTGCACTTACACCCCCAATGGGCTGGAATAGCTGGAATGTTTATGCATCCAAGGTTACACAAGATTTGGTTTTAGCCAATGCAAAAGCAATGGTAAGTTCAGGACTCATTAATCATGGATGGTCATACATGAATATTGATGATGTGTGGCAGGGAAAAAGAGGAGGTAAGTTTGATGGAATACTTCCTGATTCAACTACATTCCCAAACATCCAGGCCTTGTGTAATGAAATTCATGATATGGGATTGAAGGCTGGAATTTATTCAACCCCCTGGGTTGAATCATACGGCCATCATATTGGCGGATCTGCAATGAACCCCGAAGGATTGTTTGAAAAAACCAAAGAAAAAATTCCACGTAATAAAAAAATATTGCCTTATGCTATTGGAAAATATACATTCTGGGATAAAGACGTAAAACAATGGGCTCAATGGGGATTTGATTATTTAAAATATGATTGGAATCCTGCTGAACTTCCTGAAACAAAAGCGATGTATGATGATTTACGTTCCAGCGGCCGCGATATTGTCTTAAGTCTTTCAAACAGTATTCCATTCGTGTCTATTGCTGAATTGTCGAAGGTTTCAAACGCATGGCGTACAGGTGGAGATATCAGGGATAACTGGAAAAGTTTAAAGAGTCGTTTATTAACACAGGATAAATGGGCGCCTTTTGCGATGCCCGGCCATTGGAATGATCCTGATATGATGATACTTGGATGGTTAGGCTGGGGTAAAGGACTTCGACCAACCAATCTTACACCTGATGAACAATATTCGCATATGAGTGCATGGTGCCTTATGTCTGTTCCGCTCTTGTTGGGTTGCGACCTTACTAAGTTGGATGATTTTACTTTAAGTCTTTTAACCAATGATGAAGTAATTGCTGTAAACCAAGATCCTTTAGGAAAGCAGGCGACAGTAGTGAGCCGACAGGATTCTTCTGGTGTATTGGCAAAGGATATGGAAGATGGCAGCAAAGCTGCAGGCTTATTCAACCTAACTGATAACATTACACGGAAAATTACTTTAAAATGGAGCGATCTTGGAATAAAGGGTAAATATATTGTTCGTGATCTTTGGAGGCAAAAGGATCTTGGAACATTTGACGATGAATTTTCAGCGGATGTAAATCCTCATGGTGTTGTAATGATAAGTCTGCATAAAGCCAATTAAGATGATCCATTTGAAGAAAATAATTTTATCGAATTCGTTTTTGTTTTTCTCTTGCTTTGCTTTTGCAAAAGATTTTGATATTTCAAAATATGGTGCGGTTGGTGATGGAAAAACCTTGAACACCGCTTTCATACAGAAGGCGATTGATGATTGCAATGCAGCAGGAGGAGGTAAAGTAATTTTTCCCGCAGGGGATTTTTTAGCGGGGACAATTGTTTTAAAGGATAATGTGATCCTTTATTTTAATAAAGATGCAATATTGCTTGGAAGTACGAATATTGATGATTATAAAAATATGGATCCATTTAGGGATGGCCTCGGAGTTGATGTTGGTTGGGCGTTGCTTGTTGCCGTAGATTCGAAAAATATAGGTATTGAAGGTGAAGGAGCAATTAATGGGCAAGGATCTAAATTAAAGGAAGAGCAAATAAAAACTGATTCCCGTCCTGAAGGGAAAAGATGGGGGAGAAGACCTTTCCTGCTTCGTGTTGTACGTTGTAATGGTGTAACTGTAAAAGGTATAACATTAAATTATTCGGCAGCATGGACATCGCATTATTTTCAATGTACAAATGTTTTAATAGAAGATGTAAAAATCGTAAGTCGGGGGGTACCTCATAATGATGGAATAGATATAGATGGTTGCCAGCATGTTCGCATCAAAGATTGTGATATCAATAGTGGCGATGATGCCTTATGTTTTAAAACCACCTCAAGCAAAATGGCTTGCAGTAATATTGTTGTAACTGGGATGAGATTGAAAAGCAGCCAGGGTGCAATTAAAATGGGAACAGAATCAATGGCACCGTTTGAAAATATTAAAATATCAGATTGTTATATCTATCAGACGAATAACGGGGGAATAAAATTGCTTTCAGTTGACGGCGCTCATCTTAGAAATATAGAGATATCAGATATTGAAATGGATGAAGTAAGAACTCCTATTCTTATTCGTCTTGGATCTAGGCTTAGTGTGTTTCGAAAGGGGCAGGATGTACAACAGGAAACAGGGACTTTGGAGAATGTAGTGATCCTGAATGTAAAAGCAAAGGCTGCTGATTCAGCACAATTAAAACCACCTTCCGGAATTTTAATAACAGGTGTTCCCGGACATTCTATTACTAATCTTACATTGGAGAATATTGAAATTGATTTACCAGGAACAGGTACTGTTGCAGATTCAAAATATGTTGTTCCCGAAGCTATTGATAAATACCCGGAAGTGAAAACTTTTGGTCCTACCATACCTGCTTATGGCGTGTGGGCAAGACATGTAAAAGGATTGAAACTGATCAATCTTACATTTCATCTTATGAGCAATGACTTACGTCCTGCTTTTATTATTGAAGATGGAAATGATATTAATATCAATGGATGCAACATTCCTAATACTTCAGGCAGTCAATCCATCATTAGATTAAAAAATGTGGATGGGGCTAAAATCAGTAAAAATGATCTGAAAGGTTCATCCGGCGCTTTTATTCGTTTGGAAGGGAATAACAAAGATATAAAAGTCTTTAACAATAAAATTCCAGGTATAAAAAAGAAGGTTGAATTAGCAGGCGATATAAAACCAGGGATTGGTTTTTCAAGGTAACAATTTTTTTTATTCTCATTATTTAAAAGAATTAACTCAATCCAGCAATATGCTTTATGTAACTA
>DATCMY010000391.1:0-4726 GCA_036565505.1 Hanamia sp.
CATCCTATCATGCTGGTACCCATTTTTTTAATTACACCTATAATGGTTGCTTTATTATTCCAAATTTTTATTTCTTTACCTATTGCAAGAGAAGCATTTCCAAATAAATTTTCCGCATTGGTATATCCGATAATAGCCACCGGGCTTCCGGAAGAAAATTCATTTCCTGAAATGAAGCGACCATAAGCCATTGTTACAGGTTGTATGTCATTTTCTTCTTCACTTACTCCAAACATTGTTACACCTTCCAAAGCATAATTATCATATTCCAAATTAACCCTTGTATCTATTTCAAAAGCAACTTTGCTGGCAAGTTGGCTGCGTTCTTTGATAAAGTCTACTTCTTCAAACTTAGGTGCAGGACGATTTACAAATTTCCACCATGGGTAATCGGGCCCCCCTGTATAATCCCATTTATCAATATAAATAGTATTGGTACCGAGGCTTTTTATTTGATTTTGAATATTCATTTCAAGGCTGTTAACTGTTGCCAACACCCCAATGATGCAAAAAATCCCAAAAGAAATTCCGATTAAAGATAAGGACGTGCGCAACTTATTCACCATAAGTTCCTGCATGGTAAGACGGAAAGAACTCCCTAATATGTTAAGCGTTCTGCGCATAAAGCAAATTTAATACTTCGCTTTTGGATGAAACAAAAATTATAGTGAAAGGCAAAAAAGCAAATGTGAATAGGAACAACCGGCCAATATAATTGGTTTATGTAATTTGCAGCATTTTAAAATAAACTTGAAAAGTTTGAAAGCATCCAAAGAAAATCTAAGGCTTCAAAAGATCATTACATTGATTGCAATATTATTATTTATTGTAAAAGGTGTTGCAGCGTTTATCACAGGTTCTTTGGCCATACTCACCGATGCGCTGGAAAGTATTGTAAATGTGGTAGCAGGCGCTTTAGGTTTATATAGCTTGTATGTTTCAGCAAAACCAAAAGATACGGATCATCCTTACGGACATGGAAAAGTAGAATTTATTTCTGCTGCTGTAGAGGGAACATTAATCATTGTTGCCGGTTTTTTTATTATTTATGAAGCCATAGAAAATTTTATTCATCCCCATACAATTGCCAAACTTGATTTTGGAATTTTATTGATCAGTTTTACTGCGATCATCAACTATATTGCAGGAACCGTTTGTGTGAATACTGGAAAAAGAAATAATTCTTTGCAATTAATTGCCGGCGGCAAACATTTAAAAACGGACACCTATTCAACTATTGGAATTGTGGCCGGCCTTTTACTGATATACTTTACCAAACTTGAATTTATTGACAGTATTATTGCCTGCATTGTAGCCATTATTATCATTTTTACAGGATACAATATTGCCCGTACTTCTATTGCCGGAATTATGGACGAAGCTGATATGAAATTGCTTAAAAATATTGTTGCATTGCTTAATAAAAACCGTCCCGAGAATTGGATTGATCTGCACAATTTGAGAATAATAAAATATGGAAGCACTTTGCATTGTGATTGCCATCTTACGGTACCATGGTACCTTAATGTGTATGAAGCGCATGCAGAAATAGATGCATTGGCCCTGTTAATAAGAAATGAATTTGGAGAATCATTAGAACTGTTTGTTCATTCTGACGGATGCCAGGAATATTCTTGTAAAATCTGTGCCAAGCAAAATTGCCTGGTTCGTAAACATCCATTTGAAAAAAGAATAACCTGGACAATTACTAATATTTCAAAAGATTCAAAACACACTATTTTTAGCGAAGGATAATCCAGACCAAAATTATTTTAAAAAAAAATAACCCCCGCATAGATATGAAGGGGTTCCAAAATTCAAAAACTGATTATCCATTAAGCTCTTGATACGATTCTGAAATGAGTAAGCATAAGTTTGCTTACCAGATCATTGTCGGCTAATTTTTTAAAAAATAATTTTTGTGTAAAACTCAATAGAATAGATACAAAAAAGGTGTTTTATTTTAAAGGTTTCAAAAAATAGGTTAGCAACGGGTTTAGCAATTATAAAACGATGATAGCCAATAGTTATTTCATTCCCTTATAAAAAAGAGTAGAGTTGCTCAATCATGCGTAAAAAGCACAGTAAAATTTACGATAAAAAGATAACGGTTATCCCATTGAAAAAATCCGTTAAATAAATTTTAAGAGGAAATTTATTTAAAAAGCAAAGCTACTCCAAACGCTGCAGCCGCTGCAAGAGCTCCAATCAGCATCACTTTGAAAGCACCCGACAATACAGGTACACCGGTAATTTTACTTTTAAAATACCCAAAAACAAAAAGACAAATGAGTGTTGCGACTACAGAAAATTTTAATGCTTCGATTGAATTTTCAATAAAAAAATATGGGCTTAAAGGAATAATTCCACCAACTGCATAAGAAATTCCAATATTTAATGCGCTTTTAGTTGCTCTTTTTGGATCAGGTAATTCAAGTCCTAATTCAAATTTCATCATAAAATCAACCCATTGTTTTTTATCTTTTGAAATTTCCTCAGTAGCTTTTATTTGGAGTTCCTCACTTAACCCGATATTTTCAAAAAAATCCCTCACTTCTTTTTTTTCTTTTTCAGGAACATTATCCACTTCTGCGTATTCTCTTTTCAATTCGCTTGAATAATGATCCTGTTCGGTTTTGCCCGCGAGATAACCACCCAAACCCATGGCAATACTACCGGCAACTATTTCTGCTATACCGGCAATTACAATTATTGAGCTATTGGAAACTGCGCCTGTAAGGCCCGCTGCCAGTGCAAAAGGAACAGTAAGTCCATCGCTCATTCCTATTACTACATCGCGTAAAAGTTCAGAGCTTTGCAAATGTTCCTCTTCATGATGGTAATCCTGATCGTGCATTTTTTATAAGTTAATTAGTAATTGGTACAAAAGTATCTGAAGTGCACTCAACAATAAAACAATTGTTTATGAGTACGTAATCCTGTAAATAACTCCACTATAATCATCGCTCACCAACATGGAACCATCCTCCAAAAATTGCACATCAACCGGTCGCCCACTTACATCTCTTATATTTTGCAGCCAACCTTCGGCAAAAATTTCCGGATCTTTTGCATTCCCATTGGAATCCATTTTTACTACCGCTACCCGGTATCCAATAGGAATACTCCTGTTCCAGCTTCCATGTTCAGCAATAAATATAGCATTCTTGTATTCTGCAGGAAAACTATTCCCAGTATAAAAACGCATTCCCAATGGGGCCACGTGAGGTCCTAATAATTTAGCAGGTGCTGTATAGTCACTGCAATTTTTACCTTTCCCAAATTCCGGATCAGGAATATTTCCCTGGTGGCAATAGGGATAACCGAAATGCATACCTGCTTTTGGTGCAGTATTCAGTTCATCATTGGGTATATTATCCCCCAAATTATCGCGGCCATTATCGGTAAACCAAATTTCTTTTGTGAGGGGATTCCAGTCAAACCCAACGGTATTTCTTATACCACGGGCAAAAATCTCAAGACCTGTACCATCTGGATTGATTCGGGTTAGAGACGCATAAGGTGGATTGGGATCACAAACATTACAAGGTGCACCTACCGGTACATATAATTTTCCATCGGGCCCGAAAGCAATAAATCGCAAACCATGATGTTCATCGGAAGGATATTTATCATAAATCACAACCGGTTTTGGCGGATTTGCTAACCGGGATTCTATACTATCCATCCTGTAGATAGTAGAAATAGCGCCAATAAATAAACTACCTTCTTTAAAAGCTACACCATTCGGAGAAGTAAGCCCACTGGCTATTTCATATACTTTCACCTGTTTTCCATCGTGATTTTTATCAGTAATAGCATATACTTTATCACCTTTAGTACCAACAAATACAGTTCCGCCGGGGGATACACACATGCTTCTTGCGTTTGGCACTTCTGCATACACTCCAATTTTAAATCCCGGCGGTAATTTAATTTTGTCAAGATTATATTTTTTAAAAAGTGCATCGCTACTATTGCTATCCAACATTGCAGTCACAGAGCCAGTTTGAGAGGATTTATTATTATTACAATGATAAAGCAGGGTGCCTACCAGGAAAAAAGCTAAGAAATGAATTGTTTTTTTTACAGATAATTTTAAAATGCCCATAGCTGAAAATTTAGAAGTAAAAAGAATATCCGGAATTTACATCAATTCCGTTGACAATAAATATAAATACATAATCACCGAAATATAATTTTTTAGTTTATCAAATAAAAATGTCTAAAAAAGAAGATGAACTCCATTCGCATATTTATTTTCATGCTCCAATAACCATTGCTTTCTCCACAATCCACCGGCATAACCAGTAAGGCTGCCATCTGAACCAATAACCCTGTGGCAAGGAACTACAATAGAAAGCATATTTCTACCATTGGCTGTACCCACCGCCCTTATTGATTTTACATTTCCTATACGTTGGGAAAGTTGAAGATAGCTTATGGTTTTTCCGAAAGGAATTTTCACTAATTCGTTCCAAACTCTTTCCTGAAAAGGAGTTCCCATCTGATGAACCGGTAGATCAAAATGGAATCTTTTACCAGAAAAATATTCATCAAATTGTAGTTGGCATTTTTTAATAACAGTTTTGCTCTTTTTATCAGAATCATCTTTTTTTACACCTGCTTTTATTTCATCTTCGCTATCTGAAAATATAATTTCGTTGATCATTCCATCATTAATATTTATTTTAAGAAGGCCAACCGGAGATTGATAATACATAAG
>DATCMY010000392.1:0-4185 GCA_036565505.1 Hanamia sp.
TTATTACCTGGTAAAGCATCAATTATACCGATTATACCAGCAAATAGTCCAATGCCTTTTTCTATCGGCATAATACCATCTAAGATTTCAACGTAGTCCTTTGGACTCCTTATTAAATCAAGATGGTATTATTTCTGCATTTTCTTTGAAGCAGTGGCGGGGGCCGTAGTAGTAACAGCAGAAGGGGCCACAACTTCACCGGTAAGTTTAATATATTTTATATCATCAGCGCCGGCAAATTTTACAGTCAAAGTTTTGTCAATATGACCCAAGGCAGCAGCATTATAAGTTGCTTTAATGGTTCCGGTTTTTCCCGGTGCTATTGGAGTTTTAGTATAATCTGAAATGGTACAGCCACAAGTAGGCATGGCCTGGTCAATCAACAAAGGTTCCGTTCCAATATTAGTAACCACAAAAGTAGCGGTAGCCGGTACGTTTTGTTTTATTTTACCAAAATCAAAAGTTTCAGTATTTAGTTTAGCAATATCATCTGCTTTTTTCTGAGCAAATAAAGTAGTAGAGGATAAAGCAAGAACTGCCAATAGTAATTTTTTCATTGTAATTTTTTTAAGGTTTTTTTATTGTTCGTTTTTTAAAGAATTTATTGCGGAATTTTCAGGTGCCGAAGTTACAGGTGTTTTCCAAACTTCGCCCTTAATAATTATTTGTTTCGTTTGATTTCCATTATAAGTAATTGTAACAGGTTTTGCAAAAGGTCCTTCATTAGCTGCATTGTAACCTACCGTAATTTTAGCGGTTGCTCCAGGAGCCACTACCTCTTTATTCCATTCAGGGGTAGTACAACCGCAACTTGCCTGCACATTATCCAGAGAGAAAGGAGTGTTTCCGGTATTGGTAAATTCAAAAACATGGGTAACAGGTTTCCCCTGAGGAATTTTACCAAAATTATATTCTCCTTCTTTAAGTAAAAGGCTTTCAACCGGTATAGAAGGCTGAGAAACCATTTGCGCATTTGGAGCCGCCACTTTCGAATCTGCAGTAACTTTTTTGTCAACCTTTGATTTTTTACTTACATTGGTGGTAGTTTGAGCGCTAACGGCAATTGTAAGAGAAAGACAGGTAATAACGGCAAATATATTTTTCATTAATCTTATTTTAAAACAAATTCAAAGATACTAAAACGCAAGAAATAGTTGCAAATTGTGATTAACGTCAAGCTTTTTTAACATTCATCAATTAATCAATATTTTTGCCTCCATGAATACAGACCAAGTAAACGAAGAAGATCTTTTAGAGAACCTGTCTTTTGAAAAATTTAAGCAGGAAGTATTAAAGGATTACAAAGTGGTTTGCGTAAGCAGGGAAGCAAGTTTGCTTGCCAGAAAAGAAGTGCTTACCGGAAAAGCCAAATTTGGAATTTTTGGTGATGGTAAAGAGGTGGCACAGGTAGCGATGGCAAAATTTTTTATGCCCGGAGATTTCAGATCGGGATATTACCGTGATCAGACTTTTATGTTTTCCAGTGGACTTGCATCGGTTGAGCAATTCTTCGCACAATTATATGCGGATCCGGATATCAATAATGACCCATTCAGTGCAGGTCGCCAGATGAACGCTCATTTTGCCACAAAATTTGTAGATGAAAACGGGAACTGGATGGACCTGGCTCATAAAAAAAATATATCTGCTGATATCGCTCCTACCTCCGGGCAAATGCCAAGGGCGCTGGGCCTGGCTTTAGCATCAAAAGTTTTTAGAGGGGTGGATGCTTTGCAGGAATTTACAGGCTTGAGCGATAATGGAAATGAAATATGTTTTTGCACCATAGGTGATTCCGCTACCTCAGAAGGGCACTTTTGGGAAACCATCAATGCCGCGGGTGTTATGCAGGTGCCACTTGCCGTATTTGTTTGGGATGATGGCTATGGCATCTCAGTTCCGAAAGAATATCAAACCACCAAATCATCAATTTCAACTGCTTTGAGTGGATTGCAAAAGGAAGAGGGTACCAATGGAATCAATATTTATAAACTTAAGGGATGGGATTATGCAGGCATGTGCGAAATATTAGAAAGCGCCATCAAACATATCAGGGAAACCCATACGCCTGCTTTATTTCATGTAGAAGAATTAACCCAACCCCAGGGGCATTCAACTTCGGGTAGCCATGAACGTTATAAAAGCCCCGAAAGGCTTGCATGGGAAAGAGAATGGGATGGAAAAAAGCAAATGCGCGAATGGATTATCGCCAATGCGCTTGCCGACGAAAATGAAATAGATGAAATAGAAACGGATGCTAAGATATTAGTAAAAGAGAGCCGGAAACAGGCATGGGAAAAATATAGAACGCCTATTAAAAACCAGGTAACGGAAACCATAAACCTGTTGCAACAATTTTCTGAGAAACAACGGGATAAAGAGGTTGTTCAAAAATTAATGAATGATTTGTCAGCCTTGCGTGAACCCACCCGGAGGGATGTGATGAAAACATTGAGCACCGTGTTGAATCTTCCTTCTTCGACGGGTACCGATCCGGCAATTAAAAATTATTATCAAAACCTGAAGAAAGAAAATGCAGAATTGTTTAACACTTTTCTATATAATGAAGGGGCCAAATCTGCATTGAAGATTGAGCCTGTTCCGGTTCAATACAACCATGATGCGGTAATGATCAATGGCTTTGAAATACTCAACAGATATTTTGATGAATTATTTGCCCACAATAAAAAAGTAATTGCTTTTGGAGAAGACCTCGGCCATATTGGCGATGTAAACCAGGGTTTCAGCGGCTTGCAGGATAAATATGGCATAGAAAGGATTTTTGATACCGGCATCCGCGAAGTTAGTATTATGGGCCAGGGTATCGGCCTTGCATTGCGGGGTTTACGCCCCATTGCGGAAATACAATACCTGGATTATCTATTATTTGGATTAGAACCTTTGAGTGATGATGTGTGCACTACGCATTTTCGTACAAAAGGCCAGCAAAGCGTGCCTGTGATCGTAAGAACACGCGGCCACCGGCTTGAAGGTATCTGGCATAGCGGTTCTCCTATGGGAATGATCATTAATGCGCTTCGCGGCATGTATGTATGTGTTCCCAGAAATATGACACAAACTGTAGGAATGTATAATACTTTATTGCAAGGCAATGATCCGGCATTAATGATTGAATGCCTAAATGGTTACCGGCTTAAAGAAAAATTACCATCCAATTTAATCGAATACAGGGTACCGTTAGGTGTACCTGAAATTATAAAAACAGGAACTGATATTACTATTGTTTCCTACGGTTCGATATTGCGCATTATAGAGGAAGCCGCGAAAATTTTAGAGCCAATGGATATCAGTTGTGAAATAATAGATGTTCAAACACTTTTACCATTTGATATTCATCATTTAATACTGGATTCTTTAAAGAAAACCAATCGTATTCTTTTTATTGATGAAGATGTGCCCGGAGGAGCCTCTGCGTATATGTTTAATAAAGTGATGGAAGAGCAGGGCGGATACCGCTGGCTTGATGCTTCTCCCCGTACACTCACATCAAAAGCCCACCGCCCATCTTATGGAAGTGATGGAGATTATTTTAGCAAACCGAATATGGAAGATATGATTCAGGTTGCAAAAGATATGATGGCTGAATAAGTCAGGGCTATTTTAGATTTTATAAAATTCATCCATTGATTAGAAAATAAAACAATAAAAAAGAGTTATAAAAAAACATGATTACAAATTCAGAAAGGCACTTCATCGAAAATTGGCAGGAACAAAAAAGCGGGCCTAAGTGGAAATATTATTTATTATTTTCTTTAGCGTGGACTGTCGTTTCATTTTTAGTGATTTTTTTTCTCACCAAATTATTTACTAATTTATGGGAAACCGGTGGCGCAAACCTGATTTACATTTTAGTTTCTTTATCAATTATTATTGGTTTTTTTTCTACTCACTTTAGTTACATAATAAATGAACGCCGTTTAAAAAAAATAATAGAAAAAGAAAAAGGGAAATTGAACTAATACCGATTATACCAGCAAATAGTCCAATGCCTTTTTCTATCTGCATAATACCATCTAAGATTTCAACGTAGTCCTTTGGACTACTTATTAAATCAATATGGTAAAAAATTTATTGCTCTTTTATTTTTTTAGCAAGAATATCATTGATAATTTTTTTGGCATGTTCCCTGGAGTTTTCAATAAAAAGTAAATGAGTGTTCATGCC
>DATCMY010000393.1:0-14215 GCA_036565505.1 Hanamia sp.
TCTGTGGGGTTGGCAATTCCATTTACAGGAAAGGTAGCTTGGGCACTTAATTGGTTGATAAAAAAGAAACTGGTGAAGGCGCATAGAAACACCAGGAATAGATAGTTACATTTTCTCATTGCGTTAATTTGTTTAAGTAATTGAAGATATACATAAGTTAAATTACTACCTTCATTTTTTTATAAACGGTTGCAAAAATGGACATAGCAAAATACATAGATCACACTTTATTAAAACCTACCGCTACCTGGGCAGAAATTGAAAATATTTGTAAAGAAGCCATGGAGTATGGTTTTGCCGCCGTTTGTGTGCCGCCGTTATATGTTAAAAAAGCGAAGGAGCTCTTAATCCATTCAGAAGTGAAGGTAGCTACTGTTATAGGCTTTCCCTTTGGCTATAGCGCAATTGAAGCCAAGGTGGCAGAAATTGTTTTGGCGATTGTAGATGGGGCTGATGAACTGGATATGGTGATTAATATTTCTGCCATAAAAAATAATGACTGGACATTTATCGCCGATGAAATAAACACCGTGATGCCAATTGTAAAAAATAAGAATAAGGTGATAAAAGTAATTATTGAAAGTGGTGTGCTCACTGATGAAGAAATAATAAAATGCTGTGATATTTATGGAGCGGCCGGTGTGGATTTTGTAAAGACTTCAACAGGATATGCAGAAAAAGGTGCCTCTATACATGCAATAAAATTGATAAGAGCTCATCTTTCAGATTCGGTAAAAATTAAAGCCAGCGGAGGTATAAAATCTTATTCATTTGCAAAAGAATTGATAGATGCTGGTGCCAACAGGCTTGGTTGCAGCAGCAGTATCAATATTGTGAAGGAAAGCAGGGAATAAATTATCCTAAAATAATTCTTAAAAAATAGAGGGGATACAACCGTAAAGCCCAGTTTACAATCTGGTAATATCAGGAAGCGTTAAAAACTATTTATGCAATAAAAATCATGGTATTATTTTTGCAAATTGCTTGGAGCAATTATCAACCAAACATGATGATAAACAAATTATTACACAAAGGAATGAATATTCTTGAAATAGCAATGAGTAATGTTCCTCGCCAACAAGTGAGGATTATTCAGGCTATTCCATGCCTGTCCCGCTTTTTTGCGGGATCACTAATAAAAACATAAATAGGAACACATGAAAAAACTACTTATTATACTATTTGTTGGTTTGGGGTATTCGTCTTTTGCGCAGGTGGTAGATACTGTTTTGCCAAGCAAAGTGGTCGTATTTAAAGACAACCGGTTAGCTGTTATAACAAAAAAAGAAGCAGAAATAAATACCGCGATTTTAAAGACAGAAGCCCGTACAGCAAAAGGATACAGGCTAATGGTGCTTAATACAAGCGATAAAGAGCATGCATTTAAGGTACGGGCCGAACTATTACAAAAATTCCCTGAGCAGAAACCTTATATGTGGTTTGCCAATCCATACATCCGGATCAAATTCGGAAATTTCAGAACCAAAGAAGAGGCCGAAGTATATCAAAAGCAAATAAGCGAAATGCTTGGTGGCGCTTCCATCTATTTAATTCCCGAAACCATTGAAGTGGACCCCGGTAAAGATTTTGATCCCGATAGTGTGAAGTAATGGTGACATATCCGTTATCGGACCAGGGAATAAGTGCGGCGGCAACATATTCTGTTACCTGCCTTTTAATCTTTTATCATTAATCCTAATTTTATCATATTACACAATGCTGATATTAAGAAAGTAATAGTCAGGTATTGGCAGGGTAAGGCACAAAAGATTTATTTTATATAGCCTGCCGTCTTTCCTGCCAATCAAGGGTTTTGCAGTTTGAGCGCTTAAAATGTTATGCCAAGAAATAATAAAAGAATTATTAGTGTGAATTTTGTTTTCATGATTGTATGTTTTTAATAAAGTTGCAAATTCAAAAAAATCCCCACCCGCCTTTATAGGCTGATGAGGACTTTGAGCTTCTAATACCCGGTTATTCTGGTTGCTTTATTAATTTTAAAATAATCTTATCATTTCCCTGCACAACTTCAGCAAAGTAAATTCCCGAACGATAGCTATTACCCAATTGTAATGAGCTATTCGCAGGCACATTATTTCTTTGTTCTACTTTCCTACCTCTAACATCGACAACAGTTATTTTAACTATTTCCTTACTTGCGCTTTTTATTCCAAGGTTGAAGTAGGTGGACGCTGGATTGGGTGACACTGTTACCTCAAGCTTTTTTGGTGTTTCAGTAATAACTGGTGCTATCATCCTGGAGGCAGAAAGAGTATTATTACATGTTCCCAATTTATCCCCTTGTGCTAAATGAGCATCTACGGCTGATTGGTCCACACATATTTGCGTAGTTGGATTTGTAGTACTACCTGTATAATGGCACATCATCACTTTGGTATTACCTTTAAAGCAACGGGCATCTTCTGCTATTATGTGCAGTGTATCTTTAATAATACATCCAAAGGCGTCAGTAATTGAATCTGTAATATCTGCATCTGCCATTAAGCTGACGGTTACGGAATATGAACTACCCTCAGAAATACCGTCTGCTGTTGAAATAGATAAACCATTGATTGAACCACAGATAGTATTCCAACTATTGATTGTTCCCGCTCCGCCTGTCCATGTTTCATTTCCTGAATTGTCGACCTGGTTGCATAAAAGGTTTCGGGTTGAACTTACCCACACTACATAAGGCCCTGTTCCCCCTGTTGGCTTATTTGTTATTGTTGATGTATTATAACCATCCACTCCAAAATAAATATGATTATTTGAGTTTGTGAAAGATGTGGATAAGGCACTTGTTACTGTTACATTAAATGTACAGGTGGAACTATTACCGTTTACATCTGTGGCAACTGCAGTTACAGTTGTTACACCGAGTAAAAATGTTACATTATTGAGTGTTTGTAAATTACCTGTTGTATTGGTGGTAGCGCCGCTAAGTGTGTAGGTTATAGACGAAATGCTACAATTATCAGTTGCAGTTGCATCCCACGATGTGCCCGTTTGTGTATAATTACATCCGGAAGTATTTGGATTTACAAACTTGTCTCCTGTACAGGTAATAAAAGGTGGCGTCTTATTGATGGCAATAGTTATACTGTCACATGCTCCAGGCCCTGCACATCCTCCTTCTCCACGAGCATAATAAGTTGTGTTTTGTGTAGGACTTACGGTAATTGAAGTGCCACTCCCTACAAGGGTACCACCACAACTACCAGTGTACCACTTCCATGCTGTTGCATTATTAAGATTGCCACTGCTTATACTTAGTGTAGTGTTTATACCACTACATATATTGTTAGCCGATGCCGTTATTGTAGGAACGTCGGGGCCCAAATTAGAGATACCTAATTTAGCAATAGCCAAATTGCTATAGCTCAAACTATTTAGTACCGTGCAATCAAATGTTTCTGTACCGGCAAAAGTTCCCGTTATGTCTATATTCCCATTACCCTCTACATCCATTGCACTTAAAGTTGCATAGTAAGAACCTGGAATATGCTTTACCCATTGAAAAACTCCATTACTGTTCCAACTGGCTATATAAGAATTATCATAACCATTACTAGTAATTGTCGTATCTCCTACTGTTGTAGTTCCATCAAATGTTCCTGCAAAATAAAAGTTACCAATATCATCAACTTTTGAACAGCTGACTCCATTATAACCGGTTCCTCCTGTTGGATTAACCCATGACAAATTTCCATTTGGAGAATATTTTGCGACAAAATAACCCTTCGGCCCTGATTCAGATATAGAAATTGATCCAAATGTTGCAGTTGATGAGTTTAAAAAACCATTTACGTATGGATTTCCATAACTATCTAAAGAAACTTTCATTCCATAATCAGTCCCTGCTCCTCCTCCTTCTACTGCCCATTCCCAAGAAGAAGTTGAAGTATTATATTTAGCCAGGAAATAGTCTTCTTCATAAAACCCGCCTCCACCACTAGAAACCAATGGTATATTCCCAAAATAAGTAGGATTGGCAGATGAACCATTAAAATTGCCAGTGATAAAAACATTTCCCGAATTATCAACAGCAATTCCGTTGCCGCTTTCCAGATTATAACCAGCTTCAGAACTGCCTGCCGTAGTCTCCCATTGAGGGATGCCCGCACTGTTATATTTTACAACAAATATGTCCCACCATCCAGCTGAAGTCAATGTGGGAAGAGGAGCAAATGTGGTTTTATTCTCAAACTGTCCTGTAAGATAAGCATCACCCGTATTATCAACAGCAACATCTAAAGCTGCTCTATAATAATAATCAGATCCCAATCCCTGTTTTACCCAAAGAAAATCTCCTGTTGCGCCATTACACTTGGCAATAAAAACATTAACTGAACTTGTAATAGGATTTGTTAAGTTTAAACTTCCAAAATCTGCACTTTCGGTATATGATCCTACTACATAGATATTGCCATAGCCATCAAATTTAATGGCATTCCCATTATCGGCTCCTGTGCCACCGGCCCTCTTAGCCCAAAGAACATTACCTGAGGCATCATATTTTGCAATAAAAATATCGTCGCCCCCTTCACTAGTAAGCTGTATTGGGTTTGGCTCGGCAGGAAAAGATATTGTTCCACCAAAACTTCCAGTGATATAAGTGTTCCCATTTTGATCAGCACTAATACCTAAAGTTTTTTCGATTGAAGTAGCTGCACCACCTGCTACCTTTGCCCATATTGTTGATGGTGGGATAACAGAATTATTGAGCTGTGCAAAAGAATTTAAAGATAAATACGGCATTAATATTATTAATGGTATAATCTTAAGTTTTGATGTAAAATTTTTGCGCTTCATTTTTTTTGTTTTTAGTTTGTTAATCAGTATTTATTTTTTTATCGTCGAAACAAAAAGAAGCAACAATTTGCCAATCAATAAATTTTTGATTAGCCCATCATTAAATCCTGACGTGTATTATATTGCTATACAACCTTTTTGCTTTACACTTTTCACCACAACCGTGAATACACCTTTTCCCGGCAGTCCTCACAGCATAACCACTTAAAATTTAAAAGACCTACCATGAGACCCCGATGCCTGAAAGAAACTTGTAATTTAAAATGTCGGTGCTCAACTTTTTTAAAATATTAGAGTTAAAAAAGTTCAACCTTTTATTTTATTAAAATTCAAAGCCTATTATATACCGTGGTCTCCCGAAAATTATATTTAATTCAAAAAGTCTATGCGGTGAAGACCCAGGCTGGACAAAAATTTTCAAAGGATTAAATCCCCACCCATCTTTTCAGATGGATGAGGATTAGTTTTCATCACTCCTTCATCATTCTTACCACTCCATGATCTTTGTTGCTTGTTAGTTCAACTTCATAAATGCCTTTTGCGAGATTGCTGGTCTGTAATTGTATCTGGTTGGTTCCAGCCATTACCTGTACTTCTTTATTAATAACAACCCGTCCCAAATGATCTATAACCCTTATCAGCACTTCATCTTTTTCAACACACTCGTAATTCAATACAGCTTCATTTCTTACAGGATTATAAACCAATGTGAATTTATTTTTACCATCCGGTATTTTTACTTTTTTCACATCAGTATAAAATAAATGCCCGTCAATATCTTTTTCCACAATTCTGAAGAACACTACCTTACCTGTTAAACCGATACTTTGCAGATCATCAAAACTGTAACTGCGAATGGAATTGCTGTTACCTGCTGCATTAACTGTTGCAATAGTTTCAAAGTGAATTCCATCAAGGCTTCGTTGAACTCCAAAATCTTTACTGTTGACTTCTGTAGCTGTGCTCCACTGCAACACTACTTTATCTTTTTCTCCTTTTGCAGTAAATGAAAGATAAGTAACTGGTAAAGGAGATGCGGTTATAGCGCCGGCACCACCGCCACTAAAGCTGCTTACTAAAAACTCTGCCTGGTGACGGTTATTACCAAGATCAGTATATACCCAATCGGTCAGGGATGAGGAAGCGCCCGAAGTGTAATAATTAATTCCGGTTGCACCTGCCCAGTTGGAAGTTGGATCAGGATTTCCACCCTGCAGTTTATACACTGTTAATTGTGTATGGGTTATCGGGCCACCTGATACATCACCATTTACGTCGTTAAGGTCCTGTGTATTGTAATAAAATCTCACCCCTACTGATGATGTTGGCTGGTTCGTTGGTGTTATATTCCAATAACGGTTCATGCTATAAAAATTATCGCCTGTCGTTACTAAACTACTCGACACAAGTACCGCATGATCGCTTCCTGCACCACTCGTTGCCGCAACTTTCAATTGAAAAGTGCCGTCGTTAACAGTTCCAATATTATTTCCGTTTTTCTTAATAGACAATAAACGAATGTCGTCGCTATAATCATTGGGTGTACCATTATCGTTATAATAATGCGTCCATCCCTGTGCATCGGTGCATTCACGGTTAGCAGTTTTTATACTGCTTCCAGCCGTGGGAACCGTTACCGTGCTTGCATCCAGTACCGTTATATTCGCGGTGTCTTTACAACCGTTACTATTGGTAACTATAAGAGTGTAAACGCCCACACCTGCTGCCGATGGGGTTGCAGCGCTGTACACCACATTTGAGTAACCGGAAGTATTGTACACAGTGGTTATATCTGCTGTGCCATTTGCGCAACTTATGGTTGTTGATTTATCTGCTCCTAAATTTGGTTTTGGATAATTGGTTACCGTAACATTGGCTGTGTCTTTACAGCCGTTAGTATTCGTTACGATTAACTGGTAAGTACCCACATCTACAGAAGAAGGATCAGCGGTATTCCATAGAACGGTTAAACCTGTAGTATTGAATACTGAACTGATGTCCGCCATAGAGCCGGGACATTTGCTTACATTCTGGTCAACACCAAGGTTGGGTTTATTAACGGTAATATTTTGACCGTTATCGCTTCCTGTTACTACAGGTGAATTAGCATTTATGCGTACCCGGTAGCCAGTACCATTTGCTAAAGGGAAAGGCAACGTTGCATTAATGCTGATTGGCTGCGAAAGGCCCACAGGGTTTGCTGTTACAGTCCCGATATTTACAGGGCTTGCAAAACTGCCTGATGCATCGCTTAATTGGGCTGTAAATTTATTTGCCACATCATACACTCCTGTTGCATTTCCTGTTACTGTTATATTTCCGGAAGGGCATGGAGTTAAGGACGACGATGCAACGTTATCAATTTTTAAATTGTAAACATTTACATATTTAATACTTGTATCTCCTACACAACCATATTGATTGGTTTCAATAATCTTTAGTGTATCCGGCTGTGCGGCTGTATTCCATAAAAGGTTGGCTGTATTATTTGTTTGTGTAATAGTTGCTGCAGAGGCCAGCCATGTCCAGGTGCTTCCTGTAAAAGAAGGTATGGTATATGGATAACTGAATGTTGCATTGGCATCGCCTGCACCTGTGATGGTTTGAACCGTTGGACGGTCATGAATAGTGAGAGTTGAAAAACCTGCAATACCTGTTACTACAGGATTTGTGCTGCTTACCCTTACCTGATAATTTGTTCCATCAGTTAAATGGGAAGGTAATTTTACTTTTATAATTGCATTACCCGTATCCATAAGTGACCCAATAATAGTTGGTGAAGAAAAGCTGCCGGCTGCATTACTTAGTTCAACATTAAATGTATTTCCTGAATTGTAAGTTCCCGTTTTATGATAGGAAATATTAAAGCTGTCCCTGGCACAATTGATTGTATCGGTAATGCTGTTTACAACAATTGATGGGCTGGCAAGTACAGAGGAAGTATTGAACAACCATTTATTTACCATACTCCAGTTACCATTTTTATCTAAACCTCTTACCCACAGATTATGAACTCCGGTTGTAAGGCCTGTTACATTAACAGGCACAACATAATCTGCAAAATTGGTTAAGCTATCTAAAGCCACGGGAACACCTTTCCCGTAGCCAGGATCCGTGTCAATATAATATTCCAGCTTGTTCATTTTGGCAATTGCCGGAGCTGTAGGGCTGGTGCCGTTGCCATAAGGTTTATAGAATAGCCACGTATTTGTCAGGCTCCAGTTTCCATTGGCATTCTTACCTCGCACATACAGGCGATGCACCCCTTCAGCAAGTGTTGAAGGGTTTATGGCAATGATTGCATTCTGAACATCGGTGGAAGCTGTGATACTCAGGTTGGTTGCATTGCCAAAGCCGGGATCGGTATCAATATAATATTCCACACGGGTTATATTGGTTGGCGGTGCTGGTGGCGGGGGTATAATTCCGCTGCCATAGGGTTTGTAGAATAATATAGTATTGGTTAAACTCCAGTTTCCATTGGCGTCTTTTGCCCTTGCATAAAAGCGATGTACCCCTTCGGAAACTGATGCAGGATCAATAGGTATTACTTTATTTTGAATATCTGCAGAGGCAGTAATGTTTACATTAGCAGCATTGCCAAAACCGGGGTCGGTATCAATGTAATATTCAACTTTAGTTACATTGGGCTGGGCATACAACAATGATGGAATCAGGAAAATAAACAGAAATATACCTGTTGCCCATTTCCCAAAAGTCTTGCTCAATATGCCCGGGGGCTGTTTTTTATTTAAATATATTGGTAACATAATTAGTGTTTTTTGAGTGAATAATAGTTCTTTTGAATAGGAACTTTTTTAATTATTACTTCTTACACTAATAGTAATGTTATAGGGATTGGAACTTGCCGCAGAACCAGGCGCTGTTAATTTATAAATGGCAGGCACGGCAGGTACGCCACTGAGTTTGTACACGTAAGCGGGCTCGCCACCATAAATACCACAATTGGTAACGGCATTAGCCGCATTAAAACCGCCATTGATGGCAGGTGAGCCTACTTTTAAAACATAATAATCTTCATCAAAACTTGCATCGTAATAATTACCTGGATTATCATTTGTGCCGCCTAATCTATTGAAGATAGTTCCCCAGTCCTGGCTCCATCGGTTATTACTACCTGCTGGTAGTACGGCTGGCTGCGCTTCAATAAAAAAATTATTATCGTACACAGTATTGATGTTTGCAGTTGAATTTGAAGAAGCGAAAATGCAATTTTTAACCACTACACTGGCATCATTTAAGTCAATAGTCAAGGTTGTTGATGATACACAATTAACGATGGTAGCAGTTGTAGCGGGGCCTTCGAGTGCAATAGAGTTTAAGATACAATTGTAAACCTGCAAATTGGTTATAGGTTTGGCGTTAGCTCCATTATATTGCCTTGATATATTTTGTGTAACAGAACTAATTATTTTAATATTACTAATGGGCCCATAACTTATGTAATTGGTTAAATAAAAACCACCATTGCAGCGCTGAAAAGTAATATTTGAAATACTATCGGTTTCATTAGCAGATGCACTTATGGTGAAAGTGCCAGAAACACCATAAACAATGCTACCATTGCTACCGGTAATAAAAGTAATATTGGCCTGAGAAGGCGCATCAGTACCAATAGCCTGCAAATTGGTATTTACATCAAAGTTGTAACCATAGCCAATTATCACAAGCTTCTTATTAATAGTACCCGTTGTGGCGGAGCTGGTATAAATCTGGATGGTATCACCTGCAGTGGCAGCATCATTTGCCGCCTGGAGATCTGCATAGTCCACACCAGTCAATGCCAGGCCATTGTAGCCGACACGAAAAATTTTGGCAAAAGAAAAGCTGCTAAAAAATAAAGCAGTTAACAGGAGAGTAAAAAATTTTGTTGTCATGATTGTAAGTTTTTAATGATGAAGTTTTAATGAATATATTATAGGGAATAAGAAATGTATTAGTGAAAGAAATTGTTTTAAAAAAGGGCTGTAAATTCCGGGTTAATTGTTTTTCATTGTTTGTATAAGTTTTACCTGGCTCCCTGCAACTGCTGATGATAAGGAAAGCAGCCATTGCAATTTCTATTATCATCCACATTTTTGGTTTTGTTAGTTTCATAAATTGATTATTTTAAAACCTCAGTTCAAAATTCAAAATCATTGTTTTGCTTTGCAATACCAACCATCTGGCATTAAAAAAATCCAGCCAAATCTTATCTTATATTATAATTTCTGGTGATGCCAGAATGCTATTAATACCAACAAATCAATAACACACATCGGTACAAGGATCGCCAATACAATAAGCCAATAAAAAAATGCTTCAAGGATGCGGGGTAATGCTTTCATTTTCTATTATTTTTGGTATTATAAACCTTCGGTTTTGCCGTTTAAAAAATTCCTTTCTTTCAACATCAAAAAAATCACCGTAATTCCTCCCCTGTATCCGGGAATATTCCCTCCCGTTCACACCAAGTATTATAAAAGCCACTGATTTTTCTAAAAAAGGAGATTATGCAGAAATACAAAGGAAATTGGAAGAAAGAATTAACAAGGCATCAGATTGAAATTCAATAAGATAATTGTGAAAGCAAATATAATCGGGGGTATCGCAGAAAAAAATAGCAATTTCTTGTCATTTTTCAGATTTAACTGCTTAGTTTTAGATTTGAATTGAATCGTAATGCTTCCCGCCTATCCAAAACGCTGATGCCACATCCTGTGTTTCCGTTTTAAACTATTTACATGCCAAAACAACAAGCATCATGGCTGGGCTATTTAGGTGGGCTTCAGCAAAAAAAATTTTCTGAGGAAGAACTGCATATTGAGAATATAGAACAAGTGCATAACCTTATGCAGATTACCACGCCGGTATTTAATCATAGCATCCCATGGATTTACCTGCTGGATTATACCACTGGTAAATACATGGTTGTTTCCAATTCAGTGCAGGCCATGTTGGGATATAAAACCGAAGACTTTTTAGAAGGAGGCATCAATTTTACTCTTGAAAACTATCACCAAAAACATCTTCAGCTATTTAATGAAGAAATTTTCCCTGACAGGTTGGAAATACTAAAAAAAATTCCTTACCTGGAACATCCTAATTATATTTTCAGTTATAATTTTCAATTCAAAAACAGGAAAGGCGAATACATCAACCTGCTGCAACGCAACACTTTTATTAAGAGCGATACAAACAATAATCCCTTAATGAGTTTTGGTGTTATCACCAATGTCAATCATTTTAAAAGTGAAACACCCATTATACAGGTAGTTGAAAAAATAAATTCACTCAATACTTTGGAAGACGTTGAAACGGTTTTTAAAAGATCCTATTTCCCCAACCAGGAAGAAAGGTTATTTACCAGGCGGGAAAAGGAGATATTACCTTACTTAGCCAGTGGCTTAAGCAGTAAAGAACTTCATGTTGAGAACATAGAACAGCTGCATATTATTATGGAGGTTACCGCGCCGGTATTTAATCACAGCATTCCCTGGATTTACCTGCTGGATTATACCAGTGGCAAATACATGGTTGTTTCCAATTCATTGCAGACCATGCTGGGATTTGAAGCTAAAGAATTTTTAGAAGGAGGCATCAATTTTACACTGGAAAACTATCAGCAAAAACATCTTCAGCTATTAAATGAAGAAATTTTCCCAGACAGGTTGGGAATACTGAAAAAAATTCCCTACCAGGAACATCCTAATTATATTTTCAGTTATAATTTTCAATTCAAAAACAGGAAAGGCGAATACATTAACCTGTTGCAACGCAACACTTTTATTAAGAGTGATAAAAATAATAACCCCTTAATGAGTTTTGGTGTTATCACCAATGTCAATCATTTTAAAAGTGAAACACCCATTATACAGGTAGTTGAAAAAATAAATTCACTCAATACTTTGGAAGGCGTTGAAACGGTTTTTAAAAAATCCTATTTCCCCAACCAGGAAGAGAGGTTATTTACCAGGCGGGAAAAGGAAATATTACCTTACTTAGCCGGTGGCTTAAGCAGTAAAGAAATCGCCAATAAATTATATCTAAGCGAATTTACCGTTATCAATCACCGCCGAAATATGATGATGAAAACCAGTAGCCATAATGTAACTCAGTTGGTTTGTTTTGCATTGATGCATTGTATTATTTGAGTGGCTGGCGATTCATTCTTAAATAGAAAATTATTGGTAAAATGACATTTTATGGCAAAAAATCAATTTAATACATGGCTGGATTATGTAGATTTTGCAACACGTAAAAACTTAATTAATGGAAAGCTGGATAGTGATAAGCTGCTCTATTTTCTTGATTTATCTCAAAGTTGTAAAGATTTATTTTATACACAGGTACCCTTTATTTATGTGTTGGATTATACTTCAGGGAAATATCTTTCTATGCAAAAAGGCGTAAAGAATGAAACTTCTTATTTGCCTATAGACTATATCAATAATGGTTTATCTATGTTTATGGACAAATGCCATAGCGATGATTTAAAATTATATAATGAAGAAATTTTCCCTTACAGGTTAAAAACATTAGCAGCGATACCTGCAAATGAACATAAGGATCATGTTTTTTCTTATACGTACCGCTTTAAAACCAAATCCGGTGATTTTAACAATATACTTCAAAAAAATATTTTAATTAGTTCTGAGGATAATAAAGGGCAACCTCTTTTAAGTATTGGAACCCTGATCAATGTAAATCACCTGGTAAATGAAAATCCGGTTACTCACCTGGTTGAAAAGATAAACAGAAAAGACAATGTTTTACCAAGGCTTATTGAGAAAAAGAATTTTTTTATAAATGAGAGAAACCTTTTTACAAAACGGGAAAAAGAGATTTTAAAATGGAGTGCTGAAGGATATTGCAGCAAGCAAATCGCTGAAAAATTGTTTATAAGTGAATATACGGTTATTAATCACAAAAGAAATATGATGGCCAAATCCAATTGCCGTAATACTCCCGAACTCGTAAAATATGGATTTACTCAAATGATTATTTAAATATTATCATTTGCAAATGATAATAACAGTTTATTAAAATCTGCTGGATTATCGATGGTAACTAAATGTCCTGCATCCTTTATTAAATGAATTTTATTACCCCAAAGATTGAAACCTGCATCCTGCAAATAATCCGGTTTCACAATGGCTTCTTCTTTACCATAAACCAGGGCCAGGGGCAGTTTTGCATTTTTAATATTTTCCACTTCGTCAGAAAAATCGCTTTCCATTAGCGCCCTGCCAATTTGATTTCTGAACGCCGGATCCGTCTGCTCGTAATTGGCGATAAAAATTTTAATATCTTCCTTTGAAGGATGAAACATATCATAAGTTGCATAATCTTCCAATTCTTCTTTTGATGCATTTTCCGCAGATAATAAATGCATATAAGGAAATGGTTGTATTAATGAAGAAACCGGAAATCTTTCTCCCAGCAAACATGCGCTTGTCATAAAGATGCCTTTGCATCCTTGTAAACTTTCAACTGCTTCACCTATGATATTGGAAGCAATAGATAAGGTTACCAGGATATATTCTTCAATAGCCAATGAATCTAAAATTCTATTCACCATTTTACCAAGGCCTTTTAAAGAATAATCATCAATATTGTCAGCTTTTCCTGATTGTCCGTGTCCGGGTAAATCAAATGCATACAATGAAAAATTGTCTGTAAGTAAAGGATCGGCAAATTGTTTATACCAAAACTCAGATGAAATGGACGCGCCATGCACCAATACGATGGCAGGTTTATTGGGATTGCCCGCCTGCTGCACAAATATGTTGCAGGACTCCATGTTGATAAAGTAGCTTTTAATCATAAAATTTTTTTGTTATTTCAATGGAATTATTATCTAATATAAATATTTTTTCAACCCTAAAAAACTCATTTTATTTGTGGAGTCAGTACATAGTAAATATGGGAAGGTGTGTATTTTTAAAATTGTGGTGATTTAAAAATAGGATGTTACAGACCAGGGCTTAAAACGCCGTTTTCAAAAAAAACCTTTCTTCCACTAAACTCTTTTTACATTTGACGGATAAATAATTAACATTTAATAATGCTGAAAGAAAATATAAAAAACCTATCGAAGAATTATGCGGAAGAGTTCATTCAAATCCGCCACCAACTGCATGCACATCCGGAATTGAGTTACCAGGAATTTGAAACTTCAAAATATGTGCAGGCTAAATTAAAGGAATGGGGAATTGATTTTGAAGTAATGGCAACCACAGGGGTTATTGGAATCATTAAAGGAAAAAATCCTGAAAAGAGAATCATTGCCCTGCGGGCAGATATGGATGCTTTGCCTATTACAGAACAAAATGAGGTGGAATACCGTTCTAAAAATGAAGGGGTGATGCATGCCTGCGGACATGATGTACATACTACC
>DATCMY010000394.1:0-1942 GCA_036565505.1 Hanamia sp.
GGGTAGGAATCGTAAAATAGCGGAGGTAATATCCAGAAAAATTAACCTTGAAGGCGGGAAAACTATTGTTCTTTATGCAGATGTTACTAATAAGAACGATTTGACTAATGCAAAAAAACATTATTGGATGTATATGGAAAAATTGACGGCCTTGTAAATGCTGCAGGTGGTAATATTCCTCCTTTCTTCACTAATTTCTACAATTCCTTTCCCTCCTGAAAATAGAGTAACTGTTTTGAAACAAGATGCCCCCTGTTTTAACCACTCACCTTCTAAATGTCAAGTATTTTGCACTAAATACTTGACATTTGTAAAATCTTTTTTATCTTTACCTATCTCAAACAGGTTTTATGAAGGTGGCTGAAAAAATAGAAACAAGAATTAATAAAATGCAGAATGGTACTACTTTCAAGTATCAGGGGCTGGCTATTGCTCCAGATGAATATCCTGCCGCAGCCAAAGCCATTGAACGGCTTATTAAAAAGGGAGTTATCAGCCGAGCATCAACAGGAGTGTTCTATAAGCCGAAGAAGACGGCATTCGGCGACCTGAAACCAAAGGAAGAAGAACTATTAAAGCCCTACCTTTTTGATGATGGCAAACGCTTTGCTTATATCACTGGCACATCTTTGTACAACAGACTGGGATTAACAACACAGGTGCCTAAAAATATTCGGGTAGCCAGCAGGGGCAAGCGTATTGTTACCAAAATAGGCAGCATACAGGTAAAGCCTGTAAAAAGTTATCTGGATGTAACCAACGAGAATTATTACCTGATGGAATTATTGGATGTGCTAAAGGATTTTAAGACAATCCCTGATACAGAAAAAACCCAGGTAATTAAATATATGCTCCAAAAAATAAAGGATCTTACCAATAAAGAAAAGAAAGAGTTTGTGGAAATAGCCCTTAAATATCCACCACGGGTAAGGGCATTTGCCGGGGCGATATTGAATGAAATAAATCCTGCAAAACCTGTAGAAGATTTAAAGAAAAGTATCAATCCCCTTACCATCTATGAATTTGGAATAAATAAAAAACAACTTCCTAATATTGAATATTGGAATATCAGGTAACTATGAATTTACATACCAATAAACAACTTTTTCAGGATGCAGTTATTGCAACAGCGCAGCGGTTTAATATCCCGGAAATCTATATTGAAAAAGATTATTGGGTAACATTTGCTTTGTACAGCATCTTTCATTCACCAATAGCAAGTGAGGCTGTTTTTAAAGGTGGTACAGCACTTTCAAAATGTCATAAACTGATAGAAAGGTTTTCGGAAGATGTGGACATGGTAGTACTTAACAACAAAGGCGAATCTGGCAACAAACTTAAAAAAAAATTAAAAGCTATAACAGATGCAGTAAGTAGTGTAATGCCCGAAGTAGAAATAGAAGGCATTACCAATAAACTGGGAATGATTCGTAAAACAGCCCATCAGTATAATAAGCAAAACTTTCAGGGAACCTTTGGACTGGTAAGAGAACAGATTTTTGTAGAAGCCAGTTGGCAGGGCAGTTCTGAACCTTTTATAAATGCAGAAGTTACTTGCTATATCACAGAAATGATGAGTACAACTTGCCAAACTCAAATGATTGAGCAATATAACCTGCAACCATTTACTGTAAAAGTATTAAGCAAAGAAAGAACCTTGTGTGAGAAAATTATGAGCCTTGTCCGGTTTTCTCAAACGGAAGAACCGTATAAAGATTTAGCCAATAAAGTGAGACATATTTATGATATATACATGATGCTTAAAAATACGGAAGTAACTGATTTTTTCAACAGTGCGGCTTTTGATGAATTGCTAATTAAGGTTGGAAAAGATGATGTGATAAGTTTTAAGAATAACAACAAATGGCTGGCGAATCATCCTGCCGATGCAATCATTTTCAAATCCCCGGAAGATACATGGGATAAAATAAAGACTCCCTAT
>DATCMY010000395.1:0-8364 GCA_036565505.1 Hanamia sp.
TAAAAAAGATTTGAGTTATCAGCACTTTTAAACGCCATGTTGTATTGTGCCTGAACATTTAATATAGCTGCATTAAAAATATTGAATTGAAAACCTATACCTAATGGCGCATATATCCCTGTTCCATTTTGATTATATAAACCAGCACCTGTAATTAAAAACGGGCGAACATAATATTTATCGCTCATTAATTTTATATTCAAAGACGCATCCATTGTAAAAAGAGAATAATTATTGATATTAGTAGCAGGCAAATTATAGGTGTTAATTCCTTTTGTATAATTTAAACTTGCGGCAAAATCAATGTGGTTGGTAATACCTTTTAAAAAATCAACCCCGATTCCAGTCATCATTTGTGCAGGCAAACTCCACTGTTTATTCTTTAGCACGTCACTTAAAGATGTGGCTTTTATTTTAGCGGCAGTTTCAAAATCCGTTAATGAATAGTGTATGCCTAATGAGGCTGGTTTTATATTATTCTGCGCAGAAACAGTTGCCAATAAAAAGAAAGCAATTATGGTAATAAAAAATGTTTTCATGTTTCTTTTTTTACTCTTTTCTATCTTTCAATATTTCTTTAGCAGATTTTATTTCAAACCAAAAGGGTTCACTTCGGCCATCACCCACACCATTATTAAAGCCCAATCCCCGGGAATCTATTGTTTGAATGGTCCAAATAAATTTTCTGTTTTGAGCACTGTCAGCCATGTAAAGTTGAGGCTGCCATATATATTGTGTAACACCCAACACTTGCTGATTTAATATTGGCTGATTACTTTGGAATGCCTGCATAGCTGTTTGCCCTTCCTGTATTTCGAATATCTGTAACAGATAACTAATGCGCTCCTGCATTGGTGCAGGTGCCAGTGGAGTCCAACGAAAAGTGATGGCAACCCTTGCCTGCTCTGCCATTAATACCGATTGGTTTTGCGGCTGCATCAGGATAGGTAATTGATAACTCATTACATTAAACGGGCGGCTAATTTCATTCGTTAATTTCTGCAATGTTTTTGCATCAATAATCTGGAGAGCTAACTGGTAACTTCCTGCGGGCAGCCTGCCGGTAGCATTGATACTTCTTTGCATATTGCCTGTGAAGCGTATGCATTGTAACAGCACCGCATCTTTACTTTGCAATATAATAGTACCAGGTATAAAAATGCGGACAGGCAAAAGATTCAGATCACTTGTGCCAATGATATTACCTGTACCATCTTTAAAAGTGGCTATTATTTTTGCTGAATAATTTCCTGCTATAGCACCTCCGGCATAAGTGACAATGTAATTCAGTATCTCGGGATGATTAGCCCAATCGGATAATAAGGAGGTGGGCCTTGCATTCAATACCATTTGAGTCGTAAAAGCCTGAGCATGCAGTTGCTGAAAAATTGTAGTAATAGATAACAGGAACATTATGCATAGATGTGTTACCCATTTTTTCAGGAAGGAAAGTTTGAAATTGATTTTTCTTTCTTTCATTAATATTTTATGTGAGTGTTTTATTTTCATGTGATTCATTATTTAAAGCGGTACATCAATGATGTTCTTATTGTGCTTTCCAGATATTGTGCATTCGGTGGAATAAAAGTATTGCCGTACTTAAACAGGTTGCCTGTCATTGATAAATTCCATTTTATTTTTTTATTTATGTTCCAGTCTGCACCTGCTGTGGCGAGAATATTATTTCCACCGCTGTTTCCATTCGATTCATTATATGTGTACATCAATTGCCCTTTCCCGGTTATTTTCTTTTTAGCAATTGGGATACTTATATTACCGGTTGCGGAATACAAATTAGTGATCAGGTAATTGGGAAGTATTAATGGTACTTTATTTGTAAAATACATCAGCGTAAAATCTGTAGTAAGCTGCTTCTTAAAAAAAGTAGGAATATAAGTCAGCAATAAGGTATTGGTTGTGTTTAGCGTAGTGGTGAATGGAAAAAAATTCAACTGTTCTGCATACTTGCTAAAGCTGTAAGTCATTGTTATAAGGTGAAGCATATTTGTTGTTGTCCAGTTATAGGTGGGGTTTATACTTATATCATTTGCCACATTACGTAAGCCGGTTGATCCTGTAGTTTCAAAACCAAAATTGTTGTAATTAGCATTCACATTAAAATGGTCGCTGAATTGTGTAAACCAATTAATGTTTGCAATGAATTGTTTTGATTTAAGTGTATTGTTGCTTAAATTATTTACACGCTGACCAACGCTGGCTGTAATATTCATTTTATTTTTCCAGGCATTGAAACGGGTATTTATTGTATAATCAAACCGATCAGGTTGCATAAAAGGATAACCCGCTGTTTGGAAACCTGCGCCCAAATATTTAGTACTAATTCCAATACCAAAATTTTTACTCTTTCGTCCAAAACTCGCTTGTAATGCATTATCTGCTTTTGTACTGGTAAGACTTGTAATAAAAGGCTGAAAACCTTTTACACCAACAATTGATTGCGCTTGTGTTTCATCAGTTGTATAAATGCTGTGCGCCAGTTCTGTATTAAAATAATAATCTTTTGCTATAATAGTTTTCAAAACAAAACTTGCTGTAAATCCTTCCTGTGGTAAAATGCCTGAAATGGCAGGTGGTGCAGGATTTACGCTATTTATAATATCCTTACTTTTTGCAAAATTCAGGCTAATGTTGTATTTGCCTTCTTCTTCCATACCCAATTGTGTCATCCAATTATTGCGTTGATAAGCGCCAATAATTGGTGGTGCCGCAAGCGCATCGTAGCTAATGGGCCGTTGACTTACACCATTAAAAAATTTAATGCGAAACTTGCCGGGGCTTAATGAAAAACCATAACCAAACATTCCTATATCGCCAGTACTTAAATCGCTGTAGTGAAGATACTGTGTACCGAGCTGTAACTGCGCCCATTTATAGGTTGGTGAAATTCCAAAATTGTTGAGTGGATTGGTAAGAAACTGCCAGACATTTTGAGATTTTCCACCAATACTTCCAAAACCACCAAAAGTTGATGGTGTTACAAAATTGGTTTGTGTTGGTGTAAAACTGAAATTAAAAGGCAGACTCAATTTTCCAAAATTAAAAGTAGGTGCGAAAGTAAAACGCACTAAATTCCATGGTCTGCGTGCTGTATAATAATTGCCACTAGGATTTAAGTTTAACCCATACCCATCATAACTCAGTCCCATATTGCCTGTAACAGAAAATGGAGTGAAATAATTTTTTGTTTTATTTTTTAAACTATCCATCGAAATAATTTGCGCATTGGATAATAAAACAAAATGAATAAACAGAAATAGGAAAATACTTTTAATATACATAATGTCTTTTTACTACAATTGAATGGTAAGCTCTTTACTGAAATTTGAGGTGTTATTCTTTTCATCAATCAACCGGATGATATACAACATCGTTTTTTGTCCATTGATGGATTCATCTAAAAACGTTTTGCTTTTATCTGCATTAATAGTTTTTAAATTAACCCACCTCGATTTCTTATCAGCTCTTTTGTATATTTCTATTTTTATTTTCGTGCTATTTAATTTTTTATCTATTTCAAAAAAAAGAAGAACTTTTTTTGCTTTTTCATCATAAGAACCTTTTAAAACCGGTGTTGGAATTTTATTATTGAGTAATGTTTTTAACTGAATAGTATTGGAGATTTTTGATAATAATCCACCATCATCTTTGGCAATCATGGCATATTCATAGGTTTTGCCGGCAACAATCTTAGTATCATTAAATGCAGTAACTGAAGTTTTAGTATTAAATAAAACAGAATCAAATTTTTCTTTACCAATTTCTTTTCTTAATAAAATGTTTTGAACAGCATCTTCGCTGCTTGAGTTTGCAAAACGAATAGTAACTGATGTGTCATTAATTGAAAAATCTGTAATCACCGGACTTACCGGCGGAATAGTATCACGTTTCTTGAGTTCTATAATTTTTGATGCTTTTGATTGATTAAAATGATAATCAAAAGCAACGAGTTTGTAGTAAATATTTTTCGTTAAAGTATTTAATGTTGTTGAGTCATAAATGGTGAACGTGGTATGACCAAAACTGTCTTTAAACGTTTCTTCAATTACCGAGAAATCATGTTCTTTTGAATTAGCTTTTAATACCTGGTAGCCCATGAAATCCTTTTCAGTATTGGGTTTTACCTTGATGATAATTTTACCAACTGAATCAATTATGGCGGAAGAAATTATTGGTATCGCAGGTGGCGTGCTATCAATTAAAGTTACATAAGCAGGAAAAGACCGGCTGGTGTTTCCTGCTGTATCCAAAGCTTCAACAACGTAATAATTAGTACCATCCGCATCGAAGTTTTCATCAATATAATTCCTTGCAGTTTTTGGTAAAACACTTTTTGAAATCGAATTATATTGACCATTAATTTTGTCACTTCGTTTTACATTGAAGCCTTTTAAATCGGATGCATCTTTTGCATTTAATTCCCAAATCAATTCAACTTGTTTTTGTTTTATATGTGTCGCTGATTTTAAAAAAGGTGAAGGCGGCGGCGTTTTATCTCTTGGCATTGCCATAAACTCAGCTAATAATAAATCATCAGCAAATGCAGTAGAAACAAATACACGATAATAATATTTTTTATAGTTGCTTAAACTGCTGTCGCTATAACCATAATCAGTTTTTCCTGTATAACCATGTGCCTTTAATTTTAGTGTTGGCGACGATATTAAGTTTTTATAAGTAACACCATTATCATCAGATCTCTCAACAGTAAAAGCGTAATATTCTTTTGATTCCGGAAATGAAAATGAAACTTTTTCATCTCCCTCAACAATAGAAATTGTTTTATTATTTACAAGATATTTTTCATTAAAGTTTTGGCATTTTACTCTTATATAATTTATATCTTCATTATTATTTTCAGATGGTTCATTCATTCGGATGCGATATACATATTCATTGCCAGGTACAACATCATAATCTGAAACTCTTAAGGCCAAACCTTCGGCAGCCATTTTACTTCTGTTGGCTGCAATTAATATATAAGCAAATTTCATGTCCTGTTTATCTCTTTCTTCTTTTAGAGATTTTAAACCATTTTCCAAAATATCGCTTTTTGCTATTGTTCCATTTGAATCGGAAAGCGCCATTGCAAAACCTGCCATCTTAATATTGTTGCTGTCACTTTTATCGCTTTGATTAAAGGCTGCTTCCCATTGAGTATCGTTCCAATGTTTAAAAGGAGAACCTTTGATTGATGTGAATAATAATTTTTCAAAAGGGATACTTGCTTTGTAGGTGGCTCTTTCTATAACATAGCCTTCTTTATTTGCTTTGTTAAATAATGAAGGTGAAGTAGCAAAGTATCTTAAAACAATATGGTCAGCATAACTACGTGCAACTATAGCAATCGAAGGTTTATTAGTAGTGTCATTTTGCGATTTACTTATGAAACTTATCAATAAAAAGGAAAGTATAAAAAGTAATTTTTTCATTTTATATTTTAGCTTTAATGAGCTTTTGAAGATTGATTTGTGTTATTTAAAATTGATCCGCTAACTGCATCAGCATTTGTTTTAAAATAAATGGATTGGCTTTCTTTAACCGGAGTATTAGTGTTTTTATGTTTTACCGCCTGCCAGGTATTATTAATTTTTTCCTGTAATGCTCCATTAATTTGGAATTTATAGCTGGTGTTTCCTTTAAGTGCATTGGCTGAAATATTTGCTATACTGCTGTTAGCAAGTGAAGCTAATTTGAAAAGCTTTGCTCCCATTGCATCGTAACCTGCATCAACTAAACTATTTGCATTTGAAGTTTGCAATGAAGCACTTGTAGCTTTTGAAGATGCATTTAAGCTTTTATTATTTTGACTTACCTGGTTAATATTACTTGTTGTTGGTGCACTCACATTTTTATTCAAACTTGTATTTTGCAAAGCGGTACTGTTTGAAGCAGTATTGTTTGATGCTAAAGAATCCTGCGTTAAAGCAACAGTATAAAATGCCCTGAATGTTCTTACATTCATTTGCCCCGATGATTGCTGTTCCTGCAAATCAAACGACTCATTGTAGGGATAATTAAGCAAGACAGAAAAATTTGTTGTTCTTGTTATCCCCTGTGAATTGCCAGGTGTAAGAATATTTTTTATCAAACTAAAGTTTAATGAATCACTTGCGTTTTGTTGGGTATAAACATTTTGATTTGTAACTGCATCTTCAGTACCTGCACATTGCGAACCGTTTGTAAAATGCTTATGAAAACCAACAGAGTAACCACCTATTGAAAAATCTCCATCTAACTGCCCGTCAAAATAAGTTGGATTAGGAAATTCGGCAGTGGCATAAGCACTAGCAGCAATACTTCCAAGGGTTCCTGATGAAGAGCCAAAAACAGGAAGATTATAATCATATCCAAGACTTGCACCTGCATATACAGCCATACTTGCTTTGGCACGCCATCCTTTACCAAGCCCAATACATCCTGAATATTGCAAGAATGATGCATCTATTTCTCCGCCTGCCACAATACTGTAATTTGCATTTAAATATCTATCACAATTGCACAAAGAGCCATGCCAGCTAACTATATTCCAACTATCTGAATTATTATAATTTAATCCTATGCCAAAAGCAAAGCCTTTTGCTGACTGGTATTTATTATCGCCGGTTGCATGATCGCTAAATGATGGAAGGTTATGTCCAATACTTGCAAATCCATTTACAGTTTCCTGCATAAATCCATTTGGTATTTCAATATTATTTCCGAACATCAAATATGAGTTTATTGCAACGCCAAATAATTTCACTTTGTTGGGAAGAGATTGCGTACCGCATTTAAAAAACCATTTATTATTTAAGCCATCTATGTACAATTTTGTTTGTATACCATCGCCTTCTGTTTGTATAGGATCTTTATGAATAATTAATTTAGAAGACATATCAAATATCTTATTAGGAAAATCATACTTGACAGTTATTCCTCCATTTGCAAATGCATCAGCTTCATTCCCGATTTTTGCACCGCAATTAAATAACCCATCAATTTCAATAAAATTCATTCCACCATTGGTATTGAATTCTGCACCTAATGCAATACTGCCATTAAATGTTTCTTCCTTAGGCGTTGTTGCAATAATAGCTTTTGCTTTAAACCCAATGCTGATAGTATCGCAAGGAGTAAATACAGCACCGCCAAAAGTGCTGGCGTTGGCTGTTGTTGGATCAAAAGTTGTTGGTGGCGTCATTTGCATTCTGCTATAAACACCTGCACCAAAACCTCTGAATGCAACGCCGGTCATAAATACAATTCCCGGTGGCGGTAAGTTAACCTGCGCCTGTACCATCCAGTATTTAAATCCATTACCAACATGATTAGGAATATATTTTGTGTTACCAAAAATGGCGCCTGCCTGTATAGTTAATTCAAGCGTTGTAAATTTTGCAGTCAGGTCACCTTTAAAACCATTGCCGTAAACAGGATCATGTTTATAAAAATCAACATTGCCTTTAATAATTACTGCCGGCGTGTGTGCATCAATATGGATACTTTCAACATTTACGCCTAAATATTTTGGTTTTAGTTGAGTAAGAAACCCATAATCTGCTTTTGCATTACTGATGGCCGATGATGGATTCTTATTATTTCCTGTTGCTAATTGTGATTGTGAAGTAAGCGTATTTAGATTAGCAATAGAACTATTTGATGAGGATGAATTAGCAGCTGGTGGTGTATATTGTGAGGATTCAATGGCACCGGTTAAAGCAATCTTTGTATCACCACTAATTCCAATATTTGAATTTTCGCTTCCAATATTTATTTTGGCAACAAATTCGACTCCTCCTTTAAATAGATATTGTTTTTCAGCAGTTGTACTAATAGGTTCTATTTTTGGTTTAACATCTGTAATCATAAATGAAAACCCTGAAAGCTTTTTTTGCGGACTGGCAAATGACCAATGACCAACGTCAAATGAAAATTTTTCAGCAGTATCTTTTTTATACGACATGCCTAAATGTTCAAACTGGCAAGACAGATCTAAATCCAATGGTATTGCACTTCCAGGATCAATAATTTTTCCGGTAGGATAATATAATTTCCCATTCAAATCAATTTGCAAATTGATGGTTCTTTGTTTTCCTGATTTAGATAAAGTAAGGTTTAAAGAAGATGTTTGATCAATTTGTATTTTCCCATCACCAAAGAATTTTGATTGAATATCATTATTTGGGCGAAGTGTAAATGTTAATGAAGATGAATGTGTGTTCGTTGAATTCGAATTATTATTTTGAATAAATAAAGCCGAATAATTAATAGCATTACCGCTATCAACACTACTCATCGGAAGTGTTATTTTGCCCAGCATCTTTGCTTCGGTTAATACACTATTGTTCAATTTTATATTAACTG
>DATCMY010000396.1:0-7301 GCA_036565505.1 Hanamia sp.
ATAACATGACTGACTGGAATAGTATTGGGGCATTTATTTGCCCCTTCTTTATTATACTATTCTTGTTATAATGCCTCACAAAACTCAACCGAAGGTATTCCAGCACATCAAAATATTAATTAGCCCTGCATAAGCATTTGAAGTGATCATATTAATTTCCAATAAATTTACAACATCAGAATTGATTTCTATTTTTCCATTTGATGAATTTCCGGTTTTTACCGGTGTCATTTTAAAATGATTGTTCCCTTTATCTATAAAAATATATTGTGTATCGCCCGACCGTACTACAGCTTCTTCCGGTACTATAATGGCATCATTGTGGTTAATTTCAATTTCTGCATTTAAAAACATTCCGGGCAGTAGTTCATGTTCAGGTTTTTCAAAATGGCAATGAACTATGGCAGTTCTGTTTTCGTCTAAATTTTTGCTTACCAATATTACCTCAGCTTCAAATACTTTTTCAGGATTGTTAGTCAGGTACGCTTTTATTTTTTGCCCTATTTTGATGGATTGCACATCTTTTTCAAAAACTTTTAACGCCAGATGCAAATCATTGGGATTTACCAATTCAAATAAAATATCAGAAGGGTTTACAAATTTGCCAATATTTACATTTACTGCTGAAACAAAACCATTAATGGGTGAATAAATATTGATGGAACGCCTTATATTATCTTCATTTATCTTATCCGGATTTAGTCCTATCATTATCAATTTTTCTTTCAGGCTATTGACCATTATTCTTTCCATTTCATATTCGCTTTGGGTTTGTTCCAGTACTTTATCGCTTGATGATTTATTGGCATTTAGCATCTTCTGCCTTTCAAATTCTTTTTGCAAAAAAAATGTTTTTGATTTAGCTATTAAATAATCCTGTTGCAGTTGAATGAGCGACTGATCCTGCATTACAGCAATTGATTGCCCCTTATTTACTTTCATGCCGGGTAGCAATTGCGTCGATTTTAAATATCCCCCCAAAGGAAAACTAATGCTTACCATATTTTGTGGAGGCACATCTACTACCCCACTCACTTTTAAAAGCGAACTCATATTTCCGGTTTCGGGTTTCCCGGTTTGTATTCCGGCATTTTTTATTTGTGCCGTAGTAAGTGTAACCTCGTTTTCATTTACCGGTATTGTTTTTTCTTCTGTAACTGTATTTTTTTTGTTGCTACAGGAAGCAATTGTAATAAAAAGAAGCAGCGATATTATATGTTTAAATTTCATTGTAATTATTTTAATTTTTGTTAATAAAACTGTTGAGTTCAATAATAGTATTGTTCCATTCCATTATTGCATTGATGTAGTCTGATTTGATACCAATGGATTGGTTGATCAATAGGATCCATTCCATATAATTGATAGCGCCATTATTCAATTGGAGGTTAGCATTTTCGGCTAAAATACCTGCCTGCCGTAAAGCGCCTTTTTCAAAATAATCCAGCGCCTGCTGATTTTTTTGATACTTTAATAATAATTGTTGTATCATAGATTTCTGTTGCATCAAAGCCTCTTCATACTCCAATTGTACGGCGGTATAATTTGTTTTGCCGGCAGCAATCCTCGCTTTATTGGCGCTATTAAAAATGGGGATATTTACACCAACCAATAGGGTAGAAAACCTATGGGAAGCGGTAAAGTTTTTTTCGGTTCCATTTATATTTTGTAGCCCAATAATGGATTGATTGAAGTAGCCAAAATTCAGTTGCGGCAACGATTTTGTTTTGTTTACCTCAATTTCCTGCAACGCAATATTTTGCTGTTGCTGTTTTACTTTTACTGCCGGCATTGAACCTGCCATTGATGTGTCGGGTAATTGACCGAAAGACATTCGCAATTTTTCTTTTTCGGGCAAATAGGATATTGATGAATTGAGCAGTTTTGCAAAAAGTACCTGTACTATTTTAAAATCACCTTCTAATTGTTGCAACTGGTTAGCCACCTGCATCCTTTGTGTTTCAGCGGCAGTTTTTTCTAAAATATTGGCATCACCTGCTTTTAGTCTTAGCTCCTGTCTTTGTAAAAAAGCGCTGAATAAGCTATCAGTGCTTTGTAACAATATTATTTTCTCCTGCATTGCCAGCATCTGGTAATACAAAAATGTAACCTGCTTTTTTAATTCAAATTTTATAGCATTTTCATTTAGCAAATTATTTTGTGTATATGCCTCTAATAACAATTTTTGTTTTTTATATACTACAGGAAAAGATATATTTTGAGTAAATCCAAACCTTGTATCGTTGTAAACGCTGTTTATATTTCCATATTCCAAAGTTGTATTGGTAAGTGGAATATCAATGGCGCTGCCCTCCATTTTTTTTGAAGTTACTGTTTTTAGTTTTGCAGCCTGTACCGTAAGATTTTGATTCAATGCCGTATCTATGGCTGCCTGCAAACTAATAGTGGTTTGCGATATGGTTACATTTGAAATAAAAACCAACAGCAGTATAGGAATAATTCTTTTCTTTTTTTTGAATCTGTGCATAATGATTTTTTCTTTTTTCTTTTTAACCGGCTCATTTTTTTCAAGCCATAAATATAATACCGGTAATACCAGGAGTGTAAGAATGGTTGCTGTAATCAAACCACCAATAACGACAGTAGCCAGTGGCCGTTGAACTTCAGCTCCGGCGCCATGGCTTAAAGCCATTGGTAAAAAACCAAATGAGGCTACTGCTGCGGTCATTAATACAGGGCGCAATCGTATTTCAGTTCCTCTTACAATTCGTTTCCGTATATCCAATAACCCATCTTTCTTTAATTGGTTAAACTCTGTTATGAGCACAATACCATTGAGTACCGCAACACCAAATAAAGCGATAAAACCAACACCGGCAGAAATACTAAAAGGCATATCCCTAAGCCAAAGCGCAATGACACCACCTATCGCCGAAAGAGGAATTGCGGTAAAAATTAAAAGCCCCTGTTTTATGGAATGAAAAGCGAAATAAAGCAGTACAAAAATCATCAGTAATGAAAACGGTACAGCAATGCTTAACCGGCTTTTTGCTGCTATTAAATTTTCGAACGCACCTCCATAAGTGATAAAATACGCGGAGGGAAGTTTTATTTGTTGGTTGATTTTTTGCTGAAATTCATTTACGACTGTCTGCACATCTTTGCCTCTTACATTAAATCCTACGGTAATTCTGCGTTGGGCATTTTCTCTTTGTATTTGATTTGGCCCTACTTTTATTTTCACATCAGCTACCTGTTGCAATGGGATTTGTTGGCCACCTGGAGTGGCTATTAAAAGATTTTGCACATCTACCAAATCTTTGCGGCTATTATCATTTAAACGAACCACTAAATCAAAATGCCTTTCGTTTTCAAATACCTGCCCGCTTACCGCGCCCGCAAAAGCAGATTGCAACGTATTATTGGCATCGGCCACTGATAACCCAAATTGGGCAAGTGCGGCCCTGTTGTAATTCACTACTATCTGTGGAAGGCCATTTACTGTTTCTACATATACATCTTTTGCACCGTCAACTCCGTTTGCTATAGCCCCTAATTTTTCAGCATACAAAGCAAGGGTATCTAAATTTTCTCCAAATATTTTACATATTACATCCTGTCTGCCACCGGTCATAAGTTCATTAAAGCGCATTTGTACAGGAAATTGAAATCCCGCTGTAATTCCAGGCACGTTATTTAATTCTTTACTCATTTTATCTGCCAGTTCGTCAAATGTTTTTGCTGATGTCCATTGTTTTTTTGGTTTTAAAATTATCATCATATCCGATGCTTCGATAGGCATAGGATCAGTAGGAATTTCGCCACTGCCTATTTTAGTTACCACCTTTTCAACTTCAGGAAACTTTTCTAATAGTATATGAGAAGCCTCCCGCGTAGATTTTATGGTAGTGGATAAAGAACTTCCTGTAAGCACCCTGGTATCTACGGCAAAATCACCTTCTTCTAATTTAGGAATAAACTCTCCCCCCAGCGATGAAAGTATTATTAGAGCAAGTACTAATAACCCTACAGCAGTTGCTACTATTGTCTTGGGAAAGGCAAGCCCCTTCAGCAAAATCCGCCTGTAGATTCTTTCCAACCAAAGCATTATTTTATCTGCAAAATTTTTCTTTTTTGATAAATTTTTACTCAATACTAATGAGCTCATCATCGGTATATAGGTGAGCGATAATAAAAACGCGCCTCCAATGGCAAAGGCAACTGTTTGTGCCATTGGCTTAAACATTTTTCCTTCAATGCCCTGCAGCGAAAGGATAGGAAGGTAGACAATAAGGATAATGATTTGTCCAAATACAGCGGCATTCATCATCTTGCCTGCTGAATGATTTACTTCTTCATTCATTTGATCCTGGTCGATCCTCATCAATCCGGCAAACTGTTTATTCTTATGCAACCTGTGCATCACCGCTTCTACAATAATTACCGCACCATCTATGATCAATCCAAAATCCAAAGCACCCAAACTCATCAGGTTGCCGCTTACTCCAAAGAGATTCATCATGATGATGGCAAATAACATAGAGAGTGGAATTACCGATGCAACTAATAAACCTGCCCGCAGGTTTCCTAAGAAAATAACTAAAACCAATATCACAATCAAAGCGCCTTCAATTAGGTTTCTTTCAACGGTACTAATGGCATTATTCACCATTTTTGTCCTGTCCAGGAAAGGTTCTATCATTACTCCTTCCGGCAAAGTCTTTTCTATTTCGGCTATTTTATTTTTTACATCTTTTATTACTTTTGAGGAGTTGGCCCCTTTCAACATCATAACAACTGCACCTGCAACTTCGCCTTCATCATTATAAGTTACCGCCCCGTATCGGATAGCAGTTCCCAATTGAACATCGGCTACATCCCTTATTGAAACCGGCGTTCCACCTGGTAATGTTTTTATCATGATGTTATTAATATCGTCCTGAGTTTTTACCAGGCCTTCGCTCCTGATAAATAAAAGGGTTGGTCCTTTCTCGATATATGCTCCGCCTGTGTTCTGATTATTTTTTTCCAATGCCGAAAAAATATCAGCAATGGTTAAGTTGTACGATTTTAGTTTATCGTAATTAACAGCAATTTCATACTGCTTCAATTTTCCGCCGAAACTGCTAACATCGGCCACTCCGGGTGTGCCAAGTAATTGCCTGCGTACGATCCAATCCTGGATGGTGCGCAATTCCATAGCATCAAATTTATGTTCGTAACCGGGTTGGGGCTTTACTACATACTGAAATATTTCTCCAAGGCCGGTGGTAACCGGCCCCATAACAGGTGTACCCAATGAAGGTGGAATCTGGCTTTGCACCTGGAGTAATCTTTCACTCACCTGTTGCCGTGCCCAATACACATCCGTATTATCATCAAACACAATAGTTACTAATGACAGGCCGAAACGTGAAAAGGAACGCTGTTCTATAAGTCCCGGAATATTGATGGTAGATTGCTCAATAGGAAAAGTAATTAACCTTTCAATATCAGCCGCTCCCAAAGAAGGTGAAGGAGTAATAACCAAAACCTGGTTATTGGTAATATCCGGAACGGCATCAATTGGCAATTTCGAAACGTTGTACACTCCGAATAGAATGAGTGCGAGCACCATCGTACCCACAATTAATTTATTGCGGATAGAGAATGCTATAATTTTATTAAGCATAATTTATTTTCTTATTAATTGATATTGTCAAAAAAATACAGGCACATGCCGTCAGCATCAACAATACTTGTTGAAACCATTCATAAAGAATAGGAAAGTTTAAGAAAATTGCGGTGGCTGGAATATATCCATAACATACTTGGAAGAAATCCAATTATGCTTAGCATTCAGGTATATTTTTTTTTCTGTAACCAGGGGTTTTACAGAGATTACATTTTGATCGGGAACTACTATTGAGGTGATTGTTTGAAGGCAATCATTTGTTTTAAAAGGTAATTGCATATCACGATCGTGATCCTTATCTTTTAGATTTCCATTGAAATAATGAATAACTATATATTTTGGGAAAGTGATACCGGGCTCTTCATCCGTATGTTCGAAAAAATGTTGAACCAATACAGGAATCTTCAATAAATGATATAGTTGCGTTTGAGAAAATATCATTATTGATAATAAAAATATGGTGGATATTCGTTTCAAGTTTGCAAAGATAATTTGAAAATATTTATATCCTGCTTATACCGGAAGGGTTCTCTAAATTTAAGACTAAATTAATATGATCTAAAACATTAATAAATATATTTCTCCTCATTTTTTTTAAAGATTATTCAATGAAATTTGTAACTTAAGCACATATATAAGTTGCACAAACCGGGATGATTTATAAGTTTAAGCGTATTTTATTATAAAACCGGTAAAACAATAAACATGAATCCTGGTAGAAAATATTTATTAATAATAATATATACCTTACTTGCTACGGTTATTTTTATAAATTTCACTTTTTCCATCAAGTACAATTTAAGTGTTGGTTATATCATTGCCGTATTACTCACATTATTCTCCGGTAAAAAAATACATACCATCATTGTTGGAATTACCGGATTAACAAGTGTGGTAGTAAGTATTTTGCTTATTCATTGGAATTCTATGTCACCGGCTCTCATGATCAATCATCTTACTGAATTAATGGGCATTTCGCTTGCTATGATCATTGTTTTATTAAGTAAAAAAACACAAAAAGATGCCTTTAAAAATAACCAGCAATTTGAATCTCTTTTTAATTTTTCAACGATTGGAATCATTCTGATCAATCAAAAAGGAAAAATCATCAAATTCAATCCTTTTGCTGAAACACTATTTGGGTATAAATCTGTTGAAGTAACCGGAAAAAAAATTGAAATCCTGATTCCAAAGAAGAACGTGGGTAAAGTGATGATGGAAGGAGGAGGAGGAGGAAAAGATTTGTATGCTCAAAAGAAAGATCGCAAGCGTTTTCCGGCAGAGGTAAGCCGGAGTACTTATTCTATTGACGGTGAAAAATTTGAGATTGCTTTTGTAATTGATACAACTATTAGAAAACAAGATGAATTGATGTTGTTAGAGCAAAAAACTGCTTTAGAAAAAAGCGCTGCCGCTATCAATAAAATGAACCAGGAACTGGAGCAACAAGTGAAAGACCGTACCAAAATACTAAAGGAAACTTTATCTGCATTACAAAATGCACAAAGTGAAACTATAGAAGCCTTAAATTTTAAGAAAGCAATTTTGGACAATGCAGGCGCAAGCATTATTGCTACCGACACATCCGGTATTGTAAAATTATTTAATCCGGCTGCTGAAGATTTTTTGGGATACAAGCAAGAAGAAGTAATCGACAAATTAAACG
>DATCMY010000397.1:0-6508 GCA_036565505.1 Hanamia sp.
GCCTTTTACCAGACCTGCAATATCAACTATCTCAATTTGTGTGGGAACGATCCTGTCGGGTTTTACCAGTGTTGCCAATTTATCAAGTCGTGGATCCGGCACATTTACCAAACCAATATTTGGTTCAATGGTACAAAACCTGTAATTGCTTGCCTGCGCTTTTGCACTGTTACTTACTGCATTAAATAAGGTTGATTTTCCAACGTTGGGCAAGCCAACAATTCCTGCTCTTAAAGCCATTTAATAATTTTATGATAGTGGTGTGATTAATGATTTTTGGGACGCAAAGATAGGATAACAATTCTCTAATTTTAAATGGAAACGTTTAACTTCAAACTTTATACCTTATAAACATCAAACTGTATTATGGCATTAAGCAGAATTTGGGCAGCGTTTATTATCATCGCAATTGTTGCTGCATCATTTCAATATTTTTCGGGAGGAAAAGATATTTACAGCAGGATGGTTGTTGGCAAATCTGGTGATACAACTAAAACCACTGTTCTTGATTCTGCTTTGCTCTCACCTGAAGTTATCAGCACATTAAATGCCTCAAAAGAATATAAGAATGGTGAATATAAAATTGTAAGAACTGCCGATAACAGGATCATCGCTTACCGCGAACAGAGTGCAGATGGTATTATTACAACCTGCAAAACGGCGGTAGATATTTCTATAAATTTAATTGGCATAATGGCTTTGTTCATGGGGTTTATGAGCATTGCAGAAGCTGCCGGAGGGATAAGGTTATTGTCTAAAATTATTGGACCGTTCTTCTCAAAATTATTTCCTGATCTTCCAAAAGGCCACCCTGCAATGGGGCACATGATGATGAATTTTTCTGCTAATTTATTAGGATTGGATAATGCAGCTACTCCCTTTGGATTAAAAGCGATGCAAAGTTTACAGGAAATAAATCCAAGCAAAGACACAGCATCCAATTCGCAAATAATGTTTTTGTGTTTGCATGCTGCAGGACTTACATTAATTCCTGTAAGTATTATTGCAGCACGTGCCGCTCTAAAATCTGCAAACCCCACTGATATTTTTGTGCCCTGCATGATAGCAACTTTTGTTGCAACAATGGCAGCGATGTTAATTGTATCATACAAACAAAAAATAAATGTTTTTCAGCCTGTGGTATTGTTATGGGTAGGAGGGCTCTCTGCAATAATTGCATTGCTTGTAATTTATCTTAAGTCACTTTCTTTTCAGGGAGTGCAAACTTTTTCAGGAGTATTAAGTAATGGATTGATCTTGCTCATCTTTCTTTTAATAATACTGGGAGCGCTTTATAAGAACATAAATATTTTTGACGCATTTGTAGAGGGTGCAAAAGGCGGTTTTGAAACAGCGGTAAAAATTATTCCTTACCTGGTTGGGATGTTGGTTGCAATAAGCATGTTGCGTACCAGCGGAACTTTTGATGTAATAATAGAGTGGATGAAAAATTTGTTTGCTGCGATGGGCACCGACACCCGTTTTGTTGATGGCTTGCCAACAGCATTAATAAAACCACTTAGCGGAAGTGGTGCAAGAGGAATGATGATAGACACAATGAAAACATTTTCTCCCGATTCTTTTGCAGGAAGATTGTCATGCATTTTGCAGGGATCATCCGATACAACCTTTTATGTAATTGCTGTTTACTTTGGCGCTGTATCAATAAAAAATACACGTTATGCAATAGGCACAATGTTGTTAGCAGATCTTGTGGGAATTATTACTTCAATTATACTGGCGTATTTATTTTTTGGACATACATTGTAAATGTGATCATAAAAAAATTAAAAAGAGAAAGCACTGGCCTTCTCTTTTTTTATTTGGTTTATTAATGCGAACTATTTCTTTTTTACCTGGATCGTTTCATCAACACCTTGTACTTTCATTTTATATGTACCATCTGATGCCCGGTAAATATAAACAGTTGGCCTAAACATACTGTTACTAGAAAGTGTTTTTATTTCATCCTGTACCCAGGTATCTCCATTTAATAATTTAAAAGAAGTTGTACCATCCCATCCGCGAAAATCGCCATTAATGTTACTTTCAATCACATCCTGCAATTTTGTAGCAGGAAGAGGCTCTGATTGACCTTGAATAAGTAATTTATATTTTCTTTTATCCTTGTAAACATCTACTATGGGATTTGCAACTTTATTTTGCTGTTTCTGTTTGCCTGTAATCTCGTAAAAGTTTTTAGATCTTGTTCTTAATAAAAATCCTGATTCAAATATAGTATTGACTGGCCCGTCATAAAAAGTTGATTCTTCAGGTTTAACAGTACTATCAATTTTAGCTTGAGCAAATGATGCATTGTAAGCAAAGAAAAATGTGCAAAGAGAGATGATTAATGATTTCATATAAAAGTATTATTTCAAAGTTAAGTAGAATTTTATTGCTGTTAAGTTGCGTTCTACAAATATTTTTATTAAAGGGTTTAATAAAAAGAGCTGTCTTAAATTGACAGCCCTTCAAAATATAGTTAATTAAGAAGTCTATTCATGTCTATAAAAAGTAATTGCTCTTGATTTAGCATTTGTAGTAGGTAAAGTAAAATCTCCCCTGTAATAAACAGTATACGATTTTTGATTACCTGCTGCAAATGACATCTTTGCTAAAATAGTACGTTGTGATAATGGAGTAGAGGATGGTACTCCTGTGGCTAAAGTTCTTGTAATATACAATGTATCAGTAACTTGCAGGTTTGCGCCTATTTGATTAAATGCAGTTGCTGAATCAGGCCTGATACCGCTATAAATAACTCCGTTTTTAGCATAAGAAAACAGATCCACTTTAGCTGTATCATTAACTACAGCATTTACAAAACGCAAATTGTAATATCCTACTGTTGGAGGAAATCGATAAATATCCTCTATAAACATTCTTGAAGAATCCCTTAAAGACGTTATAGAATCTGTAATAATGAAGGAATACTGATGGCCAGCCAGCAGGGTTCTATTTAAAGTTATAATTTCAATAGAATCAGGATTTACCTTACCTGATACAGACAATTTGATTTGTAATTGTCCCGGAGTTACCTCAAAATATCCAAACCCTGACGATGTAGATGGAAAAGTAGCGCCATAAGTCATAAAAGGGGATATTGTACCGGGAGTGAAACCTGAAATTTTTTCACCATTAATAAACACATTGAAAGAATCCTGTGCATTAAATATCTTTCTAATATTTGGCGATGCATGTACAACAGCAAGATAAGCTGTTCCTTCTGTTGTTTGTACAGATGCAGTTATCGGGAAATCTCTTTTGCAAGACGAGAGGCTAATAAGGGCTACTGCAAAAAATAGAGTACTATATAATAATTTATTTTTCATTCTGATAATGTTTAAAAGTTATTTTTGTGAGAACCACATTTCGTATGTATTGTAATCATTGTTCATAGCACCAATTCTTGTAAGTTCAGGTATATTGTATAAATATTCGGAATTATATCTTGGACGGAATCTATATACCAGTTTACCATTGTTAGTTGTGTATAAATACTGGCCAGAAGGCGGTACAAAACTTGCATAAACCTGTCTTCCTGTAGGAGTTATAGGATCAACATCCACATAATGAAACTTACGCATATCAGTCCATGTTTCTTGCGTGCCCCATGCATATAATGCAATATATTTTTGTAACATTATATGAGAAAGTGTTAATTCCGATGGGATAGGTACTATAGCAGGATTTGCGAGATAAGCAGTTTTTGATGCAGGCGTTATTACCTTAGCTACGGGAATATTTTGAGGATATGTAGTAGTTAACATATCAAAATCAAGACTTATAGCATTTTTATAAGCTGTAAGCGCAGTTGCACGATCACCTTTGCGGAGGGCAGCTTCTGCCTTAATGAACTGCATTTCAGATGCTGTCATTAAAGGCCATGGGCTTGTATTTTGAAAAACATAACGGCTGTTATCTACAGTGGGTGCACCGGTTGAAGAAGGGGTTGCATGCCCCCAAAAGTTTTGTGGATAATCATTTGTAGCAAGTGAAGAAGTTCCTAACCAGGGAGTAAATCCTTTATATTCTCCATTTAGATTTTCGCGGAGCATATAGGTGGCTCTAGGGTCAGGAACACCTTTGAATGCACTATCATTACGTCCTGACATTAGATCGGCAATATAAGCGCCTTGCCTGAATGTTCCTACAAATCCTCTGTATGGGCCGAAATAATTATTAGCAGGAGCAAGAGAGCCTCCCTGGAATTTGGCAGTTACATTATCATCATTGGTAGTCATGGCTAAATCCGCATATTTAATTGCTGAATCGCCATAATTTTTTGATTTATAAATATCTTTATTGCTTAAGTTATTATAAGAACGGGCTAATACACCATAAACAAATTTTTTCCATTTATTTACATCACCGTTGTTCATATAAGCATCACCAATAGCGAGATTGGCTTGGCTAACATTACCATCAGTTCTGTTTAAAAAACTTAATGAACGGAAACAAACTGCTCTGCAGCTATCATAAAAATCCGGTTGAGGATCATAGAGGAATTGTTGTAAACTTGGGTTAAATGCTTGTTTCAATATTGCATCTCCATATTCATCAGTCAGTTCAAGCCATCCCCAAGCCCTGATGGCAAGCGCTACTCCTACATAATCCCACTTCTGTTCTTCTGTGCCCCATTCTATTATTTTATTAATGTTGGCTCCGCCGGCATAATAAACTGAACCCCACATAGATCCGGTGTTATCAGTTACTCCTGTAGCAGGGCCCATTTCTCCATATAGTTCAAGGCTGCTAGTGGTTCCCCAATATTGAACATACCGCCCAATAAGAGTGCCATCAAGCTGCACTCCAAAAGTTGTTCCGTTAGAGGAGTAAAAGTAGATCATACCCCCAATTACGCTGGGTAATATAGATTCTACTGGTTCTCTTACTGCAGCATTTGGATTCAGGTAAGCGTCATCTATCTTTTTTTTGCAGGATACTATCAATACGGTACTGGCAAGACTAAGAATAGAAATAAATTTAAATACTTTATTTTTCATAAAACCATTTTTAAAGTTATTGTAAATATTATATTAATTAAAAATTAGCACGTAAACCGAAACTTAAGCTTAGCGGTGTAGGAGCATTTCCAAAATCGAAGCCATATCCTCCAACACCCGTTGTTCCCGGATTATTTCCGTTAACTGCCGGATCTGCACCTTGGTAATTAGTGATCAGGATTAAATCGTTGCCAGTAATAAATGCACTTAATCCTTTCAAACCTTTTATTTTTTGCAACTTTTTTTCAGGAAACATATAGCTAAAGGTTAAATCTCTTAATCTCAACCAATTAACATTCTTTTGAATAAACTCTTCTTCCGGCATCAATGTATAATATGTTTGTGTATAGTAAGGATTAACTATGATAGTATTTTTTGTTGGATGATTTGAATTTTGCAAACCATCGTTGAGTACACCATCTACTACTATTGGCGTCATTCTATCTGATTCTCTTTCGCTTTTACCTAATCCATTAAGATATTGGTCGGTTGCATTGTAAATATCTCCGCCCACTTTCAAATCCCATAAAAAACTAAAAGTCCAATTTTTGTATCTGAAAGAGTTTAATGTTCCTAAGGTAAAATCAGGGGTTCTGTCTCCTCTTACAAAAAAGTTAGCGTCAACTAAAGGAATGCCTGTAGTTGGGTTAATTAAAATCTGCCCAGCGGTATTTCTTTGATAACCAAAACCTGTAATTGTTCCTGTAGAGTGTCCTCTTACTAAACCTCCTCTGGCATTTCCATACATCCAGGTATCAGAATTATAATAATCATTATTAGGTCCAATTGATTCTGGAATGGTTAGTACTTTGCTCCACATATGATTGAAGTTGAAGCGGATATTCCAGTCAAAATCTTTCTTTTTAATAGGTGTTACGTCAATGCTTATTTCTACTCCTTCGTTACGTAAGGACGAAACGTTACCGGTATTTAATACGAAACCTGTTGCATAGCTTGCTCTGTAACCCTGACTGATCTGGTTAGTGCAAAGAGTGTTGTAATATGCTGCGTCAATTGATAAAGAGTTATTGAACATTCTTAATTCAGTACCAACCTCATAAGTCTGTTGGCGCTCAGGCCCTAATTCTTCATTAGCATTGATATAACCGTAGGAAAAAGCAGGTATTGTTGAGCTATATTGATTATTAACAAAAACAGATTGGTTTGAGTAAGGATCATTCAATCTTGCTGTATTAGCTAATGAAGCCCGAAGTTTGGCAAAACCAAGGGTCTTTCCTTTTATACCGGGAAATATATCAGTAACAATGGTGCTTAAACTGGCAGCCGGGTAATTATAGTTCCTGTTTTTCGCAGGAAGAGTTGAAACAATTTCAAAACGCTGTGAATAAGTAAGGAAAAGCAAATTTCTAAAACCTATAGTAGTTTCGCCAAAATAAGCAAGCTCTCTAAACGTATTTAAATTTGGTAAGCCAAAGGTATTCCTTAATAAACGAGTTCTTGAACTTGCTAATGTATTACTACTGTCCGTACTGGTAGAG
>DATCMY010000398.1:0-4552 GCA_036565505.1 Hanamia sp.
TTGGAAGAGATACAATGCAGTTAACCGTAAATGCAGCTGGTAACATAGCCCCTGTTGCTAATGCTGGTTCCAATCAAACGATAACATTACCAACAAATACAGTTTCATTAAGCGGAAGCGGCACAGATGCAGACGGAACGATATCTTCCTACAACTGGACAAAGTTCTCAGGTCCTTCGGCAGGTACAATAACCAATGCGAATGCAGCAGCAACAACAGTAACAGGCCTGGTACAGGGAGTTTATGTTTTCCAGTTAAAAGTTACCGATAATAACGGAGCCACCGCAACCTCCACAATGCAGGTAACTGTAAATGCAGCCTTAGTAATTAATATAGCGCCGGTAGCCAATGCAGGGCCGGATGTTACTGTTTCTTCACCTGTTACTTCTGTCAATTTATATGGAAGTGCGACTGACGCTGATGGAACAATTAGTGGCTATCAATGGAGACAAATTTCCGGTCCCGGAGGTTCTGTTATTTCTTCACCAAGTTCAGCAGCTACTGCTGTCAATAATCTTACTGGAGGCACCTATGAATTTGAATTAACAGTAACAGATAATAATGGTGCTATTGGAAAAGATACCATGGTTTTAATTGTTGCCTTGTCAAGGCTTTCTGCACAACTGTCAAATAATTTAACGGTTTATCCAAATCCTGTTATAGACATTCTTACAGTTGAAATAAGCACAATAAAATCAAATTCCAATATGCTGCTTGTAATCTCAGATTTTAACGGAAGAACAGTATATAAAGAAGTAATTAGTTCATCACTATATAATGTAACCAAACAAATAAATATGAGTAATTATGCACAAGGTGCTTATACTATAACTCTATTTTTTAGTGGTAATGATAAGCAAACCGTGAAAATAATTAAGTTGTAATTTGTAAGAGGGGAGAGGTAAATTAGCTTCTTAAAATACTACCAATTTAAGGTAGTATGAATGTTCAAAAAAACGGAAATTCCAATAAAGGTTTCCGCATTACCTGAAAATTGGCTGTACGTTATTGATGTAATTTTTTAAAAGAGGATAGAGTAAGTTGGTTTCATGAAAATGCTACCAATCTGTCAAATTTATTTTTATTGTTTTTTGAAGAATAAATCCGATCCAAAATAATAACATAGGAACAATTACTGTAAACATACGGGTTTCCGCACTGGCGAATATACTTCCTCCCAGGTATAGCATAACTAAAAATAACATAAGCCTGATGGGAAAAATAATTTTTTTCCAATTAATAAAAGTAGGAATAAGGCAAAATATTGTTAGTACCGATATGATCCCGGTAAGAGGAAGTCTTATTAAAGTGCGGGGTGTTTGAAGTTTATAGGAAAATGGGAAGTTAAATAGCATTCTTCCGGCATTACTGATGCAATTTTGAATAAATTTAAAGGGATGAGATTTTATATTATTGATTGCTATTCTCTTGAATGCATCATCTTTTTCTATTCCACCTTTAAATTTATTAATTTCTTCATAATTCTCCCAATGATTGATATGTTTTAATTCTTTGTATTCATTTATATGAGAGCTCCTATTTGAAATTATATATTTTTCAAAATCATTATAATGTTGTTTTGGGGAAATAGAGTCGGTTTTGTGTGAGATTACACCTGTTAGGGGTTTTGGATCTGAAAGCCAATCCCCATATTCTCCATCATAGGGAGTGGTCATCCAATATAGATTATTGCCACCTAAGGAACTCCAATAAAATACCTTGCCCGTTATATGATATGTACAAATTAAATAAGGTAATGTAGTAGCCATTGCAATTAATGAAATAAATATTGCCTTTTTGTAATTCGCAGCTTTTCTTCTGGTAATCCACAATAATCCACTTCCAATAAGTATAAAAAGAAGTACGTATCCAAATATAGGTTTGGTTAGGGCCATGTACCCAAATACGAATCCGGATAGAAGAATATATTTTTTAGAATTATTCGAATCCTCATTCTTAAAAGATTTCATTAAACTGAAAATTAGCAGGCATATTAAAAATGCTGCAAATGTTTCGGGCAATATCAATATCATAAAATCATAAGAATTATAGTATAATGCCCATAATAAACACAAAATTAATGCAGTTCGAAATGAAGCGATTTTAATTAGTGATTTAAATAATAAAATAATTGAAAAATAATAGAGAACCGCATTCATCATAGGTATGATAAATAATGGTATATGCAATGCCACAAAAGGAATCAATATTATGGAATAACCAGGACCATTACCTAATATGTCAAAACTGGATTGGTTTGGAGGCAGATAACCATTTATCAAATATTTAGAATATATTAAATACCTGCTCTCATCCCCCGACATCCCATTAGTAGGAATAAGGATAATAATTATGATATATAGTAATAAGAATGGTAAAAAAAGTAAAAACGGGTTCTTGGTTATTTTAATTTTTCCCAAAACATTTAATTTGTTATTGAACATTTTAAAAATTCTCTTTATTTACATTTTGTTTTTTCAAAGAGGTTCCCAAATGGAAAAGTTCCTCAAAATACCTTTTACTTTGAAGGGATAAAAACCCCAGACTTAAAAACTGTATGGCAGCAATAAAGGTAATACCACCTACCAAAAAGGATTGAGGGTTTTTTTTGAATTGTAGAGCAAGGCTAATTGAAAATGATTTTTCAATGCCTGGAGCTAAGGAACTGCTATGAGCCAAATCAGCTAAGGTATCATATAATAGCCATATCAATTCGTACATGGAAAGTAACATAAGGAAAGCCCCAATTGCTAAAAAAAACATATAAGGGCGGAAAATGAATGAGGACATAATTCCCGAAAAAAAACTTCTCAATACCCGGATACTTGAAGTTCTTTTTCCGGCATATTTATTTTGTTCCGTCCAATCCAGGTGGGCAGGAATTTCAATAATATTTGCTCTAAGTATCATAGCTTTATATAAAATTTCAGGGCTTATTTCATAATCCTTTGTTTTTAAATTCAAATTCCGGATAAAAGAACTGCGATAAGCCCTTACCATTGAAGTATAAGTAAAATATTTATCCTGCGCGGCAATCCTCATAAACTTATTGACACCATAACTCATGCTTCTTCTCATAAATGGCACACCAGTCACTTTACCACCTTTCATATATGGGGATGCAATTACAATGTCTGCGCATTTTTCTATGAGCATATCTGCCATTTTTTCTATATTGTCAACAGAATAGCTTAAATCAGTGTCAAGTACAACAATTATGTCTCCTTTTGAATGAAAGAAACCTGTTTGTAAAGCTCGTCCCAGGTTAAGATTTACCCGATGATGAATTACTCTAATTTCTTTCCTGTTATTTGCGAATTCATCTGCAATCTCCCCGGTTTTATCTTTGCTGCCATCATTAATAATAATTATTTCCCATTTGTATTTTAGATTTTTACTATCCAGAAAATTGATAACTGTGTTTAAATTGGTAGGAAGAATCGCTTCTTCATTATAACAGGGAAGAATAATGCTTATGAAAGTTTTGTCACTTGAATTCATAATAGTTTCTTTATTGGCAATAAAATGTATTTTAAAAGTACTCGCGATCAGTCAAACTACCCTATAACTTTTTGAAAAGATACCATTTCAAATCTACAGTAGGGTAGGTAATGTTGTATTTCCCAACCATATGGCTAAAAAAATTTAATATGGGCTTTTTGAAAATAAACTTAGGAAAACTTTCATCAATAAGTGAAAGGCCATGATTTATATTAATTCTTTTTGAAGGATGGCCTTTATCAACCAATTCAAATCCATAATAATTAAATACCTGTACCAAAGTATTGTCAGAAAACCAGGTGATAACACTGGGCGGGCAGTATTCATGCCAGTACTTACCCATTATACGGGCTGCAAGGCTGTTCATATCCCACGATTCAACCATTACCAATCCATTTTTGTTTAATAAATTGGATATGATGAGCAATGATTTATCAAGGTCGTATAAGCTGCCTATCACCTGTATCATATTTACCAGGTCGAATTTTTTTTCTGATTGGTAATTTTCCAAACCACAGGTTTGAATGTCAAGCTTTAGTTCATTTCTGCCATAAGATGCCATAGTATCATTTGGTTCAATACCATGGCATCGCCATCCTGATTTTTCGAGTCCTTTCAATATAAATCCTGCGGCGCTTCCCACATCCAATACATCACCAGGTTGTGTATATTTCGATAAAATTTTAGCATAATTGAATCCTGATCTGTACAACAAATCTTTTTCCTTCATATAATCTGGGTACCCATCTTTTCCCTGGAAAAAATAATTATCAGAATATACTTCGTTAAGGTGATTATCAACATCCTTTATTTGTGTAAACCGGTGGCCGCACTTTTTGCATTCCCTGATAGGAAAACCTTTCTTAATTAATAGGAGTGTTTTTTCCTCCGTACAATTTAAAAAAGACTCACATGTTTTTGCATTCATTGCAAATCAATTTTAGAATCATCATTTAGCATTTCAAAATAGTTTTTTAATAATTTCACTTTTAGCCAATTAAATTCTTGGTAAAAAATATTTTTCAATGCTGGTTAATTTATAGCATTAATC
>DATCMY010000399.1:0-3717 GCA_036565505.1 Hanamia sp.
TCGCTCACGGAATATGATATAAATAATTGATAATCAATTATTTATATCATATATTTTGATGTTTTTTGATGCGTTTTAACCTCTGTTTCTGTGAGCGAAATTTATCATAAGCATCAATCCTTATCAAGTTAACATAAAATAGATTGATATGAGAAGCAGCAACACATTTGGTATTCAGTTTGTAATCAGGCTACCCAAACAACAAAAAAATGATCAGGCCACTGTATTCGCCCGTATCTCCGTTAACGGCAGACGGTGTGAAATCTCTTTAAAAAAGAAAGTGAACCCGCAAAATTGGGATGATGCCAAAGGAAAAGCACGGGGCACCAAGGACGAAATCCGCAAACTCAATGAGCATATTGAAAGGGTGCGTACCATAATTGCCGATGGTTACCATCAGTTAATACAGCAAAAGAAAGTAATTACTGTAGATGCTGTTAAGTCCCTTTTCCTGGGTACCGATCAAAATGAGATCACCTTAATAAAGCTTGGCGAATATCATAACACGGAAATGAAAGATAAACTGGCCGATGGTACCATGAAAAACTATTATACCACGCAAAAGTATATCGGTAAGTTTTTAAAGGAAAAGTACCATAGAGCCGACATCACCCTTGCAGAACTGAATTACAAGTTTATCCTGGACTTTGAAAGCTACCTAAGCAAACATCAACCGAAAGATCATCAAAAACAACTACATAACAATGGTATTATGAAGCACATAGAACGGCTATGTAAAATGGTTAATATGGCTATTACAATGGATTGGCTTGAAAAAGACCCGTTCGCCAAATACAAACAGCATTTTGATAAGGTGGAGCGTTTTTATCTCACTAAAGAAGAACTATCAGCCATCGAAAATAAAAAATTTAGTATAGAGCGTTTACAGACGGTTAAAGACCTTTTTATTTTTAGCTGTTATACTGGCTTGGCTTACATAGATACCATGAACCTGACCGCCGGAAACATCGTTAAAGGTATAGATGGCAACGACTGGCTAATTACCAGCAGACAGAAAACCGATACCGATGTGCGTATACCGTTATTACCGCAGGCCGAAGAACTGATAAAGAAATACCACAACCATCCTAAAGCGGTTAATTATGGCACGTTATTTCCAATAATATCTAATCAAAAGTTGAACGCATATCTTAAAGAGATAGCCGACTTATGTAATATTAATAAAGCGATCACCTTTCATATAGCCCGGCATACATTCGCCACTACGGTAACTTTAAGCAATGGTGTGCCGATTGAATCGGTAAGTAAGATGCTTGGGCATACTACAATTCGTTCCACTCAGGTTTATGCAAAAGTGGTAGAGCAAAAACTAAGCGAGGACATGCAGAATCTTAAAAAGCGGATGGCTAATCAATAATATATAATCACCGTACAAAAAAATTATATTATTTAATCCATAAAGTTGCCTAAAATGGCAACTTTATTTATATTTGTATAAGTTATGAGCGCAAGTATTAAATTTAGAACCATAACGATCTATAAGCAGTATTTTCCGGAATTCTTAGCTAAACAACGACAGAAAGTTAAAGATAAGATCATTTGGACGTTTAAACTGATCGAGGAAGTACAGCATGTACCTGAAACCTATTTAAAGCATTTGGAGGGTACAGCAGGATTGTTTGAGATAAGGGTGCAATCAGGCAATGATATTTTCAGGATATTTTGCTTTTTTGACGAGGGGAAATTAATTGTACTGGCTAACGGGTTTCAAAAAAAGACACAAAAGACACCCAAACAGGAAATAGAAAAAGCGTTAAAAATAAAAGAGTTATACCATGAAGAAAAACGATAATCTGATTACGCTGGATGACTTTATAGATAAAGAATACGGCCATAAAGGAACACCTAAGCGGGAAAAATTTGAACAAGGCTTTGAAGAGTTTAAATTAGGTGCATTAATTCACGAAGCCCGCAAGGCCAAAGGGTTGACACAAACCGAACTGGCTGATAAATGTGGGACAACCAAAGCCTATATATCCAAAGTAGAAAATGATGTGCAGGATGTACGGGTAGCCACTTTAAGGAAGATTATAGAAGTAGGATTAGGCGGACATCTTGAACTGTCTATTAAATTATAAGGTGCTATATCTAAGGCGGTTTAAACACTTTTAAAGATTATAGGTTACATTATATGTTTCACAATATAAACATATAGTTATGCCCAATAAGTATTTTAAACCACACGAACGTTTTGATCGTAACCCACACAAATATGATGTTGGTGTTTTTATTGGATTAAAGAAAGGTTATGAAGATAACCTTTTCATAAAGAAATTATTGGCACTACCTGAACCTGAATACGCCGATTATTACCAATATCACTTAACCTATTTCTTAGAAGAGGAGCCGCGAGGCGAGCAGGAGTTTTTTTCTTTTGTCTGGCAGATCGTGTTAAGACGTATCAGATATATTGAAATCAAAGACCCGTTTAATTCAAGCCATGCGCTCGATATGGAAATACTTGAAAAGTTATTGCACTTTCAAAAATATCTACGCTCCATCGACCAATGGAACACCCAAAAGACACTGCCCGAAATTATTGCCGACCAACAGGAAGAAATCAGGAAACAACAATTAGAAATTGCCGGATTAAAGGAAGATTTAAAGGCGGCAAAGAAATTGGAAACACAGGAGTTTATCAATATAGCTGACGGCTACCTGTTAAGCTTTTTAGATATATGCCTGCAAACGCAGGAAGCCCTATTGCCCGACAATGGTAAGGAACTTGTTTTCTCACAAACGCAGATCGTATGGAGTAAAATGATTGCCAAGTATTTCAGGGAGGGTAATAATGAGATCAGTTGGGAAACTGTACGCCGATATTTCCCGGCAGATAAAAATAACCCAGGCACCAAGTATGCTAAAGTCCCACCGGAATTAAAGTTGTTTCAACTCAAACCCGCGAGAAAACGAAGTTGAAACTTGCATAACTTAATCTTACTAATCCCATCTTACGATAAGCCATAACAGCTTAAATTTCAATTAAATACAAGCTTGTTATAGCTTGCTATAAACACCCTCAATTTAACCACGCAAATCTGCGTGGTCACGCTTGCGTTGCTTTTTTATTTTCATTTGCGGCATGGAGATAATCAACCACGAAGCCCTAAGCCGGTGTATCAGGGATGCAGTCAGGGCAGAATTACAAGAACATTTTAAAACAGGCGGCAGCCCGCCGCAGGATGAACGGCTATTATCCAAACAGGAACTGGCAGACGAATTAGGCGTGTCATTAGTGACCCTAACGGATTGGATGAAAAAGGGGCTACCCTTTTTGCGCCTGCATAAACGGGTGTATTTTAAAAAGAGCGAGGTGCTCAAAATCATGCAACAAAAAACTAAAGATCAAGGAGGAAAAGATGAATGTTGAATTAATCACAAGGGAAGATTTAAAGCAATTTAAAAACGAGATGCTTACCGAGATGAAGCATCTCCTAAAACCCGGTCAGGGGCAAAGTAAGAAATGGCTGAAAAGCTATGAGGTCAGGAAGCTATTAAACATATCGCCAGGCACTTTACAAAATTTGCGGGTTAACGGAACGCTCCGTTATACCAAGATCGGCGGACTGCTTTATTACAAGTTAGAGGACATTGAGAAGCTATTGGAGGACAACAGCAAGTAAGGTCCGGGGGGCTAATCCAAAGCGAAGCTTTGGTGAAAAAAGCGGCGCAGCATACCGCTTGCGGTATAGCTGC
>DATCMY010000400.1:0-8982 GCA_036565505.1 Hanamia sp.
CTGTAGAACTTCGCCAGATCCAGATAAGTTATAACGCGGTTAAGAATCGTTTGTACAATGCATTATTCCAGGCAAAAGTAGCCGAAGCAGGAATCGCATTACTAACCGGAGATATTGCCAATTTGTAAAGTACAGCCCCCTAAATCCCCCGAAAGGGGACTTTTGAACTCCTTGAGTTTTGATATTATTATTTGAAACCACGAACCACTTAAAGATTTCTGTTTCCTTTTTTCCGCAAAGATTTTTACTTTTTAATGATCCTCAAAAGTCCCCCATCGGGGGATTTAGGGGGCTTTGCATTATCTTTAATCTTCAAACTCATTAAATGGCAAAAGAGAATCGTCCCCAGGTAGGTATCATTATGGGCAGCGACAGTGATCTTAAAATAATGGAAGCAGCTGCAGAAATTTTAGACAATTTTCATGTTTCATATGAAATCACTATCGTATCTGCACACCGCACACCCCTGCGCATGGTGGATTATGCAACATCTGCCCATGACCGTGGCTTAAAAATCATTATTGCAGGAGCAGGCGGAGCCGCACATTTGCCCGGCATGATTGCCTCTTTAACTACATTACCCGTTATTGGTGTGCCCATAAAATCTTCTAACTCAATTGATGGATGGGATTCCGTTCTTTCCATTTTGCAAATGCCCAATGGCGTGCCTGTAGCTACTGTTGCGCTGAATGCCGCAAAGAATGCCGGCATATTAGCGGCTGAAATTCTTGCTATTTCAGATAATAAACTAACACTGCAATTAGTAGAATTTAAAAATGAAATGAAAGAAGAAGTAGAGAAGAAAGCAAAAAAAATGGAAAGAGAAAATGAGTAAAGAACTCTAATTATTGGGCTCCAGGATACAAAATTCCTGTTCAAGCGTTAACGAATTTTCATAGAGCATTTTAATAAAATCATTTCCCCATCTCGAATAAAAAAGCATAAAGTTTTCAGTACGTTCCTGCAAACCTTCATTGGGAAATAGCGCTGAAAATATTTTAGTCAATTGATTTTTTTGCGCATCGAATTTTCTTTTTTCGGCACGCAACATTTTCTTTTCCAGCGATGACAAGGCTTTTAATTGCCTGGTTTCCAAAGCAGCCGAATGCTGCTCCAGTGTTGAATCAATTTCTTTTACCAAACTTTTTATTTTCTTATAAACTTCCCGGAACTGTAATTTTTCATCCTCTAAATTCAATTTGTAATTGCTTTCTCTATTCACCATTTCATTAAATAAAACCTGGCTGCCTTTAAAAAGGCCAATTGATTCAATACCAAGTTTCTTTATCAATTTTTGATATTTTTCTTCAACAATCAGAAAAGAATTTCTAACAATTAAAACAGGGAATGGCACAAAATAATTTTTAAAAAGATCTTTTAACTGAAGCCAGTATGCCAGCTCGCCACCTCCACCTATCCACGCTACATCGGGCAAAATAATTTCCTGAAATAATCCCCGTAAAATCACATTGGGACTAAAGCGCTCAGGATGTTGTTCTAATTCTGTTTTTATTTCTTCTTTCGAAAAAACAATATCTGTATCATGAACTACAAAATGATCTTCAACAGAAACGATCCTGTTTCTCAAATCATCTTTCAAATAAAACAGGTTGATCTCCCTGGGATAAGCCTGCGCCTTATATTTCTTCGCTAGTTGTTCAGAAGTTTTACTGACTATTTTTGACGAAGTATGGTTGAAAATATCATCTTCAAAAATGGAAAGCATCTCTTTTTTAAATGCAGGATTATCGGGCAATAAGATCAATAATCCGTATTCTTTAAATAAATGATGAAGGAATAAAAAGGTAGCATCCTGGATGGTTGCATTTTTGGTAAAACACGTTTTTAAAAGTTCAACTAATTCTGTACCGAATTTTTCAACTGATAATCTGCCTGAAATTTTCTCAACAAGTTTAATTAGATTATCATCCACTTTCATTCTCCCTACAGCACCTTTTTGTTTTGTATCCCAAACATATTTTTCGCCGTCAATTACAATATGGTTAAGTTCGTCCAGATCAGCATCTTCGCTACCTATATAAAAAACCGGAACGAAATTATATTCCGGTAACTCCTTCTTTAAGTCATCTGCCAGTTTTATTACATGCAATATTTTATAAATGAAATAAAGATGCCCGGTAAATATATTAGGTTGATGGGCGGTACATATTGTAAATGTTTTATCGATCAAAAGCAGCTCTATATTACCTTTTATTTTATCGCTATCATTTATTGCCTGATATTGTATATTAAATTGTTCTACCAATAATTGCCTGTTGGTATTGAAATTTTTTCTTTGAGCAATAGCACCTTTGATTCCTTCTATACTTACACTATGTTCATAAAAGTCTTTTAAATTACCCGACTCATTAATATAATCCAAAACAATTTTTGAAAACTTTCCAGTTTCGGAATAAGGAATATATTGAGATTGAAATGCCTTGTTCATCTATACTTTTTAATTACCTAATGATGCCTTTATTTTTAGAGGAGCAAAGATATAGGGAAAAAATTGAGTAAGGATATTGGCTATTGTACCTAATAGAGAAAAATTAGTAAGTTCAAAACCCAAAAAAAATTAATAGCTTTAGTCTCCCGGTGAATTCTAAAATTATTTACTTCAAAATCGATTGCTTTATGCCAAATTCTCGTCGTGATTTTATTAAAAAAACAGCCATCACCACAGCAGGTATTTATATGGGCGCTTCTGCCTTCAGCGCCAAAAGTTACCGTAAAATTATTGGCGCCAACGACCGTGTAAAAGTGGGCGTAGTAGGCTTCTCCGACAGGCATAGAAATTCTCACATGCCTGCGTTCATGAATCATTACAAGGAATTGAATTTTGATGTAGTAGCTGTATCAGATATATGGAACAAACGAAGAAATGAAGGCGCGGCTATGTGGAAAGAAAAAATGAACCATGATATTGTTGCCTGCCGCAACAATGAAGAAATGTATGATAAAAAAATAGTGGATGCAGTTTTCATCAGTACTTCCGATTTTCAACATGCTTTGCATGCAATAGAAGCTGTAAATGCGGGATGTGATGCTTACTGCGAAAAACCTTTTGCAGAAACGATGGAAGATAACCGTGCAGCATTTAAGGCCATTAAATCTTCGGATAGAATAGTGCAGATAGGTTCACAAAGAAGAAGTGGTGCCAATTACATGGCGGCTGCAGATTTTATACAATCAGAAAAGTTTGGCCCTATAAAAATGGTTGAATTAACCTGGAATGTAAACCAGCCGGGACGATGGCGCAGGCCTGATTTGGTGGCGCAATTAAGAGAAGAAGATACCGACTGGAAAAGATTTTTATTGAACAGGCCTGCTGACACTTATGATCCAAGAAAGTATTTAGAATATCGTTTGTTCTGGCCCTATTCTTCAGGGCTACCGGGACAATGGATGAGCCACCAGATAGATACAGTCCATTGGTTTAGCGGATTAAAACATCCACGCAGCGTGGTAGCCAATGGCGGAATTTATATGTGGAAAGATGGAAGAAAAAACTGGGATACCATTACGGCTGTTTTTGATTACGGCCCATCTGACGATCCTACGACCGGCTTCCAGGTTACTTTTGCTGCACGCATGGATAATGGCGATGAGAATCCTGGTGAGATCTATTATTCTAATGGTGGCGAACTAAACCTTATCACTAATAAAGTTTCACCTAAAGGCGGGTTGACAAAAAGGTTTGCTGATGAAATGAATATGCAACCAAATTTATTGCCTGAATTAAGCCTGGCTCAGGTAGAAAAAGTGGTAGCTTCTGCAAATACAGGTGGTGATACACTTACGTCTAACCATGTGCGTAACTGGATGGAATGTGTTCGAAGCCGTAAACAACCACATGCCCCGGTCGAAGCGGGCTACAGTCATTCTATTGCCAATATCATGACTACTGCCGCATCGCATACGGGCTTAAAAGCAACGTTTGATGAAACAACGCAGGAAGTAATGGTGGGTGGAAAAATATTTAAGTATTAAAAAAATCAGGATGCAATATCTCTTAAGAAATTTAGGACTAACCTTATGTGCATTAATTTACATTTCTCAATCATTTGCCCAAAAAAATGAAAAAGTACAAGTTGTAAAATCATCAACCCAAAATAAGATTAATGTTTTTATTGGGAATAAATTATTTATCAGTTTTCTTTATCCTGATAGTCTGGAAAAACCTGTGTTATATCCTGTACATGCATCCAATGGAACCATTGTTACAAGAGGGTTTCCTATAAATGCGCAACCCGGCGATCCCACTGACCATCCGCATCATCTTGGCATTTGGTTCACTTACGAAAATGTAAACGGGCTCGACTTCTGGAATAATTCGTATGCTATTTCTAAAGAGAAAAAACATTTATACGGATGGATCAGAACCGATAAAATTCTTAAAACATCAGAGGGCATAAAAGGAATCATTTCTTATCATGCAAACTGGACCAACCAGCAAAAAGATGTATTGCTCGAAGAAACAACCCGATTGCAATTCAGCGGCACAGAACATCTTAGAATCATTGACAGAACAACCGTTCTAACTGCAGATACAACCGTTAATTTTACAGATGCCAAAGACGGTTTGTATGGTATGAGGCTGGCACATGCTTTACAAATCCCCTCAATTAATGACCAGCAATTTAAAGATGACAAAGGCAACGTAACTATTGTAAAAGGTGTAATGGATAAAATTGCTAATGGTAATTATATAACCAGTGAAGGCAAAAAGGGTGATGATGCATGGAGTACAAGAGGAAGATGGTGCAAAGTGTATGGCAAAATGGGTAATGATTCAATTAGCATTGCCATCATTGATCATCCTGAAAATCCCAACTATCCTACTTTCTGGCATGCCCGTGGTTATGGTTTATTCGCCGCCAATCCACTTGGAGAAAAAATATTTACTAATGGAAAATCTTCAAAAAATCTTCAATTACAAAAAGGAGAATCTGTTACTTTTCGTTTCAGGATAGTAATTGATGAAGGAAAGAAAACCATCTCTGCTGAAAAGTTGAATGAATTAGCAGATGAGTTTGGGAATGTGCAGTAATTTCTTTTAAGCATTCATACATTTACAACCTGTTGATTTCATCCCACACTTTCTTCAATACAGGTATTCCGTTAGCCAGGTTATTTTTTCTTGTTTGCAATACCCTTTCGCCGGGATAAACTATTTTTTTCAATTGATCTATTGGTACTGATTGATGATAATCATTCAAAATCCCTTCAATAATTTTTGAAATAGCTGAATGGTTACCAAGTTTAGAAATATCAATAGCAATAAAAACCTGCGACATCCCGAATTCAATTTCTTTCTTACTTATTTCATGCGTAGCAAGTCCGCCTGATAAAATAGTTGATAGCAAATCCAATAGCAATGAAAGGCCTGCGCCTTTCCAGTAACCAATGGGTAAAGGATTATTAGAAGCAAAAATTGCAGTGGGATCCTTTGTTAGTTTTCCTTCTGTATCAAATCCACCATATACAGAAAGGGTTTCATTTTTCATGGCAGCTAATTCCAGGGAGCCATAAGAATATTGCGACATAGCCATATCCAGAACAATCGCCTCTTTATTATAAGGCAAAGCAATCACCAAAGGATTATTGCCAAGTTTTGCATTCTTAGCCCCCCACGCGGGCATGTTAGCAATTGTATTTGTCCAACCAATGAATATATATCCTGCTTTAACAGCCTGCCAGCCATAGGTGCCGCCACGCATCCAATGGTTCGTATTTTTTAAAGCAACACATCCGATGCCATGTTGCTGTGCCAATTCCATAACCGTTTCTGTTGCAAATTTTGCATTTAATATTCCCGGGCCGAGGTTGCCATTCCATTGTTCTATGCCACCATATTTATTTTCCAATGATGGTGTTGCATTCACTTTTACAAAACCGTCTTTTACATATTGGACAAATCGGGGAAAACGATTAACGCCATGCGTATAAATTCCATCAATACTGCTCTCAGTAAAAATTTCCGCACATTGTAAAGCCCTTTCTTGCGTGAATCCAAGTTTCAGTAAAATGCCGGAAAAGAGCTCCTGCATTTCTTTAGCACGTATTGTAATTATGGTGGAGTTATCTTGCAAAATGTTTTTATTCTTTTAAAGATAAGAGCAATTTTTTACGCTACCACCACCCCTTCCAAATCATAATCAAAAGCACTGGTTATTTTTACATTCACAAAATCGCCGGGAGATAATTTTGTTGTTGAATTTACGATTACTTCATTATCCACTTCCACACTATCAAATTCAGTTCTTCCCAAATATTTTCCAGCTTCTTTTTTATCAATGATTACTTTAAAAGTTTTACCAATTTTTTCTTCATTTTTTTGAAAAGAAATTTCCTGCTGCACTTCCATTATTTCCTGTGCTCTTTGTTCTTTGAATTCACCAGGTATATTATCGTCAAGAAGATGAGCTGTAGTATTTTCTTCATGCGAGTAAGTGAAGATTCCTACACGGTCAAATTCAATTTTCTTCAAAAAGGTTTTTAATTCTTCAACATCATCGGGCGTTTCACTCGGAAAACCTGCAATGAGCGTAGTTCTTAAACAAATACCTGGAATTTTGTATTTTATTTCTCCAATGATATCTTCCATTTCTTCTCTTGTAATTTGCCTTTTCATGGCTTTCAGCATTTTATTGCTGGCATGTTGCAAAGGCATATCAAGATAGTTGCAAATATTTTCCCGCTCTTTCATAGCATCAATTATTTCCATCGGAAATTTTGATGGATATGCATAATGCAATCTTATCCATTCCAATCCGGGAATATCTGCCAATGCATGAAGCAATCGTGGTAATTCTCTTTTTTTATAAATATCAAGGCCGTAATAAGTAAGTTCCTGCGCAATCAGCATAATTTCCTTTACTCCTCTTGATACTAATATTTTTGCTTCCTCTACCAAAGATTCTATCGAACGGCTTATATGTATGCCACGCATTAAAGGAATGGCGCAAAAGGAACAGGTGCGGTTGCAACCTTCACTTATTTTCAGGTAAGCATAATGGTTAGGCGTACTTAATATCCTTTCGCCAATTAATTCCGCTTTATAATCAACCTCAAATTTTTTGAGGAGAAAAGGCAATTCCATGGTTCCGAAAAAGGCATCCACTTCAGGAATTTCCTCTTCAAGATTTTGCCTGTAGCGTTCACTTAAGCAACCTGTAACATATACCTTATCAAGCTTTCCGCGTTTTTTCAATTCTACCTGTTCCAGAATCATGTTGATACTTTCTTCTTTGGCTTTGTCAATAAAACCACAGGTATTTATAACTACTATATTATAATCCAGTTTTTTACTCTCATGCAATACATTAATTTCTGCCGCAGCCAATTGACCACTCAGCACTTCACTATCTACAAGGTTTTTGCTACAACCTAAGGTTATGATGTTTACTTTATCTTTCTTATGCTTTGTTTTCATTATAAATCACACTAATTTTTATCACGAATACACTAATTAACCATTTTAAATAGCAATTAACTTTTAATCCCTCCAAACAAACTTTCCACAAAATCCTTTTTATCAAACACAAGCAGATCAGTTGCTTTTTCTCCCACTCCAATAAACTTCACGGGAATTTTAAATTGATCAGCTATTGCCAAAACCACACCTCCTTTCGCAGTGCCATCCAGTTTGGTAATGGTTAGTGCTGTTACTTCGGTGGTAGCTGTAAAATGCCGCGCTTGCTCCAATGCATTTTGACCTGTACTTCCATCCAATACCAGCATTACTTCATGCGGTGCATTGGGCAACACTTTATTGATGGATCTTTTTATCTTATTGAGTTCATCCATCAAATGGATTTTATTATGCAATCTTCCGGCTGTATCGATAATTACCACATCAATATTTTTTGCAACGGCGCTTTGCACTGCATCAAACGCTACTGCACTGGGATCTGAACCCATGGCATGTTTCACAATTGGTACATTGGTTCTTTGACTCCAGATATTTAACTGATCAACGGCTGCGGCCCTGAAAGTATCGGCGGCTCCCAATAAAACTGACTTTCCTGCTAATGAAAAATTATGGGCCAACTTTCCAATAGTCGTTGTTTTTCCGGCCCCATTTACTCCTACCACCAATATTACATGTGGTTTATGGGTAGAAGGCAGCTCATAATTGATATAAGAAGTATCCTGTGGCGCATCTACCAAAATAGATTGTATCTCCTCTTTTAAAATTCTGTTCAGTTCTGCTGTATTAATGTATTTATCTTTTGCTACACGTTTTTCGATTCCATCGATAATTTTCACCGTGGTATCCACGCCAACATCAGCGCTAACCAAAGCATTTTCCAGGTCATCGAGCACTTCTTCATCCACTACGCTTTTACCTGCGATTGCTTTCGTGATCTTATCAAAAAAACCTTCTTTGGTTTTTTGCAAACCCTGGTCCAGACTTTCCTTCTGTTCTTTTTTCCCAAAAATTTTATCAAAAATTCCCATTGTAAAAATTTATTAAAGGGTAAAAATAAATAAAGCTATCCGCAACATGTGCAGGATAGCTTTAAAAAATAATTGTGACAGCAAAATTAACTTCCCAAATGTTCCTTGATCTTGTCTTTATGAACAATTGATTCTTTAAAAGTATAAGATCCGGATTTAGGACTGCGTACGGTACGCACTACTTTGGTCCAGTTTTTCGCATCAGCTGCGGCTTTCTGATCCTTAGTTTTTATCGCTGTTTTTGCTGCTTTTGCCATGATATTTTAATTTGATAATGTGCTAATATGCTAATGAGCTAATTAAAAACCAATTGCAAATTGGTTAATTAACAAATCGGCGAATTATTTAATTTCTTTGTGAAGTGTAACTTTTTTTAATATGGGATTGAATTTTTTCAATTCCAGACGTTCAGGGGTATTCTTTTTATTTTTTTTGGTAATATAACGGCTTGTGCCGGGCAATCCTGAAGTTTTATGTTCAGTACATTCCAAAATTACCTGTACCCTGTTTCTACTC
>DATCMY010000401.1:0-3210 GCA_036565505.1 Hanamia sp.
TAAATAAAAATTTCCATTGAGTAATTCAACCACAGAAAGGAAAGCTTTTTTCAAAAAAATACGCGGGCAAGAAACCGAAGGAGCGGAAATGAGTTTCATAGATCACCTGGAAGTTTTACGCTGGCACCTTATGCGTTCAGCTATTGTTTTGGTGGTTGTTGCAATTGGTGTGTTTGTTTATGTCGACTGGATTTTTGATAACATCATTTTTGCTCCTGCAAGAAAAGATTTTGTTACTTATACAGGTTTGTGTAATCTAGGTCATAGGTTGCATATTGGGGATGCACTTTGTATGCCTCCGGTAGATATTCAACTCCTGGGAAGCACTGTTAGCGGGCCTTTCATGTCGGCAATCAGCATTTCTTTTATGGGAGCTATAATAATTGCTTTCCCTTATTTAATGTGGGAACTCTGGCGTTTTGTAAAACCAGCTTTATCCTCTAAAGAAATAAATTATGCAAAAGGAAGTATTGGTTGGGTATCATTATGCTTTTTTACAGGTGCTGCTTTTGGTTACTTTTTATTAGCCCCGTTTACATTTAATTTCCTGGCCAATTTTCAGCTTGGAACATTAGGAGTATACAAATATTTGCCTACTCTTGATGATTATATCGACACATTAACCTCCCTTATATTAGGCTGCGGCATTGCGTTTGAGCTTCCTGTTTTAGCCTATGTCTTATCAAAACTAGGATTAATAACTCCTAAATTTCTGAAAACTTATCGCAAATATGCTTATGTAGTTATCTTAATTGTTGCTGCGGTAATTACCCCTTCGCCGGACTGGACGAGCCAAACTATTGTTGCTGTTCCACTTATAATATTGTATGAGATCAGTATTCTAATTAGTAAAAGGGTAGATAAGCAGCGTATAAAAGAAGAAGCCCAATGGGATTAATTTAGATCGAGCGTAAACGTTGATGAGCATGCTTTATATTCAAAAAAATCAAATCAAATAAAAGTTAAATGATTGCTTTGTTTGTAAAATAATTTTGTAACAGGTATGCAATGAAATAAATTGCATTAACCCCGCTACAAAATGAAAATCCGTCTTGCAATCTTATTTTTTCTATTTATTTTTTCATCCTTATTTTTCTCTTTTATCCCAATAAAGAAGAATTTTAATTTTAATTCTGCTAATAATTCTATTACAAAAAAATTATCTAAAAAGATATCAACTAATAACCCTTATTACATTGTTATTTCAAAAAAAAAATATGAATTAAAAGTTTATGATGACCAGGGATGGTATGCCACTTATCCATGTGTTTTTGGCAGCAATGATCTTCGGGATAAATTTATGGAAGGAGATAAAAGAACTCCGGAAGGCAACTTTAAAATCGTAATAAAACGTAATGATTCTAAATGGAAATTTGAGCTTTTATTAGATTACCCTAACCCTGAAAGTATTGAAAAATTCAGAGAAAGGATTTCGCGTGGAGAAATTCCACGAAATGCTAAAATTGGCGGTGGTATTGCCATACACGCTACACGCCCCCAGGAAGAATGGACTGTGGACTATTACCAGAATTGGACAGATGGATGTATTTCTTTAAAATATTCTGAAGCCAGGGATCTGTATAGTTATATTCCTGTTGGTACGCCCGTGACAATTATAAAATAAAATCAAAAAATAGTTTTATAAGATTATATTTTGCTTCAGATCATTTTTAAAGGGATAATTTGTATTAAAATGTAATCCGCGGCTTTCATGCCTTAACTGTGCACTTTTCACGATTAAATATCCAACAGTAATTAAATTTCTTAATTCACATAATTGAGGAGAAACAGTAGTTGTCTGATAGAGATTCTCTGTTTCATCATGTAACAGGTCAAGTCTTTTCATAGCTCTTTCCAGCCTGATATTGGTTCTTACAATTCCCACATAATCGGTCATTAATAATTGCAGTTCTTTAAGGCTTTGTGTTATAAGGATCATTTCTTTCGGCGCATTGGTTCCTTTTGCATTCCAATCAGGAATTGCTTCACTAAATTCAAGAAAGTTTATTTTATTTACTGATTTCAGAAAACACCGGTGAGCAAAAACCATTGCCTCCAAAAGAGAATTACTGGCAAGCCTGTTTGCCCCATGAAGCCCTGTGCTGGCACATTCACCACAAGCAAATAAATTAGTAATAGAGGATCTTCCCCACTCATCTACTTTTATTCCCCCGCAACTATAATGAGCCGCCGGAGCCACAGGAATAAATTGTTTTGAAACATCAATTCCAATGGATTTACATTTCTCATAAATATTAGGAAAATGATGTAAAAAATTTTGGATGTCCATTTTTGTACAGTCCAGATAAACATTTTCTGTACCATTAATTTTCATTTCACTATCTATTGCCCGTGCAACGATATCCCGAGGGGCAAGATCCTTTCTTACATCATAATTTTCCATGAATGCATCGCCTTTCGCATTCCTTAAAATAGCACCGTCACCACGTACCGCCTCTGTAATCAAAAATGCCTGGCCGCTCTTTCCAGCTTCATATAAAGCTGTTGGATGAAATTGAATAAACTCCATATTTTCAATTCTTCCTTTTGCACGGTAAACCATTGCCACACCATCTCCTGTAGCAATAGAGGGATTAGTTGTTGTCCGATAAACCTGGCCGTTTCCACCGGTAGCAAACAAAGTTATTTTTGATATTATTTTTTCTATCTTATTCTTATCCATATTAAGCACATATACACCATAGCAGCAAATATTCGGGGTAGCCTTTGTTACCAGAAAACCCAGATGATGCTGTGTAATAATATCAACAACAAAGCAATGATTTATTAAATGAATATTCTGCTTCTTTGCTATTGCGGCAAGCAAAGTGTTTTCAATTTCTTTACCGGTCACGTCTTTATGATGAAGGATTCGGAACTCACTATGTCCGCCCTCTTTTCCCAATGCAAATTCACCGGAATTTTCTTTATCAAAATGAGCGCCCCAATTAATGATCTCCCTGATTCTGTCTACACCCTCAGTAACAACTATCTCTACAATCTCCGGATTGCATAAGCCATCGCCAGCAATAAGGGTGTCTTCAATATGTTTTTCAAAACTATCATTGTCGAAGTCCGTAACGCCCGCTACCCCGCCCTGCGCATACTTTGTATTGGTTTCATCACTTACTGTTTTTGTAATAACAGTTATGGTTTTATCAGGACATTCCTGTGCAACTTTCAAGGCATAAGTTAGGCCTGCAATACCAG
>DATCMY010000402.1:0-7174 GCA_036565505.1 Hanamia sp.
ACGGCAGATGGATTGAAAGATGCCAAATCTTTTTTTGCCAATTTGCATAAAGCAATAGACGCCGGCCTTTCAGAGAAGACCGCCCTGGAAGCGCTTACAAAAAATCCTGCCATTACATTGAATGTTTATGACGAAGTCGGAAGTATTGAGCCTGGAAAATTAGCTAATTTTATTATTACCAACGGTCCCGTTTTTGAAGACAAAACGGTAATACTTCAAAACTGGATACAGGGAGAAAAATATGGAGTAAAAGAAGATGATTGGAATAATGTTGCTGCTACTTATCAATTAGTAATTACTTCCAATACCGGAATTGCAAATAATTATACGCTTGATGTAAAGTCTTCGCATTCCGCATCTGTTATTGGAAAAGATACGCTTGCAACGAAATTTTCATTCGATGGTAAAATGGTACAAATTAATTTTTCGCCCATAGCACCTCCAAAGAAAAACACAGGTGAAAAGAAAGAAGAAATAAATAGAAAAGATAGTGCAATAGCAGAAACAAATTCTGCAGCGAAGGTGAATACAACCGCAGATGATCAACTTCCCGAAAACCAATCCAAACAAGGCATTAACCGTGTTACCGGAGGACGTCAATTACCCGGAGGAAATATCGGCCCCTCTATCCGTTTGAGTGGCGTAAGCAATGGAACTATGTGGCAGGGAAATGGAGTAGATACTTCAGGGAATATTCTTTACTGGACTGCTAATTTGATAAAAGAAAATCTCCCGAAAGCGGATACAGCAAAAAAGAAAGAACCATCGCCGGTTGGAAAAATCACTTATCCTTTTGGCGCATATGGATGGGAAACCATGCCTACACAACATGATATTTTAATTAAAAATGCAACTGTGTGGACCAGTGAAAAAGAAGGTGTGTTGCCAAACACCGATGTGCTGGTAAAGAATGGAAAAATTGCAGCTATCGGTAAAAACCTGTCAGATAATGGAGCCATTATTATTGATGGTACCGGCAAGCATCTTACGCCGGGGATTATTGATGAGCATTCGCATATTGCGACAGTTTCCATTAATGAAGGAGGACAATCTGTTACTTCTGAAGTGCGCATCGGCGATAATCTCAATCCTGATGACATCAACATCTATCGCCAATTGAGCGGAGGTGTTACTACCTCCCATATTCTTCATGGAAGCGCTAATACAATCGGCGGACAAACACAATTAATAAAATTGCGCTGGGGCGTAAATGACACTGCATTGAAATTTGCCGGTGCGGCTCCCTTTATCAAATTTGCTTTAGGAGAAAATGTAAAGAATACCCGGTCAATCAATAACAACCGCTTCCCGGACACACGCATGGGTGTGGAAGAAGTAATGAATGACGCTTTTACCCGTGCACTTGATTATGAGAAAGCTATGAAGCTTTATGAAAGCCGGCCCAAAAACAGCAAAACGCTTTCTGTAAGAAGAGACCTTGAACTGGATGCATTGGTAGAAATCCTGAATAAAAAAAGATTCATCACCTGTCATTCCTATGTACAAAGCGAAATCACTTCTGCCATGCGAATCGCGGAAAAATTTGGTTTCCGTTTCAACACATTCACTCATATTTTAGAAGGTTATAAAGTGGCTGATAAAATGAAATTGCATGGCGCCAACGCGTCCACCTTTAGCGATTGGTGGAATTATAAAACGGAAGTGGTAGATGCTATTCCGCAAAACGCAAGTATCATGCATAAAGTGGGATTGAATGTTGCCATCAATTCTGACGATCCTGAAATGGCAAGAAGGCTCAACCAGGAAGCCGCGAAAAGTATAAAATATGGCATGAGTGAAGAAGATGCTTTGAAAATGGTAACCATCAATCCTGCTACCATGCTGCATATCCAGGATGAAACAGGAAGCCTAAAAGTAGGTAAAGACGCAGACCTTGTTTTATGGAATAATGATCCATTAAGCATTTATGCAGTAGCACAAAAAACCATTGTTGATGGCATTATTTATTATGACATTGACCGGGATAATATGCTGAAAAAGCGATTGCAATCTGAACGGAACAGGCTTATACAAAAATTGGATGGAGAAAAAAAATCAGGCGCTCCTATGGTAGCGGCGCATGCAAGTGAACAAATCATTCTGCATTGTGAAGACGGAGAAGATCAGCACTCAATTTCAAATCAATAATATTTACCTATACCTAATTTTTTAAAAGATAAAAATGAAAAAAATATTCAATCTCTTTGTAGCCCTTTTAATTTTTAGTACCACAGGATTTTCGCAGCCAACTATTTATCCGGCACCGGAAAATAATGGAATTATTTTTATAATCCATGGTACTATTCATGTTGGCAATGGTAAAATTATAAATGACGGAACCATTCAAATTAACAAAGGAAAAATAGAAAAGATAGGAATTAATATTCCTGTACCCTCAGATGCAAAAGTATTTGATGTAAAAGGGAAACAGGTTTATCCCGGGTTAATAAGCCCTATTACCAACCTGGGGCTTAAGGAAGTTGCCAGTGGAGTAAGGGGCACCAATGATTATAATGAACTCGGCACTATTAATCCCTCAATCCGCTCTATAGTTGCTTACAATACAGATTCCAGGGTGATCAATGTTTTGCGAAGCAATGGCATTTTACTCGCTAATGTAATACCACAGGATGAAGAAGGTTCCCGCAAATTGATTACCGGGACCTCAAGTGTTGTGCAATTAGATGCATGGAACTATGAAGATGCCGCCTATAAAATGGATGGGCAAATGCATTTCAATATGCCATCACTGGTGTCTAGGGGAAACCGATTTTCCGGAGCTGCTGCAACTCCCCAGGAAGATCCGGTAAAACAGGCGTTGGATCAGATAGAATCAGTGAAAACATTTTTCAAAGAAGCAAAAGCTTACCTGGCAGAACCGGTTCATAAAGAAACCAATTTAAATTTCGAAGCCACCAAAAATTTGTTTAATAAAAAACAAAAATTCTTTGTGCATTGCGATGCGGTAAAAGAAATGTTGCTCGCGATCGATTTTGTAAAAGAATTTGGGTTTGATGTAGTAATCGTAGGTGGTGCGGATAGCTGGCAGATTGCCCCATTATTAAAGCAAAATCATATTGCCGTTATACTCGGGCAACCACATTCATTACCGCTTACAACAGATGATGATGTGGACCAGCCATTTAAAACCCCGTATCTTTTACAAAAAGCCGGAGTTTTATTTGCCATTGCCGATTATGATGAGACTACACGGGGAAGGAACCTGATGTTTAATGCAGGCACTGCGGCAGCTTATGGATTAACCAAAGAAGAAGCATTAAGCGCCATTATTCTCAATGCCGCGAAAATCTTAGGCATTGATAATACTACAGGTACTTTAGAAGAAGGAAAAGATGCCAACATCATTGTTAGTGAAGGCGACATTCTTGATATGGAACACAGCATTGTGGACCTTGCCTTTATCCAGGGAAGAAATATTAATTTGGATAATAAACAAACCCAGCTTGCAGAACGGTATAAATATAAATATGGGATTAAGTAAGAAGTAGGTTCATGGTTGATAGTTGATGGTTGATGGTTGATGGTTGATGGTTAATGGTTGATGGTTGATGGTTAATGGTTAATGGTTGATGGTTGATGGTTTAATTTTCAATTATTAATGATACTGGCTACCTTCTTTTTTCCGGGGGTTAGCATTTCAGGTGGCACTACTTTTATTATTTCAGAGGCAAGATGATCCAATAATTTTTTGCGGGGGAAATGGGTCGATGATACCAGGCTTATTTCCCTTACCGGTTTGGGATTAGCAAATTCACGAAGTTTTATTTTTTGTGCCGGCTTCAACATTTTTGCAGCAAGATGAGGCACAATGGTGATTCCGTCGCTTTTATCTACAAGGTTGATCAGGGTTTCAATACTACCCGCTTCATAATGTAAATTATCTGAGGCGATATCTTGTTTTTTTAATTCGCACAAATTAAAAACCTGGTTTCGAAGGCAATGCCCTTCTTCGAGCAGCCACAAATTATTTAAATATATTTCCCTCGGCAGCAGGTATTTTTTCTCAGATAATTTTTCATTTTTAGAAACATAAGCAAAAAATTCTTCGTAAAAGAGAGGCCGTTCCTCAATACCAGGATCACTTAAAGGAGTGGCCAGGATACCAATATCGAGTCCGCCATTTTTCAGTTTGACAATAATTTCGGTAGTGACCAATTCTTTAATACGCAATTTAATATTGGGATATTTTAAAGCAAAATTTTTTAAAAACAACGGTAATAAATAAGGCGCCAGGGTAGGTATAATACCTAAAAGAAGTTCTCCTGATATGGCTTCTTTCAATTCCCGCGCATAAGCCCCCAGCCCATTGATTTCAGAAACAATTTTCCTGGCGCGAATCAGGATTTCTTCCCCTTCACGGGTAGGAATAACAGGATGTTTATTTCTATCAAAAATTTTTACATCCAGCTCATCTTCCAATTTCTTTATCATCATACTCAACGTGGCCTGGGTTACAAAGCAGCATTCTGCGGCCTTCACAAAATGTCGGTTGTTATCAACAGCAATGATATATTCCAGTTGGGAAAGGTTCATTCTTATAGTTTTTATCTATACAAAGATAGAAACTATCAGTTTTGTTTATACAATAGGATATGGGATATTTGTAAAAATGGAAAATAACTCAAACAAAATGGAAAATAACTCAAACAAAATCAGCAAATGCCCTGTTACCGGAGCAGCTCAAAAACACAGTGTTGGCACCAGCGGTACAAAAAACCGAGACTGGTGGCCTCATCAGTTAAAACTGAACATATTGCGACAACACTCTTCTTTATCGAACCCTATGGGTGAAGATTTTAACTATGCAGAAGAATTCAAGAGCCTGGATTTGGGGGCTTTAAAAAATGACCTTCACAAGCTAATGACTGATTCTCAGGATTGGTGGCCTGCAGATTTTGGCCATTACGGACCGTTTTTCATCCGTATGGCATGGCACGGTGCAGGCACATACCGTACGGGTGACGGACGTGGTGGTGCAGGAGACGGACAGCAACGCTTCGCCCCGCTAAACAGTTGGCCTGATAATGTCAATCTCGACAAGGCTCGAAGGCTGCTTTGGCCGATCAAGCAAAAGTATGGTCGTAAAATATCCTGGGCAGACCTTTTTATACTTACAGGTAATGTAGCCCTGGAATCAATGGGATTCAAAACCTTTGGATTTGGCGGTGGTCGTGCAGATGTTTGGGAGCCTGAAGAAGATGTTTACTGGGGGGCTGAAACCAAGTGGTTGGGTGGTGATATCCGCTATGCACATGGATCCGAAGGTGTAGTAAAAGAAGGTGGCGTAATTATTTCCGACGATGATGCAGACGGAGATATGCATTCCCGCAAGTTGGAAAATCCACTTGCCGCTGTACAGATGGGTTTGATCTATGTTAATCCTGAAGGACCTGATGGAAATCCTGACCCTATTGCCGCGGCCCGTGATATTCGCGAAACCTTTGCCCGCATGGCCATGAATGATGAAGAAACCGTAGCGCTTATAGCCGGTGGTCATACCTTTGGCAAAACACACGGAGCCGGTGATGCAGCTCTTATTGGACATGAACCTGAAGCTGCCGGTATCGAAGAGCAGGGCCTGGGATGGAAAAGCAAGTTTGGATCAGGAAAAGGTGGAGACACCATCTCCAGCGGTTTGGAAGTAACCTGGACACAAACTCCAGCAAAATGGAGTTATTATTTTTTCGAAAACCTGTTTAATTGCGAATGGGAACTAACAAAAAGTCCGGCCGGTGCACATCAATGGGTAGCAAAAAATGCCGACGCTGTCATTCCTGATGCCCACGATGCTTCTAAAAAGCATGCACCAACGATGCTTACAACGGACCTTTCTTTGCGTTTAGATCCCGTTTATGAAAAAATTTCAAGGCGTTTCTATGAACATCCTCTTGAATTTGCCGATGCTTTTGCCCGTGCATGGTTTAAGTTGACTCACCGTGATATGGGACCACGTTCTCGCTATTTAGGTGCTGAAGTACCCGCAGAAGAACTGATTTGGCAAGATCCGATACCTGCCGTAAATCACGCGTTGATTGATGAGAAAGATATTGCAGCATTGAAAGCCAAGGTATTAAATTCCGGACTATCCATATCTCAGTTGGTATCTACCGCATGGGCATCTGCCTCTACTTTTCGTGGCTCTGATAAACGTGGTGGCGCCAACGGCGCCCGCATTCGTCTTGCTCCACAAAAGGATTGGGAAGTTAACAATCCAGTTCAGCTAACGAAAGTATTGGGAACACTGGAAGGTATCCAAAAAGAATTCAACAGCGCCCAATCTAATGGGAAAAAGGTATCAATTGCAGACCTTATTGTATTGGCAGGTTGTGCAGGGGTCGAAAAAGCTGCAAATGACGCAGGTTCTGTTGTTATTGTTCCGTTCACTCCCGGGCGTATGGATGCATCGCAAGAGCAAACCGACGTGGATTCTTTTGCAGTTCTGAAGCCAGCAGCCGATGGTTTCCGCAACTATTTAAAAACAAAATACACCATTCCAACAGAAGAATTATTGGTGGATAAAGCCCAATTGCTAACACTATCTGCTCCTGAGATGACAGTTCTTTTGGGTGGTATGCGAGTTTTGAACACAAACTTTGACAACTCTAACGACGGTGTTTTCACCAAACGTCCGCAAATTCTTACCAATGATTTTTTTGTAAACCTGCTGGACATGAGGAATACCTGGAAGCCAACTTCTGAATCTAAAGAAAACTTTGAAGGACTTGATCGGGTAACAGGTGAACTGAAATGGACAGGAACCCGTGCAGATCTTATCTTTGGTTCAAACTCAGAGCTTAGGGCTCTTGCTGAAGTGTATGGAAGCGCAGATGCCCAGGGAAAATTTGTTAAGGACTTTGTGGCGGTATGGAACAAAGTAATGAACCTTGATCGCTTTGAATTGGCTTGATTTTTTCAGTAATCCGAAATTTACTAAGTAATGGAAAGTATGCAACATACAATACTTGCAAGTCTATAAAAATAAAAAGCATTACCCGACAAGAAGGTAAGCCTGATAAAATAAAAAACCCCGTATTATGCGGGGTTTTTTATTTTAAATAATTTGATTTTGCAATGCAGGATTTTTACTTTTATACCGATTATACCAGCAAATAGTCCAATGCCTTTTTCTATCGGCATAATACCATCTAAGATT
>DATCMY010000403.1:0-2465 GCA_036565505.1 Hanamia sp.
ACAGAATTTCGTATAGAGTTAAAAAAGATCAGATTCGCATCATTCGGCTTAGGCATACCAGCAGATCACCGTTGCCCTATTGAAGTGAAGAATCATTGAGAAAAGAAGGGAAATTTGAAAAAGCCAAAGAAAGCTAAATTAAAAAGCGTACCGGGTAAACAGTCGGAAGTAAATCAGCAATTAACAAAAAACTTTGCAGAAGCAAAGCTTGAAAAAGCAACATTAACTATATGCTGCATAAGCAGCAGTTGGAGCTCAATTATCAAGCTTAGTTTTAAACTGCAACGAAATAGTATTTTATACTTTTTCACAGAAAGGGTAAACTTTTGAAGGCTCTCCAAAAATTGTTTTCGGTTGATAATTTTCGTCACGCATATCATTATTATCGTGAAAGAAATTTCGTTATAAGCTCTTCTTGCTTTTCTTTACCTTCATGAAGTATAAATGCATGAAGGAATTTATATAAAAAATGGTCTCTCTCCGGTCGTGATAAAGCCATGACCATTTTCTTAAATTTTTCATTTTCATCCCTAAATTTTAATGCTATAAGAGTCATTTCAGATTCGGTAAAGAAATCAAAACGATTAAAGTCGGGATTCATTTTAATCTTTTTTTAAAATTAATACATAGCTTACAAATAGCGGTTTTATTCTTGATTGCAAGAACTACTTGCGGAAGTCTTTTGTTACGATTCGAACATTAAAAATAACTCTTTATAAAAATTCCAGTTGAACTCATGATTTTATCGATAAAATTTTTCATGACTGAAATCAACTCCGATTGGAAACAAAAGTTGAAGATAGCAACAAAAGGCTGATTTTTATTCATCTACTGAGACTATGGGTAAAGTTTAGTAAAAAAATACGGATTGCAAATCTTTTCATCCCCCTCGCAAATCTTTTTTATCATATCGGGTATTTTTTTTGAGAGGTTATTTCTACTTTAGAAGGATTCCATCCTTCATTTAGATGAACCCATTCATGCAATTATCTTTGGCACTTTTAAAATTGAATTTATGATCAGAGCTGAATATAAGGATAAAGATAGAGTAACAGACATTCTTGCCCGGTCGTTTGATGATAACCAGAGCGTGAATTATATTACTAAACAGGATAAGAAAAGATCCGAAAGAATAAGAAAGTTGATGGCGTATTCTTTTGAGGTTTGTTATTTATTCGGAGAGTTTTTTTTAACGGAGGATAAAAAGGCATGTGCACTGATATTGTATCCGGATAAAAAGAAGACAACACTTAAATCAATCTTACTGGATGTACAATTAATATTTTCCTGCATAGGGATAGAAAATATTAAAAAGACACTTGCGAGAGAGGCAAAGATTAAGCAACTACAACCAAAAGATGTGATCTACTATGTATGGTTTATAGGTGTTGATCCCGAATTTCAAAATGAAGGGATTGGTAGTGGACTTCTTAAAAATATTATCAAGGATAGTGAGTATAAAGAAAGACCGGTTTTTCTGGAAACTTCTAAAATGAAAAATTTACCCTGGTACAAAAAGTTCGGATTTCAGATATATAATGAACTTGATTTAAGCTATAAGTTATTTTTTCTAAAGAGGGTTAAATAAAAATAAGGTTGATGCTGGTATTTGGAACACAAATGAATATTGTCACATTTATTTTTGTGAGTGCAGGATCATATGCGTGAATCATTGGTTACCGCCTCTCTGCACAAGGCATTAAGGTCCCGAAAAGTGTCATCGCGATTACTGATTCATTCAGACCATGGAGCGCAATATGCAGGAAAAAAGTTCCGCCAATTACTTCATGGACGAACCCTTAGACAAAGCATGAGCGATGCGGATAATCCTTATGACAATGCCAATATGGAATCCTTCTTCAGCAGGTTCAAAGCAGAACTGATGGAGGGTGGCGCATTCCAGGATACTGAAGATTCCCACAGTGAAATTTTTGAATACATTGAAATGTACTATAACCCCTCCAGGTTACATTCTTCAATTGGATATTTATCTCCTAATAATTTTGAAAATAAATTAGCTTCAACATGCAAGTAAAACAAATGAACCAACAATCTAAGCTGCCAGGCAAGAATATTAACTGTTGCTGGCCGGCCAATCTAAGTCCACCCAAAGAAACAACTGTCAAAGAGCTGGTATATGCGTCGATGTCCGGAATTATTCCTGGCAGGTTGCACCTCTGCAGAGCCTGCTTCCGCTTTATTCCGGCAAAACAAATATAAACAGATTAGCTTGAAACTTTGATATAATAAATACTCATTAAACTCAATGTGGATAAGCATTTCAAAAGAATCGGCTTGTCAAATTCTAAAGAAAAAAAGAACCAAAAAAGAAAGAAGAAAAGGAATGGCATCAATGCATATTCAACAATAAACAATTAGTATTACATTTGAAACATTATTACACTAGCGTTTCGATATTAGTCAAACATATTCAATTGGTTATGATTTAGTTCTTTGAAATATTG
>DATCMY010000404.1:0-5914 GCA_036565505.1 Hanamia sp.
CAGACCAAGTAGATCCTACGACCGGGCTCTATAAAGTTAATACTACTGGCACTGCGGTTGTAGGTAACCGTGAACCCGATTTCATCGGCGGGTTTAATAATACTTTCCGATACAAAATGTTCACTTTATCATTTCTTCTCGACATTCGTAAGGGCGGAGATGTGTTTAATGGTACAGAGTATTTTATGGTCTTAAATGGTTTAAGTAAGCAAACAACCTTAAATGATCGCCAATCGGTAACCGTGAGCGGGGTTAATAGCGTAACAAAAGCTGATTTTACTCAAACCTACAATGCAAATCAGTCATATACCATTGGTAGTACAACGTATGCCGGTACCAATCTGATTCAGCAGTATTGGCAAAACTACGCAGCCAACTCTTATAATTTTATTACTTCAGTAAACTGGCTAAAACTGCGTTCACTGTCATTAACTTATGACTTCACCAGTATATTAAAGAATCAAAAAATTATTAAAGGAATCTCAGCAACAGCAGTAGGAACCAATTTGTTTACATGGACAAATTACAAAGGAATGGATCCTGAAGTAAGTGCAGCAGGAGGAACAGGAGGTTCGGGTTCTACAGGTATAGATTACTTAGGAGTGCCCGCTGTAGCAAGTTTCACATTTGGGATAAATCTTAAGTTTTAACTATAATGAAAAAAAAATATATTATGAAAAAAGTAAAATATATTATAATGGGTTGTGTTCTTGTACTCAGTTTGCCTTCATGCAAAAAGTATTTGGATGTTAACACGGACCCCGATAATCCAAACAATCAAAGCGTACTAATTCAAAACAGGGTGCCCTGGATTGAACACTTTTACCAGTACACTTCAGGGGTTACCAATTATCGTACTTCATGCATGGCGGGAGTTTATTATACTAATAGTGCAAGTCCTAATACGTTTAGCACAACGTGGGCATGTACTAACGCCAATTCAACAACCCCCTATCAAACATGGTTTGTGGAAGTATCTTCCAATGTGGTTGATTTGTATAACTCCGCCCAGAAACAAGGCGCCTATCATTATATGGCTGTGGCTGATGTATTCCATGCATTGGGTTATATGGAGATGCTGGACCTGTATGGAGAAATGCCTTACACAGAGGCAGGAACAGGAAATCCAAGCCCAAAGCCTGATGACGGTAAAACCATTTTTAACGGATGTATAGCAAAATTGAACGAAGCGATCGGCTTGTTCAGTCAAACCCAAGCTGCCGGAGTGCCCGCGCTTGCTACCGGAGATTTGTGGAATGGCGGCGATGTAAACAAGTGGATTAAACTATGCTGGGGATTAAAAGCCCGCTACATGCTGAAACTGTCAAAAAAAGCAGACTTGTATAACGCGGATTCTATTTTATATTGTTTGTCCAAAGGACCACAGTCTAATGCCGACAATACAGTTGGGCCAGGTTTTAACAACAGTACCGTAACTGATTATTTGTATGGCGACCCTGTTGTAACAAACGGAAACTTTGATTATGTAGCTTATGGAAGTACCGTCCGTATTTCTCAATACCATTATAACCTGTTGACGAATATGCGTGGTTCCGGTGTTACAGATCCACGAATGACTAAAATTGTTCCTGCTTCTATGGCTAATGTTCAATTAGATGGTACCGGTAAAGTAACGTCTTATACATGGAACCGCTCCATAGGCGTTGATTCTTATGGTCCGGCAACCCGGTTATTGAAAGGTGGTGCCACTTCTATAGCAACTGCAAGTTATGCTGCTACAAATACTAGTATAACATATGCCATTGCCGATGCCACTGATAGGGCAAATTTTATTGCTGCGCAGGTTGCAGCAGGGCGTACTTACACAACAAGCGGCAATAACGTAACAGTAACCTACAAGGCGGGTTCTATATTCATAAACAGTACTAATTACATACTTGCCGGAGATACTGTTTATGTAAATCTGCGTAGTAGTGCTCTTGCCACATCAGGCAATCCTGCTCAGCCTGCAAATGATGTTAACTGGTATCCTTCAATACCAGCATATACCGCGGGCGTCATTGGATCCACAGGCTCCTTCCAGGTTCGTCCTGTTTCCGATCAGGAGATTTTGACTTATCATGAGATGTGCTATATTAAAGCTGAAGTCTACATGAGAAAAAGTGATCCGGGGAATGCTTACACGGCATATAGGGCAGGTATCCAGGCGCATTTGGATATGATGCAGGCTAAGCTCACCCAATGGAAAGGTAGTGGTTATACTACCACAAATCCTGACATGGCACCTATGGATCAAACTGCTATCAACACATATCTTACGAGCAGTGCGGTTGCTCAGGATGGAGGTACTTTGACAATGTCAGACATTATGCTGCAAAAATATATTGCCATGGGTTGCAGTATAGAAAACTGGAACGATATGCGCCGGTTTAACTTTAGCGCCGGTAATATAAGTTTTGGCGTTGTTTACCCGGGTTATCAACGAGGCCCCTTATTTACAGGTTCAGCTCAGCTAACAGGTGGTTCCCCAACAGATCCCAGGTATTGGATGCGCCGCTGGGCATTACCTCCAACTTATGAATTAAATTACAACTCGATACATACACTTGCCTTAAATCCCCATGCCGCTGATCTTAATATTTGGAGTATGCCTATTTGGTGGGATTGTGCAACAGATGCCGAATATTACGGATACCTTAAATAGTAATATGATAGTTTATTTCCGGTTATAATAAATATCAAGATCATTTTCAAATAAAAGCTGCTCAATTTTCGGGCAGCTTTTTATTTAATACACATTCCAAAAAAATAAATACGCCAGTATAATTCAACCACCCTTAACTTCTCATCCGGGTAAACGGTTTACATACCGCAAGGATGGCGGATGAATATTTATCCCAATGGTAAAAAAATTATTTTTCATGGCGGATGGTGGCACAGAAATAATACAATGCTGATGAGGCTTGTACAGGATTCTGTTACAATAATTATTTTGGGCAATAAATATAACCGCAACATTTACCAGGCAAAAAAATTGGCAAATATTTTTTCAAACTATTTTGAAAATGATGAAGAAGATAAATCAGAAGACACAAAAGAAAATGATTTGAATGTTGAGAAAGATCATATCATACTTCCCGGAAAAAGTCATCATCGCAGGCGTTAATATCAGAAGTTTTATAGATAGAATATAGATATGATCTTTCGCAAAAAATTTTAAAAAGAATAAAAAACGATCATTCAATTCCATCTTTATAACCTTTTATAATAAGCTATTTACCTTTAATTTTGCATTAGCTTGCGGAAATTTGCCGCTATTTTAAAAAAAAATCTGCTGGTATTGCGGTTTTCTCCTTTTTTTTAATTTAAGTTTGTTAACAATAAATTAACGTATGCTTAAAATGGAGAGGCAAGCTTACATTCTTCACCAATTGAATTTGCATAATAAAATATTATCTGCAGATATAATGCAACAAATAAATGTATCGGATGATACGATACGAAGAGACTTACAGGAATTGGCAAAAGATGGCAAAATTATAAAAGTACATGGAGGCGCACTTTCTCCTTCTTATCATAATGGCCATCATTCCCAAAGGGAAATTTATGCTTACACTCAAAAAAGAATTATTGCAAAAAAAGCTGCATCTCTGATAAAAAATGGGATGTTTGTTTTAACCGGCGGAGGTACCACAATTATTGAACTTGCCAGAGCATTACCACCCACATTACACGCCACTTTCATATCCGGAAGTATTCCCGCACTTTTTGAATATAGCAACCATCCTAATATTGAAGTGATTGCAATTGGAGACAAAGTCGCAAAAAATTCAAAGATAACAGTAGGCTTAGAAGCTATTTCAAAAATTAAAGAACTTAAGGTTGACCTTTGTTTTTTAGGAGTTAATGCAATTAGTTTAGAAAACGGAGTTTCCGATAATGATTGGGATGTGGTTAAGATAAAAAAAGCTATGGTAGAATCCTCCCGCAGGCTGGTATGCTTAACTATATCTGAAAAAATAAATTCTCAACAACCTATACAGGTTTGTGATAGTAAAAAAATTGATACATTAATAACAGAATTACCCGCTGATGATTTGCTTTTGCAACCTTTTGTGCAGGCAGGAATAACGGTGATTTAAAAACAACAATAAATAAATTTGATCATTATTTTAAATAAAGCAGCATATAATATTTATATATTGTCCATTTAAATCTTGTCTATCTTAATCCTTAAATTTAAATAAAGCATATGAGAAAGTTTGTCACAGCCATAATGGCTTTTCTTTTTATTCATCTTACATATTTATGTAATGCACAGACAATTCCAGTAACAGGGAGAATTTTATCCAAGGATAATACTCCTGTTGTTGGTGCAACAGTTTTGGTAAAAGGTAAAAAGACCGGTACCAAAACGGATGTCAATGGAACATTTACAATTAATGCTAATAAAGGTGATATACTTATTATTAGCTCGGTTGGTCACACAACGCAACAGGTAAAAGTTACTGGTTCAACTCTTGATGTGAATTTATCAAATGCCGATAAAATTCTAGACGAAGTTGTAGTAACTGCGATGGATATAAAAAAGAACCCAAGAGAACTTGGTACTTCCATTCAAACCATTAGCGGAAATGAGATTGCTGCTACAAAGAGAGAAAATTTTATAAATGGCTTGCAGGGAAGAGTTGCCGGTATTACTGTCACTCCAACTAGTGGTGTTGCCGGATCTTCTTCAGGCATTGTTTTAAGAGGTTATAATACTATGTCGGGCAGTAATCAGCCCCTTTTTATAGTTGATGGAATTATCCTCGACAATCAAACGCTTAATTCAAATTCACAGGGTGGTTCCGGTATCGGACTTGCTTCTGATCTGCCAAATAGAAACAATGATTATACAAATCGAATGGCTGATTTAAATCCTAATGATATTGAATCCATTTCTGTATTAAAGGGCCCTGAGGCAACTGCTCTTTATGGTAGCCAGGCAAGTTCCGGTGCTATTGTAATTACTACAAAAAAAGCAAGGAGTACGAACGGAAAAATTCGCGTCACTTATGATGATAACTTTAGATTACAGAAAATTACCCGGTTTGCTAAAATTGATGATAATTATGGGCCAGGTACTAATGGTGTACCTCCTGCGCCACCTATTACCAGCAGTACAACTCAATATGTTTCTTTCGGGCCTGCTTATCCGTCAAATACAAAGAAATATGATAATCTTCATAACTTTTACCAGACAGGTTTTTCTCAAACACATAATCTGGGCTTGGAATTTGGCGGAAAAAATTCAGGCTACAGGTTTTCGTCCCAGTATTTTGATGACCATGGGGTAGTGCCGCACAATACCTATACAAAATATAATTTCAAACTTTCCAACAATACTAAAATCGGGAAATATATAGATTTTTCACCTTCAATTTCTTATATAAATGCAGATAACGTTAAGCCATTAAAAGGAGCTAATTCGTATCTTTTAGATTTGTATATGTGGCCTTCTATAGATAATATGCAAGATTATCAACTTCCAAATGGAGATAAAAAACTTTTTTACGGAATATCTCAAAATGGAGACTATGATAATCCCCTTTGGAGTGCTAAAAACAATATTTCCGGTGATCAAACCGATCGCTGGGTGGCAACCATGAGCATTAATATTCGGCCTTTCCCGTGGCTAACTTTAGCGGGCAGATTTGGGTATGATACTTATAAAACAGATGGGTATTTATTTACACATCCTGAATCTTTTTACCTGGCTGTAGGAACAGGCGGTACCCTTGATAACTATTACAGAACTTATAAAGGTTATAACCATACCATTACAGCAGCAGCTAATAAAAAATTCGGAGATTTTACGACAAGACTTATGGTTGGAACAATGTGGGAAGATTTTGAAACGCAACAATATAGCTTAGTAGGTAATCATTTGAAGGACTCTACCAGTACGGAC
>DATCMY010000405.1:0-6096 GCA_036565505.1 Hanamia sp.
GAAACAAACTTTATACTTTTTGATTGAGAGACTGTACCTATGTTAACAACTCCTGATGAATCAGCATAATTTGTAACTCCATTTACTTTAATGCCTGAAACGAGCACCCTATTGTTGCTGTAAGGCAAAAATGAAAATGATAATGAAGTTCCCCCGGTAGTTACTTGCGGCGCTTGTAATAACCCATACGCTACAGTGGCGCCATTGTAATGTGCTAAACCAATCTGACCATTATTTGAATCATAAACTGATAAATAAGACATTGTGTTTGCTCCACTTTTAGTTTGAAAAGAGCTATTACTTGTAACAATAGTATTAAATGTTTTTTCTCCCGTAATAGTTTCTGTGCCAGCAATATGAACAATAGAGGCATCGGTACCATTTATATTCCTCACGGTACTATCCATATAAGCAGAATCCAATATAATTGTTGTATGTCCCGCATTAATGGTTGTGTTTGTTGTAATGCCTTTAGCGGTGTATAAAGTGTCACCTAACGCATGTAAACTATCAACCTGTACCTTAGAATATACGGCTAAACTATCCCCAACTCCTAATTTTGGGCGTGCTGCAAAAACAAGTTTTCCAGATTGAAGTAAACTCATGCGAGTAGCGCCATTAGTAACAAAATTTAACTTTCCATATAGATCATTGCCAGTTGAATAACTGTTTACCATATTAGCATCAGCAAAACTTCCAAATCTAAACGGTCCAGAACTGCCGGAGTTTTCCTCTAAATCCAAATATCGGTCTGGAACCCCTCCAACACCAACTCTTAAAATAGTTGAACCCGCATTATCGATCTTAGTTACAGAATCCGCCACTATATTTCCTGACCCTGATGAAATTACATTAAGTGTATTATTCAAGTCATCATAGTAGCTTGTCCCAAATTGGATTTGGCCTGTCCTTGTTGCATTTGATTTTAAAATAAGATTACCGTCTTTTGGTCCGCTTAATCCTGCAGAAAATAATGTAGAATTTATGCCGAAAAATGAATTTTTAGCAAGACCTGTTGACTTTGTTATCAATGATCCAACGTAGGTAATGCTATCATGTGGGATTATCGACCCTGTCAAACTATCAGTTGGCCATGCGCCTGATTGCCGATTATAAAATACGATTTCACTATCAGCAAGGCTACTTGTAATGTCATAGATGTGACCATACAATGGATAGAATTGGTACGTACCTCCAACTGATGCAGTATCGTCATTATAGTCACCACTGATAGTTACGTTACTGGCTTCATCAATTCTGACTGATGGTTTTTTAAATGTGTTTATGTTTATAAAATTATTAACTACAAATGTATTATTATGACTTACCGGAGTACGTGTTTGCCCCAGCCATAATCCACCATTATAATTAGCTTCACTATAAGAACCGGAAAAATTTGCATATCCTATTTTTACAATCGCACCCCATCCGGTAGAATCTGCTGTACCGCCACCACTACCATTACTTTCAAAAATTGAATTAGGAAAATATGTTATTGCATTTTCCACCATTATTCCACTCCCATCTATAGATGCTGAAAAATAACAATCAGCGAAAACACACGTCGTTGAAAATATTGCCTGAGATGCTAAATAAAAATTATGCGACTTATTGCCACCAAAACGGCACTTCTCAAATCTTGAATTAATTGAACCGTCTAAATACATACCATATCGCCCTGCAATATCACAAAGAATATTGCTAAAGAATAAACGACCAGTAACTATATGTATTAAATCTCTGCAATTAAATCCTTGCCCTATAAATTCCATATCTCTGGCTGTCATAATATTGTAACTTACTGCCGGTTGATTTGTATAAAATCCGTCTATTCCTACACCGGTATTTACAAGTATTTCAGTCGCAGATAATCCAGCCCCCTGAATATTTACATTATTAAGCCAATTAACTGAATTATTTATAAGATATATTCCAGTTGGGAAATATACCGTTGCTCCAAATATTGCCCGATAATCATGCGTTGTATCAGTAACCCCAAATTTACCTTGTAATGATGATGCATAATTTATAGCAAGTTGGATAGCATTCGCATCATTTGTTATACTATCATGCTTTGCCCCGAACCAAGTGACCATTATATTACCATCATATTTTCTTTGCCAATAACCGCCACCTTGTCTGCTAAATACAGTACCGCTATCAGGTATCGCAGTAGCAACATAATTAAATATTCCTCCCCGTAAAGAATCCTGAACAATAACAGTAGAGTTAACTGGAAAAGTACCTGCTTCTAAAGTTGCGATTGTGGGAGTAAGGCCTTGAATCATTGACCATATTGCAGTTGAGGGATCGTATCCATAGAAATGATGCCCGCATGAATCATAAATAATTGCCCCTTGCTTGTATTTGATAAGTGCGGAATCTAATATAGGCGTGCCGCAAATAGTAGGAAGAAGTATCGCATTTTTTGCACCTATATTTTTATATAGCGTACCATAGATTGTTGGCTCCTGTAAAACTTGCGATTGTGCTGCGTAAGCGGATAAACAAAATAATATTATTAATAGCTTTTTCATATTCTTATTAAGTACGGATTAATGGAATTAAACCTATATTCTTACCTACTGTTTTACTGCCGCCATAAACACCCGTCTTAGAAGTACCGTTACCAGCACCGCTGCCAGATGTGCCACTATTGGCCGCGGGTATTCCGTATTGTGAATGTGTATGCGCCCTTATCATATCTCCCTGCGCAGTACCAGCTGTATTTGGCGATCTATCAGGATCAGTTCCATTCATTAATGCTACATATCCCATATCATCATGCAGGGGAAACCGGAATGTCGTACTACCATCACCACTTGAGAATTTACCGCGGTATTTGTAGAATGATTCTATATATGTTTCCTCCCCAATAGTTGATGTAACTGTGTTCCAAAGTGCTTCTGTAACTATCAGATCAGGGTTGTATAAAAGAAAATCCCAAAGGCGGGGATAATCTGCCCTGTTAGCAAGGTTTCCATGTGCCGGATAAGTATTTAGCCTTTGTACATAATCCATTAAGGGCTGCCCTACATTTAAAATTCCCTCGCTGGCCTTCATTACATACCATCCGTCAACGCCGGCCATGAGCCATATATATTCTGAAATTCCTAAGTAGAGATAATCATAAGAATTATTGCCGAAATAAATTTTTTGTCCTACCCTTGCCTCAATTTTTGTTTGATTAGAATTGTTAATCATGGTCTCAAATGGAAATATGAGATTAGGGCAATCTATAATATCCGGAAGTGTTACAATTACTTTATTTGAACCTCCTGCGATATGTATTAGTCTGTTAAAAGAAGTGCTGTCAAGTGCGGTACTGGATGATATAATAACCATACCAAGAAAAGACCCGCTACCGGACGCCCCCACCGAAGAGGCGACATAATTATAAACATGTGCGATAAAAAATTCTCCCTCTTGCAAAAGGTCATTATGATCCACCATTTCAAAACCGCCTGATGGAAGTATTAAAAATTCGCTCGATTTTAAATAACCCACTCCACGCCGTTCGAGACTGTACATCTTTCCTGCTAATGGAAGTCTTGTAACGCTATACCCCCCAGCCTCTGATGCGCTTATTATTATTTCTAAATCAGCTCCATAAACCACCGGAGCAACAGGAGCCGCACCGCCTGAATTAAGATAAGTAATAAAATCTGAGATAGGGGTGTAAACCGTTTTATTGGCACTATTATCAAAAAGAGGAAGCTTATCATCTACATCATAAGGAAGCACAACCGGAGGTAGTTCAGGAATCCGTTTTGTAGGTATCGTTATCTGAACTTGTTGCCCTGTTCCTTCTATGGTTCCTGTAACTATTGACATCGTTCTACAAAAGAAAACAATACCAACAAAGCGATAATTTTTAAATAGTAACCAAACCGTTTATGTTACTAATTTTTCCAGATTTTCCCGGTGTCGTCAACAAAAATCTGCTTCATAGCGCTTGTATCAGCTGCGACCGGGCAAATAAGGTATCCGTTTAATAAGGCATTCTTTCCAACCGTATCGGTTACTGAATCTACTGCTCCCTGTGTTCCCTGCTGGTTAGCAACTAATTGTTGAAAGGTGCCCACGGGTACTATGTCTCCAAGTTCCAGGTTATAAACAAATTCGTCTATTAATGATTTAGTAAGAGATATAACGCGAATGTATTTTTCTATCTGTAGCTCGCTATCAGAAAGCCATACTACGTCCCCGATATCCATTTTAATAATTCTTGCACGAAAATATTTAGGATCACAAACAATTGAATACTGATAAACAGGGTTTGAATAAAGATCAAGATCAGCCTGCGCTTTAGCTTGTAACTCCTGTTCGGCAGCCTGTACGTACGAAATAGGCATTTCAATATCTGTAAGCACATATTCATCTCCAATGGCCGGACGAAGTAAGGCGGAAGGAACATCTATGGCGGTTTCATCTTTATTTTTCAATACGGTAACTTCTTTAGTCGAATTATTAAAGTGGCTTATCTCAAAGGTATAGCCAGCAAGTTGCCCTGTGTTGAAGGTTATCTTAGCCGAAAGCCCTGGAAGCAACTGGGCATTAATATCAAAGTCAATTCCGGAATCCGAAAATATATAAATATTGGTTGCGTCCACTCCTGAAACTATTCCTGTTCTATGCGGATAAATATCTTCATCTATATAATTCGATTCGATTACGCCAAATATTTCAGTGTTTTTTTCAAGGTAGGGAAGAGCTTCATCGCTGGTAAGAATCGGATCAGTAGGCACTGCGTTTGCCGCCCCATCAATATCAAAGAAAGGAGAGGTTGCCAGTATATTTCCGTCCGCGTCCTCACTTAATGCCCTTGCTTCATTTAAAACGGTATTGTTCACTAAAAAACGTATAGTTCCTGTTGTGGTTTCCCATTTAGTTGTAGTGGTATTCCCCTTTACCCGTGTTTCAATAACTACTTTTGTAATCGCCGTATTAGCCGGAAAATAAAAACCCATCACCACTGTATTTAAATACGTAACAGAAGGAAAACCGTCTCCGGTGGTGTCTCCAACTTCTACTGTCCATGAGATATTATGTGCCAGAAAAGTATAACCACCTGGCAATCTTAATCTCATCGAAGGATAGTCGGGTGGAAGGTTTTTTTCACTTCCAAAAGCGTACAATCTTGTTACCACATTAGTATTATCAACCTGCGCCCGTATAATCTCATAAAGCCCTTTACTATTCCCGTACTTAAATTTATAAGGCGTGGCATTCTCTAATTTGGATAGATGAATTACTTTACCAGAAATACAGTATTCCGTTTGGAACGCCGTTGCTATGGCCGCAAGGGCGCTCCCGCAATCTGTCTTTGAAAAAGTAATTGTCTTTGTTCCTGTATCAATGATGCCCCCTTTTGTCCAACCGGTATCAATTCTGTTTATATTCTTTATCATAAGATCAATGAACATACCGGCATTCCCGGTTAGGGAAAATTCGCCCTCCCTTAGTATGTTCATTGAATCGTAAAACATATACTGCGCCTTAGATAGGGCGTATTGAGAAGATACCATTTGCATCTCATACTTATAGTTATAAAGGCTGGTTTTAGTAATTGTGGCCGCACGGGCAAGATAGTAGGTTTCGCCAAAAACATCGGTATAGTCACCTATCAGAAAGTTAATGATCTGATTTAATTCAAAGGAAAGAGAAATAATATTGTCTCCCATGATCTTCTTTGATTGAGAAGAATTATCAGCCGGTTTGAAACTTACAACCTCAATACCTTTCCTGAATATGGTTAATAATATCATATGATAATAAAATTGTTGTATTCGTCAATTAAATAAGTAGGTAAATTCTGGAATCCGGGCACTGATTCTGAAATAGTAATCGAGAATTTACAGATCAGTTTACCCGTCTGTTTAAAAGGTGTGAGCTTGGAATAAATACTACAGTCTTTGTAATAAATGTAATAGTCAAGTCCAAAAACATTTACCGAGAAACGTCGTGTACCGGGCTTAATAAGAAGGGAAATAAAACGGTTATAACTATCCCAAAAGACAGCTTCTGAATCTGATATGATCACACATTTCAAAACACTGTCTTTTGATTCAAGAAAGGTTCTAGAAAGGTCAATAT
>DATCMY010000406.1:0-3414 GCA_036565505.1 Hanamia sp.
ATCCAGATAGGTCAAAAACGGAAATATATAAAAATCGATATAAGGAATATCAGGCTATTGGAAAATTTTCGGAGGAACTTATCAGATGTGCTGATGCAGGGAGCAACAAATGAGGGGGTTATTCGAAGTGGAATCGGATAAAGGGCCTTTTAAAATAACCCGATATTGGAGAAAAAAAATCACTAATACTTCATTCCATCTGAGCGATAGTGGAAGGGTAAAATACCGGAGTGAAAGGTAGTTCAAACAAAAAATATAATGTTGTCGGAGGTCGGGTATTCAAAAGCATTGATTTAAGAGAAAAATTTCGTAAGGCCAAAGTCATATTTTAGGCTTACTAATTTACCCAATAATTTGGTTTTAATTCTTCCTAAAACTCGCAATATTGAAAAAATTATACTCAAATGAAGCAAAAAAATAACCGGAGGACATTTATTAAGAAAATAGCTGTTGGGAGTATTAGTACTGCCATTTTTCCTTTTAATATTCTATCAGCTAAAGAAATTGATAAGGAACAAGATAAATTGAGTGGTTTAGGAGCAGAAAATTTAAAAAGTAATGACGCTAAACGTAAGTTTAATACAGCATATCAAGAGGAATACCTTAATCGGGTGGCATTCCCTATTGGCGGAATCGGTGCAGGAATGTTTTGTTTAGAAGGTACAGGAGCAATCTCACACATGAGTATTAGCAACAAGCCTCAGATTTACAATGAGCCACCTTTGTTTGCAGCAATTGAAGTTAAAGGGTTAAAAAATGGGGTTAAAGTAATTGAGGGGCCGGTTCCTGAATGGAAAGTTTTTGGAAAGCATGGTTCTGGCAACGGAGATGCCGGCGCTACTTATGGTTTGCCAAGATTTAAAAGGGCAAAATTTATCACACAATTCCCTTTTGGTACTGTTGATCTTCACGATGACGACATTCCATTAAAAGTAAAAATTACAGGATGGAGCCCTTTTATTCCAACAGATGAAGATAACTCTAGTCTTCCTGTAGGGTGCGTGGAATATAGTTTTGAAAACAACAGTAAACAAACAATTAATGCTGTTTTTTCTTTTAATTCAAAAAACTTTCTTGCAACTGACCAAGAAGCTAAAAATAATATCGACCCAATTTCAAATGGTTTCATCTTAACACAGGAAGGAACGAAGGAAAAACCTTATCTTAAAAGTAGCTTCGCTATTTTTACAGATGACGACCATACAAAAGTTGACCATTGCTGGTTTCGGGGTGGCTGGTGGGATCCTATAACTATAACCTGGAATAATATTGAAAAAGGCCTAATAAGAGAAACGCCGGCCGTTGAAAAAGATGCGCCTGGAGCGTCTTTGTTTGTCCCGTTTTCATTATCTCAGGGTTCAAAGAAAACCATTCGTGTGATGGTTGCATGGTATACACCTCTCACTACACTACATGTTGGGGAAGTAATGAGAAATGAGAAAAAAAATTGTAATCCTGCATCTGGTTGTTGTACAGGTCCTGCAGATTTAGGCGTTGAAAGTGGAAAGTTAAATACAACTGCTGATTATAAACCCTGGTACAGTAGTAAGTTTGATAACATTCGCGATGTGGCTGATTATTGGAGAAAAAATTATTCAGATCTATATAAGAAGACTAATTTATTTAAAACTTCTTTCTACCGGAGCACCCTGCCACCGGAGGTAATGGAAGCCGTCGCTGCTAATCTTACTATTATCAAATCAACTACGGTGCTACGGCAGTACGATGGCCGTCTATGGAGTTGGGAAGGATGTGGTGATGATGCGGGCTGTTGCTCCGGGTCGTGTACCCATGTCTGGAATTATGCACAAGCCATGCCTCACTTATTTCCTTCTTTAGAACGTTCACTACGAAATACAGAATTTTGTGAAAATCAGAATAATGCCGGCCATCAGGTTTTCAGGGCAAATTTACCCATCAGCCCCGCGAAGCATGATTTTTATGCCGCAGCTGATGGGCAATTAGGAGGAATAATGAAAGTTCATCGCGATTGGCGAATAAGCGGAGATTCGGAGTGGATGTCTAGAATTTTTCCGATGGTAAAAGTAAGCATGGATTATTGTATCACTACATGGGATCCCAAAAACAAAGGGATAGTTGAAGAGCCTCATCATAATACATATGATATTGAATTTTGGGGGCCGGATGGTATGTGTACCAGTTTTTATTTAGGAGCTTTAAAGGCAATAACTGAAATGGGAACGTTTTTGAAAAAAGACGTAAGCAAATATGAAGACTTGTATAAAAAGGGTCGAAAATACATTGAAACTGAATTGTATAATGGCGAATATTTTATCCAAAAAATTGAATATAAAGAACTGAATGCGCCAAATCCGGCAAAAGCCAAGTCTTTTGGTGGCAATTATTCACCGGAAGCAATTGCTCTCCTGGAAAAAGAAGGTCCGAAATACCAGTACGGTAATGGCTGCCTTAGCGACGGCATTTTAGGAGCCTGGATAGGTCGGATGTGTGGATTAGGAGATTTTATTGATGTTCAAAAAATATCGAGCCATTTATCATCTGTACACAAATATAATTTTAAAAAGAACCTCAGTGAACATTCTAATCCTCAGCGACCCAATTATGCGCTCGGAAATGAAGGTGGTCTTCTTTTATGTACATGGCCTAAAGGAGGCAAATTGTCATTACCCTTTGTTTATAGTGATGAAGTATGGACAGGTATTGAATACCAGGTAGCTTCGCATCTTATGTTAATGGGAAAGTTAGAAGAAGGCCTTGAAATAGTAAGACAATGCAGGAAACGATATGATGGGCGTGTTCGCAATCCATTCAATGAATATGAATGCGGACATTGGTATGCCCGTGCTATGTCGAGCTATGGAATGTTTCAGGGGCTTACAGGCATCCGTTATGACGCAGTAGATAAAATATTATTCATAGATTCAAAAATTGGTGATTTTACAAGTTTTATTTCTACGGCTACAGGATTTGGCAATGTAAGTTTGAAAGGTGGAAAACCTGCATTAAATACAGTTTATGGGAATATTCATGTAAATAAAATAATGGTTAGTGGAAAAGAAATGAAGATATGATACGCATATTAAAGAATTTGATTGTGTCTTTTCGGTACCTCATAAAGAAGATTATCAGGAGCTCAAAAGCGTCAGGAATACACCCTTCGTTTCAGGAGCAATTTGAAGTTTAAGAGTTCGGCATGAATGTCCTAAAAGCTACCTATTTATCTTCTGAAGTTAAGGCCATCTTTGTTTTCAAAAGCTTAAATAGTGTCTGCAAGAAAACGCCTCATTTCCTAAATTCATTATCATCAAATTTATTTCATTTATAATTTGAAAGCTGTTTTTCCAATCCTCTACGATTGAACCTATAGAAGAATTCGTTGAGATTAGCCTGCATGTACTTTTCGCTACACTTATGATATATCCCTCTTAACCA
>DATCMY010000407.1:0-6968 GCA_036565505.1 Hanamia sp.
GCCCTCCATGTTCCGTCATTATTTATCTTGTGTTTATCCGGTTGGTGTTTATCCGGATATTCAGGCAGGCTCAAAACAGCATCAATAATTTCCTGCCGAACTTTTATAGCATTTTGATAGGAGTCCTTTAAAATGTATTCATAAACCCTTTTTAATTCTTGCTTAGCATTCAAATTCCATACAACTACCATTGCTCTATTTCTTTTAGCAAATCTTCCATTGTGATATACTTTCCATTTTCTATTTCGGCGTCGTTCTCTTCAAGTTCTTTGTTATACTGTTCCAAAGTTTGGCGCTTTTCTGATGTTTTAAATTGAATGCCGAGAAACTTTAGTGTCTCCAGAAGAAATTTTTTCTTGGAAGTATCTTTTATATTGTCAAATTCTATTATCAATTCCATATTACTATTTGAATAAGGTTACAAAAGTTTTTTTCTAACAACATTTCACTTCACTACTTGCCCTACTAAAGTAGCGGTGTTGCTAACAAATTTACTGAATAAATTAAACCATTTCCCTAATAAATCTTAGTCTTAATATTCTTCATCGTTTTTTAGTTCTCGTTTTTTTATCAGAAGTTGCTTCTTTAAACTTTTCCCTTTCCATTTTTATCAATTCTTCAAAAAGCTTCATTGCAGGCTCAATAGGAAAGGCGTTTACAGTTTCGATTTTACCAGTGCCTACCATGCCTCCATTTGTTGCTGTTACCCCACAATTTTCGTAAAAATTATTAGTATAGTATAAGACATTTTCAGTATTGAAATTCTTAAGTCCTTCGAGACTTACACCTAACGCCACGGCAACCTTGCTTAGCCTTTCATCATCCACATTCTCTGTTTGCTCAAGTTTGGAGATAGCTTGCTTAGTTATTTTAAGCCTCTCAGCTAATTCCTGTTGGGTAATTCCAACAAGTCGACGAACACTACCGATTTTTAGACCAATATGTTGATTGCTCTCTAAAAATTTGGATTCAATTTCCATTGCCTTAAGATTTAATTTGTATGTTTATTATGATCAATATACAACTCAAGTTTCTCGCGTTCACTTTTTAATAGTCTTTCATACAACTCCACAACTTTATCTAGCGGATTAATATTCTGATGAGCTGTGCCGCTTCCACTATTAGAACCATTAATCGTAGTGTCTCTGTAATTATTAATATTATATATTGCTTTGGCAACATCAAATTTCTTAATTAATTCTGGACTAACACCCAATGCATGTGCCAGCTTTGTAAGCATTGGTTCTTCAATCACATCCTGATGTTCAAGTACTGAAAGCTGTGTCTGTGAAATGTCTAGGTCCTTGGCTAGCGTTTCTTGTTTTATACCGAAATAGATTCTTATTCTTTGAGCATTTCTTCCATGATGGCTTTCTTCTAATACTTCAACATCATCATGACTCGTTTTTGATTCTTCCATAAAGTTAAAATTTTTACCAAATATAATAAAAGACAACCAATTTAGGTAAAAGGACAACCCAATTATTTTGGACTGACTTTTTTAAAATCTTATGATTGCTGCTAATGCTTAATGCTGGAAATCATAGTGCAATAAATGAAGAACATGCTCTTGGCTTTAACCGTGGCTATGAAAAATCATTGTCTTTCTTTTATCATGAATTTTATCCAGCTCTTGCTCACTACTCCTTTCAGTTAACATTAAGCCGTCCTATAGCCGAAGAAATAGCTTCAGAGGCCTTTATAAAAGCCTGGAGGATGCATTATAAACTGAATAGCTATGGAGGCATAAAAGCTTACTTATATAAAATTGTTCACCGGGATAGTGTTGAAGCTATTTTAAGTGAGCAGAAAAGAGCTAAAATCTACAGAGACCTCCGACCAGAAACGACCACAGATACTCCCTTTGATAATATGGTACGCAGTGAAGTGTACCGGATTATACATGCTGCTCTTAAAGGCTTGTCCCCTGCCAGCCGCAGGGTTATAATTATGCACTATCTTGAAGGCAAAAATACCGGCCAAATCTCCAGGGAGCTTAACTTGCATCCCAGCACCATCAAAACTCAAAAAATGCAGGGGCTTAAAGCGCTTAAAAAAGTTTTTATTAAGCCTATGTTATGGCTGCTTTATTTTTGCATTAAAATTTTTCTGGATTTTTAATAGTCCTTTTTTTACATTCTGCCCTTCTTATTATTATCGGATGGCTTAACTTAATAGCATGAAAGAAAATCCTTACAGCAATATGGATGAAAAAGCAAGTCGAGTTGCTTATTTGATAGCAGGTTTTATCAGGCATACGCTTACAGAAAAAGAGCATGATGAACTGGACGATTGGGTTAATGAAAGTGACCATAATATGCAGCTTTTTGAAGATCTGACAGATGAAAAAAACTTGCATGCAAACCTTGAATGGATGGATAAAGTACAGGCAGAAGAATCGTACCAGCTGATGCAGCAAAAGGGTGCATTTAACAAGCCTCAAAAAAGTATTTATAACAGGCGGATATGGCTTGCAGCAGCCTCGGTAATCGTAATGCTCGGTGTGTTTTTTATTTATAAGTACACAGATAGCAACCGGGGTTCTGTTAAAGATATAGTTACTGCTGATACTACTTTGCTTAAACCAGGTGGCAACCACGCCACCTTAGTACTTGCCGATGGAAAAGTAATTGACTTAAGCTATGCAAAAACCGGAGTGATACAAGATGGTTCAGGCTCTCTTGTAAACAAAACCGCTGATGGAGAATTAGTGTATGCAAAAGATAGCGTTGTTTCTCATGTGGCTGCTTTTCATACACTCTCCACACCGGTTGGCGGCCAGTACCAGGTTATATTGCCAGATGGTACCAAAGTATGGCTGAATGCTGCCACCACTATAAAATACCCACCAGCTTTTGGTGGCAGGGAGCGCAAAGTGGAACTAACAGGAGAGGCCTACTTCGAAGTAGCCAAAAATGAACAAAAACCTTTTAGAGTGTTGTTGGAAGATAGTACCACAATTGTTGTGACCGGAACGCATTTTAATATACAGGCTTATAAAAACGAAAATGAGCAACAGGTAACATTATTAGAAGGGAGCGTTACTGTGGCCAATGCAGCCAAAACTACAAGGCTTGAGCCAGGCACACAGGCGGTGATTAAAGATAAAGGGATAACAAAAAGAAATGTGTCAGACATCGAAGAAATAACAGGCTGGAAAGATGGATTATTTGTTTTTCACGATGCACCCATAGAATCAATAATGACGCAGATTGAAAGATGGTATGATGCAAGAATTATTTATAAAGCAAAGACAAAACAATTGTTTAACGCAACCATATTAAGAAAAGAGCCTTTGGTAAAAATTTTAAAATTGCTGGAGCTTAATGGTTATGTTCATTTTAAAATCGAAAATAAAATTATTTATGTATTACCCTGATGATTAAAAACAGCGGGTTAATGTTAAACAAAAGCCGGAAGTGTTACTATCACTGCCGGCAGCGTTTGGGTTAACCCTGTTATCAACTGAGCTATCAACTGAATTAAGAAACCCAAACACGACAAATTTATGCAAATAAAAGTTATCGGGATTAGATTAAAATCCCATTTGGCTATGAAACTTATAATCCTTTTGACCGTTGTATCCTGCCTGCAGGTATCAGCAACGGGATATGGCCAAACGGTTACCCTGTCTGTAAAAAATACAACGCTTGAAAAGGTATTTAAAGAAGTAAAAAAACAAACAGGATTCTCCTTTGTTTATACAAGGGAGCAATTAAAAAACAGCTTGCCTGTTACCTGCAATGTTGTGAAAGCAGAATTAAAAGAAGTGCTTTCTATTTGTTTTCGCAATCAACCACTCTCGTTCGTTATTGAAGAAAATTACATTGTTGTTCAAACGAAAAATACAACGCTGCAACCCGTCCCACAATCAGATTCATTAATAGAAATAAAGGGGCATGTGATGAATGAAAATGGTGAACCTTTACCCGGAGCTACTATTATTGCAAAGAACTCAAACAGAGGTGTTTCGACTGATAATAAAGGAGATTTCATTCTTCAAGGTATTAACGATGAAGATGTGCTAATAATTTCTAGCGTGGGGTTTTATAGGGAAGAAGTACCCATTAATAAACAGCGATTTTTTTTGATAAGCCTGCGGCTTGCAGTTAATAGCCTTGAAGAAACAGTGGTGAAAGGATATTATTCAACTTCTAAGAAATTGAATACAGGGAATGTTGTAAAAATAAATGGTTCTCAAATAACAAATCAACCAGTCTCTAATCCTATGCTGGCTCTTGAAGGGCTTGTTCCGGGATTATTAATAACACAAACTAACGGCTTGCCCGGTTCTAGATTTACGGCTCTAATAAGGGGGCAAAATTCAATTCAAAATGGTAATAGTCCCTTATTTATAATTGATGGAGTCCCGTTTTTATCAGATAACGATGCATTAACGCAGTTAAATGGCATGCTTGCCAACAGCCCATTTAACTCTCTTGACCCCAACGATATTGAAAGTATAGAAATATTGAAAGATGCTGATGCAACAGCCATTTACGGATCACGCGGAGCGAATGGTGTTATACTTATTACAACTAAAAAAAGTAAGGCTGAGAAGAATTCTCTTTCATTAAATATTTCGAGAGGCTGGGGGAAGGTTACAAGAACTATGGAATTAATGAATACCCAACAGTATCTTGAAATGCGAAAGGAAGCATTTTTGAATGATGGAATTACTCCTGATAATTATAATGCTCCGGATTTGGTTTCATGGGACCAAAGCAGGTATACCGATTGGAAAAAATTATTTATTGGCGGAACCGCACAAACGTACAATGCACAGTTACGTTATTCGGGGGGAAATGAATTTACTAAATTTTCTGTTGGAACTGGTTATTATAAAGAAACAACCGTTTTCCCCGGAGAGTCTGGAGATAAAAAAACTACTGCGGATATAAACATTAATCATAAAAGCCAAGATAATAAGCTAAACCTTAATTTTATTACAAGCTATAGTAATGATAACAGCATTCTGCCTGGGCAAGACTTTACAACCTATATTATTTTACCTCCAAACAGCTACCCATTAAAAGATAAATCAGGAAGTTACGTTTGGCAAGAAGCAGGTTATTCCGTGGGTAATCCTCTGGCTTTACTTCAGCAGAGTAGCCATGTTACAACAGACCGTTTGACAGCTAACGGTATTGTTACATACCGGCCAATTAATTCCTTCGAAATAAAGGCAAACTTTGGATATAATAGAGTTGGCGTAGATGAAAAAATTTTATCACCTATGACTTCGCAAGACCCTGCTTACGCACCAACGGGGTCATCCGTATTTGGTGATAATTATATAAAAACATGGATTATTGAGCCTCGGGTTTCATACAGATTTACTTTGAAAACTAAATTGCGAATTGAAACACTTGTAGGATCAACATGGCAAAAAACTGAATCGGAAAGAAAATTAATAACCGGAAATGGATATACAAACGATGAATTGTTAAGCTCAATTGCTGCAGCACCGTATATTTCAGCTACTAATTCGAATGCCCAATATAATTATGCTGCAATTTTTGGAAGGATCGGAATTGATTGGGACAGTAAATATATTCTCAATATTACTGGACGACGGGATGGGTCATCAAGGTTTGGCCCCGATAACAGATTTGCTAATTTTGGTGCTATAGGGGCCGCCTGGATATTTTCAAAAGAGCCTGATATACAAAAGGCAATACCTTTTTTAAGCTTTGGTAAATTAAGAGGGAGTTACGGCTTAACAGGTAATGACCAGATTGGGAATTATCAGTATTTAGATACATATGGAGGGACAACTTTTCCTTATGATGGTCAGCCGGGGCTTACGCCATCAAGATTATTTAATTCTAACTATAGCTGGGAAGAAAATAAAAAAATAGAATTGGCAGCAGAACTTGGATTTTTTCAGGATAAGTTAACCGTCAATCTGGACTATTATAAAAATAAAAGCGATAATCAAATAATAAGATACAGCCTTCCGACACAAACGGGCTTTACAAATGTATTGCTTAATTTTCCGGGTGTTGTTCAAAATAAAGGATATGAGATTTCGGTAAATGCTGAGATTATTAAAACAAACGACTTGCTATGGAATACTACCTTTAATATTTCTCACAACGAAAATAAACTGGTTTCTTTTCCAGGATTAGCAAACAGCAGTTATTCATCAAACTATGTTATTGGTAAACCATTAAATGGGTATAAAGGCTTACATTTTGCGGGTGTAGATGCACAAACCGGTATATACCAGTTTCAGGATTTGAATAAAGACGGAGTCATTAATGAAGAAGATTATAGTTATGTCGGAACTACTGATCCCAAATTTTTTGGTGGTTTATCTAATTCTATTAGCTATAAAGGATTCCAGATAAATATATTGCTGGAATTCAGAAAGCAGCTTGGTAGTGATGCGGTATATTCTTTTGGCACAGCTCTTGGAGATTTTAGAAATCAACCAACTTATACATTAAATCGATGGCGAAAACCAGGAGACATAGCCCCTTATGAAAAATATACGCAGGATTTTGGAAACCCTGCTTACCTAGCAACATTCAATATTGCCTCATCAGACGCAGCACTAACTGATGCTTCTTTTATAAGGATTAAGAATATTGCTTTATCATACAGCTTTCCTTCTAGTTGGTTAAAAAAATTAGGCTCAGTTAAATGGGAACTTTTTTGTCATGTTCAAAACCTTTTAACTATTACTAAATACAAAGGAAATGATCCCGAAAATCAATCCATATCATCATTGCCACCACTGAGAATGATTACAATAGGAACTCAGGTTAATTTCTAAAAATTAAAAAATGAAAGCAAAATATTTTATAACTATAATTCTTTACTCTCTGTTTATAATTATTCAGAGTACCGTATTTACTTCTTGTAAAAAGTTTATTGAAGTAGATAATCCAAATGATCAACTTAATAGTGATGTAGTTTTTTTAGATAGTTCGACTGCTACGAGTGCTATCACGGGTATATAT
>DATCMY010000408.1:0-3601 GCA_036565505.1 Hanamia sp.
GTTGCATTAGGCACCGGATCTACCTGTGCCTGAATTTTACCAAGCGCAGGATCTATAAGTGGAAAGGTGATTGGGCCTGGTTGAGGTTTTCCAACTGAAATATTTGACTTGGTAATGGTAATCGAAGCGCCACAAGAAATAATTGCGTTTAAGGTAATCACTCCGTCACCATTTTTATTTAAGGTAGTTTGTGGTAAAATCGGAGTATTAGGTGTTGCAATTCCGCCTGGTGTTACACTCCAATTTACAGAAGCTCCTGATGGAAGATTAGGTATAGTGTAATTATTTGAAGGCGTGTTGCAGAAAATATTATCACCAGCTATTGTAGTGGGTGCAGGAACTCCTAATACAGTATATTGAAAAATGACATTCTGTGCATTTGCGGGGTAAAAACCCAAATACTGCCCATTGATAGACCATACTTGATAAATCCATGTTCTTAAAGTAGCACTTGTGTTTGTTAGGGTGCCAGGAACAATTTCACAAATTCCTTCTCCGAAAGAACGGCCTTGTTCTTCTCTATAGCCTGTTGTGCCTACGCCCCGCCCCCACACGCCTATTGTTGAACACATGGCCGGAATAATTATATTCGTTCTAACCTCACTTCTTTTAACCACATAAGCTGCGTCGGAAAGTCCCGGAACGCCAAGAAAAATTCTTGTTTCATTAGCTGTGGTACTAAAAATTGTACCACCTGTTGTATTTAAATGCTGCAAAGTGTTTGGAGCCTGTAAGCTTAGCAATGCTCTTTCGGCATTTATTCTTCCGGTACCATATTGATTGTCCCAACCGACTGCACCTCTATCATCTGCTGTTAATCGTATTATTTGTTCAATGTCATCATTGGCAAGATTAGTATTGAAACCTTTTAATAATGAAGCAAGCCCCGATACATGTGGCGTTGCCATAGACGTACCTGATAAAGCAACATAACCATTATTAAAATTGGTCGAAGTAATATTAACTCCTGGCGCCGATACATCAATATGTTGCCCACGATTAGAAAAACCCGCAACTCCGTCATTAATATCAGTTGCCCCAACTGCAATAATACCTGAGTTAATTCCAACCGGAAAATTTGCCGGATCGTCTGCCCCCGCCGCACCTGTATGATTATTCCCCATAGCTATGCATTGAACACGATTGTTCCTATAAACGTTGGCAAAAGCCGACCGGACTGTAACGGAATATCTTCCATGTGGCAATGTTTCCCAGCTATTATTAAATGTCCAGACATTCGGGCTGAAATTTAACGACTCGTTTATTGCATCAGTTATTTGTGCATCGCCTGAAGTAGGATTGATTACATTACGTGGATGTATTCTTGCCTGCCAATCAACCCCGGCTACTCCATTATTATTATTGTTATTTGTAACAGCAGCGGCTATTCCTGCAACATGCGATCCATGGCTGAAATCTCCGACAATAGGATCGTGCCCAATAACAAAGGTGTTATCTCCTCCATCAATTTTTGCGGCAAGATCATTATGATTAACATCTACGCCTGCATCAATAATGGCAATAATGGAATTGGGATTGCCTGTAAATATATCCCATGCTGCTTCTGCATGAATGTCTGCATTCGGAACTATCGCATTATGTAAATTCCATTGGTCTCCAAATCTCCCATCTACAGGTATAAGGTCTGTTGTATCGTTTCCATCAGATTCTGCATACAACACTTCTGATAAATTCAATAGTGAATTAATCAAAGAAGATTTGAAAGAAGTATCAGGTAATGAAATGGCAAACACTTTGGCATAATCCATTTGCCTTGAACCTTCGCCGATTTCTGCAATTACTGTATCAGCTTCATTAAAATCGGGAAAAGACGATCTCACGCTATCGGAACTTAATCCATAGTTGTTCAATACTTGTGTAAACATTGGCTGAAGTAATTGTTACTGTATTTTGATTCGGAGGAGGATTTCTCTGCACACCTGTTTTAAAGTAAACTATAACTCGTTTTTGTGAAGCGGTCTGAGCAAAGATTGTTGTTTGGATTACAAGCAATACCAGTAATCCAAAAGCTTTTAGAATTGGTTTCATTGGTTTTATTTTAAAAGTTATTAAATGGAAGTTGTCTTTTATTACTGCCATCGAAATTCATAATCCATAGGGTTCCTATTTGCTTATTATATTTTGTAATATCATAATCCATTTTACTATAAATTATTTCGCCGTTTATTGAAATATCATATGTAACAGCAGGCGAGGTAAGCAGATTAATTACCTCGTTTGATTGTACTACTTTAATGCCCCCGGATTCAAAAAAAAATTTATTTTGCCAAAACTTGGGGGAAGAACCACCACCAGAGTTAGTTGTTTCTTGTATTATATCTGCCCCGTTTTTATTCATGGAAAATATTTCTTGCTTTCCTGACACATAGCTCATATAATAAACTCTATTATTTGCACTAACATAAGGTTGCCTGGAATCCCCAATACCTGCAGATTCTGTTAATCTCGTTTTCCCGCTTCCATCATTTGCCATTTTCCATATTGAATAAAAACTTGTACCCGCAGGTGCATCATTATTTGAATCATAATAAATAGTATCGCTGTTAGGTGTCCAACACGGATAAAAATTAGCTGCACTATCAGTTAATTGAATAATTTGGGTAGTGTCAAATGTGGTTCCATCAAATGGCATTTTATAAATATTGGGGGGAATGGAAAATGCGATCCAGTTTCCATCCGGCGACCATGAAGGAGTATTAAGATAAAAATTGGTTACTCGTCTAAATCCGCTACCATTTTTATTCATTAAGTAAAACCCTGCCGAATCCTGGTTTACAGCATTCATATACCAATCGCAGGGCGGTGTCCCGTTTGCATACACACTTATTTGTGGTATATGATTAAAGCCCAATAATTGCCCGTTGGGATGCCATACAGGATCAGAATACGGCTGAAATGGAACAATGGCGGGAATGTTGCATTCTGGAATATTCTTTTTTTTACATCGGGAAAAAGAAAAAAGCAGCAGTAAAATTATTAGGGTTAAAAATGGTTTTCTCATAGCTTATTTTTTTTATAGAAAGAGGTAAGCTCTTTATATTTTGAAAACAAAAAAGTATAAATAAAGAAAAGATAAAGGGAAAGTATAATAATTTTCTCATAGCTTAATTAATGACACTTCTTCTTTATAAAACGTTGCATAAAAAAATTTAAAAGAGTATTTCCCGCATAATTCAGATGATATTTTTACGGTAATTGTTTTAATTTATTTCATTCTCTCTGCCTTTTTAGGTCTTCCACTTTTCTGCCTTTGTAGGTCTTCCACTTCCATAATTAAAACATTTGCCTAAACTATAAGAAGTGCCGTTGGTGGTGTTTTAGCGCGGGTTTGTAGCCTGGCATCACCAACAACAGTAATAACCCATCTCCCTATGGTGTTGTTGGTGTTTGCTTAGCTGCAAAACCATCGGCACAGCCTGCCCCGCTCCTTTGCGGGGAACACACAAAACCGGCGGTGTATGGTTTCCTGTTGGTGGAAACCTTTTTCAGGAATACCCAACAAGGACAAAAATTATTATGAAACAGGAATAAAAGATTTTGATTTTTTAATGCATTTCAATGATTAATTACCGGATGTTAG
>DATCMY010000409.1:0-5712 GCA_036565505.1 Hanamia sp.
GTTTCGAACAGCCTTCGCCTTCTTAAATCCCAAAATCTTTTACCTTCAAAAGCAAATTCCAATTTCCTTTCTAACATGATGGCATCCCTCATTTGACCCTTATCCATATTTGCCTGAAGTCCATAAAGGTTATCAGTTCCCGGGTCAATTCCTGCACGTGCCCTTATAGCGATTAACAAAGGATAAGCCTCATTTGTCTTTCCTATTTCATTGGCTGCTTCTGCAAGATTCATTAAAACTTCTGCAAAGCGGAGCTCTACCCAATCGGTACTGCCATTATATGCTTCAACAGAACTTTGAGTAGTATCTATTGCTTTTCGCATATAAAAACCTGAATTTGTCGGACTATTTTGTTCTCCACCCACATAAGTCCATTGTATGCGACCTGGCTGGGAACCATTCATCCCTACGCCATACATGGCGCCATTGTAAACAATGGTTTGTCCAAAACGCGGATCTCTGTTCTGCCAGTAATAATTGGGATTATAAACATAGGCAGAATTGGGATCATTTATGGATCGTCCATCTTTCATTGGAAAAGAATTAATTAACTCCAGATCCGGATGGTTACCGCCAGTAGCACCCTGGGAGATATCCAATGGACGTGATGCAGCTGCCCAGGTATGCCAGCTTTCTGAATTGTTAGGTGTATATAGATAGCGCCTTACAAAAATATCTTCCTTATTCATTTCATCAAACCACAATTTTGAAAAATCCTTATAAAGGCCGAAGCCTTCAGTTTCCAGGTACCCTTTAGCTGCTTTGTTGGCATCATAAGCAGCCTGCCACCTGCCTGCTTGTGTTTGAGCAGGATCAAATTGAGGACTTGCATAATATAATAATACCCTGCCCTTTATGGCCATAGCTGTTCCTTTATGCACATGTCCGTCATTAGCCCCTGAAGTAGCAGATATGGCCGGCAAATCTGCAATAGCACTGTCAAGGTCTTCATCGATTTGTTTAATACAGTCAGAGGTAGAATTTCTCTTTACCAACAAATCTTCAGTTAATGCCTGTGGATGAAGAACAAGTGGTACCCCACCATATCGCTTTACCATTTCAAAATAACGCCATGCTCTGAAGAAAAATGCCTGGCCTTTCAATAGCTTTTTATTATCCGGACTAATACTTCCATTATCAATGTTTGCCAAAAGCAAATTAATTTCCCTGATGTCACTGTATGGCCAGTAGTTAACGGAATTTGTGGTTAACTGACCATACATATAACTACCTCCCCCATCGGACTCATCAGAATAATTGGTCCATTCTGTACTCCAGCCAGGCAAGTTCCTTGCATACATTCTATTCATGTAGGCATTGGCCAGGTCAAAATCATTCCACACATCTTTTTCACTTACTTTATCCAAAGGTTTTTTATCCAGCACCTTCGTACAACTGCCAGCAGCAAGGCAAAAAATAATTAAGAATATTAAATTTAATTTATTGAGTTTCATTTTAGTTAAATTTTAATTTACAAACCGATTACAATCCGACATTTAAGCCAAAAGAATAAGTTTTCATTAATGGATAAGAGTTGATCATAGCAATTTCAGGATCATACAATTTATTTGCACTATAAATCATAAATAGATTAGTTCCTGTAAAAAACACCCTCATGGTTTTTAATTTAGCTCTCTGTAATACACTTTGAGGAAGCGAATAAGAGAAACTCAGGTTTTTTAACCGCACAAATGAATTATCAACCAGGAAAAAGGTGGAAGGGTCATAACGTGTCCGGTAGCCATTAACCCGGTAACCAGGATATTTTCCATTGGGATTATCAGCTGTCCAGCTATCAGCCCAGTATGCAAATGAGGATTCCTCTGCCCTTGCCTGAATGTCCCTTCCTGTTGTAGACAGCATGGTCTTACTTCCGGCTATTCCCTGAATAAGAATATCCAGATTAAATGATTTCCATGAGGCTCCAAGAGATAATCCATAATTCATAGGAGGGATACTATATTTACCCAAAAATTGACGATCGTCAGCAGTTATCTTACCATCGGGTTTGTCAGAATTCGGACCTCTTATATCTTTATAATTCAACATGCCTAATTGAGCAGGTACACCCAAAATAGTATATCCCTGGGGTAGCGCATCCAGATCCTTTTGAGTCCGGATAATACCTGTTGCCACATATCCAAAAAGTATATCACCGCTATAGGTACCTTTTTGGTTTATACTAGTACCGTTTGACTGCAGACCAATGGGCCTTCCGATAGCTGACCAATAGGCTGCCAGGTTTTGCGGCTCATCTACTTTCACGATATTGTCTGTCGCGAAACCAAAATTGCCATTTGCATGGAAAGTGACCCTGTTAGCAGAATTTCCCTCTATGCTATTATACCCCACTTCAACTTCGAAACCACGGGCATCCACCTGTTCATAATTCTCACTTGGAAGTGAAGCGCCTAAAGTACTTGGCAGACTTAATTGCCTGGATCCAAGAATATCATAGGTGTGCCGATAAAATAAATCTAACTTGAAGCTTATCCGGCTATCCCATAAGTGAGTATCAAACCCTGCATTGTAGCTTAATGATTTTTCCCAGGTTATCGCCGGATTGGGAAGTACTGATGACTCAATCCCTACAGTAGAATTATTAAAAACAGCTCCCGTGTTTACTATGTTATATAATTGCAAATACTGCCACTGACCAACGGCATCATTACCCACTAAACCAACACTTGCCCGGAGCTTAAGATCATTGATAAAATGAACATTTTTGAAAAATGGCTCATCAGAAATTCTCCAACCGGCAGATACGGAAGGGAAGAACCCCCATCGGTTTCCAGGAGGAAAAATCAAAGTCCCATCGTATCTAAAAGAAGCGTCAAGAAGATATTTCTGGGCATAGTTATAGCTGGCAATACCTACATAAGATATCCTTGCAGATTGGCTTTCACCTCCTCCCACATCCGTAGGAGTTTGTGCCGAAACAAACTGATCAACTGCACCGGAAATTAAATTGTCTTTTCTACCATAAAATGACGGGTCGTCTTCTTCTGTCTGCTCATATACCAACACAGCATCTATCCCATGTTTTCCAAAATTGTTTTTATAATTTAATTGAGCATTAACCTGATACCTGTTAATTTTATCATCTTCTGAACGCAGGAATTGAGCCGCAGCACGGGGCCTGATCCCTACGGCTGAATCTCCAACAATATGGTTATGCTGTCCCAATGTGTTAAAAAGTATCATGTTGTAAGGCATGTTAAGTTGCTTCGTATATACATCCCTGGTATATTTATTTAACGAGGTTTTGACAGTTAATCCTTTAATAAATGGCACCTTATAATTGATTGTAACCCTGGAATTTAGCCCGTTCCATTTTTCATTATTGTATCCAGCAAGGCTTGGAGTGACCACCACACCAGGATGCCATTCCACCCAGTTACCGACTGGTTGGCCATTTACATAAGGTGGCACCATACTTGTTCTAACCAAAAGAGCTTTATACAAATCTTCCTGCCGCCAGTTACCTACCTGCCAGCTTGGGCCATCGGTATGCCGAGTATCAGTATTTATATCAAGTGAAACTTTTAAATCGTTTGTTACAGAAACATCAATATTTGCTCTTAAGGTATATTTCCAGTAATCAAGATTATTAAATGAGCCGGTTGCGTAATTATAAGATCCCCCCAAAAAATATTTTACATTCCGGTTGCCACCTCTTATATCTAATGTATGCTGTGTGGTAGCAGGCGCTTGCCACATTTCGTCTACCCAATCCCATGAATGTGTTTTAAAATAATCCAGCTCATCCTGAGTGTAATACCTGGCATCTGTTTCCGGAACATTTATATAATGCAACTTATTATTTATTTCGGTTGCCTGCTGTAAAGCGTTCAACGTCTTGGGAATACGGGTTGGATTTTGCCATCCATATATACCATTATAAGTAAGCGTTGGCGCTCCTTCTGTTCCTCTTTTGGTAGTTACCAATACTACTCCATTAGCAGCCCGTGATCCATAAATGGCAGCGGACGCACCATCTTTTAATACTGTTACGTTATCAATCTCATTGGGACTCAACCCGTCAAATGAAAATTTATCGCTTACCACTCCATCAATTACATAAAGAGGATCACTATTATTAAAAGTACCCTGGCTACGAATTCTAATACTTGATTCCATACCCGGAGTACCCGCCCCTTGGGAAACCGTTACACCTGACAACTTTCCTGATAACGCATTTGAAAGATTGTCGTAAGGTGCATCTTTAAATTGTTTACCACTTACTGAAGTTACCGAACCTGTGATGGTTCCTCTGGATTGTGTACGATATCCGGTAACAATAACCTCTTCCAGATTATTGAGAGCTGGCACCATTGAAATATTAATAATCGCCCGATTTCTAACAGTAACGGACTGTTCCTGAAATCCGGTAAAGCTAAAAATCAGGGTGCTATTCCCTGGCACATTAATCGTGTATTTTCCCGTAGCATCTGCAATAGTGCCATTGGTATTTCCTTTCACCTTAATATTGGCTCCTTGGAGACCATTACCTTGGTCATCAGTTATCTTACCTTCTACTTTAATGGTTTGTGCGTAGATACCAGTGAAGGCTGCTATCTGAAAAAGCACAACTACCAGTAACAGAGATTTTCTGTATTGTTTATTGAATACTGGAAGCGGTGAAATAATTTCTTTTTTCATAATGCAATTATTTATTTTTTTTATTAAAATATTTTACTGCAGGCGCAGCTTTGGTTTAAAAAAATTTTAAAGTAAATTCTTTGTTCAAGTAAATACAGCAATCTTGGGGAAGACATAGATTTTAGTTTCATTAGCAATCGTTTTATTTTTTTAATCAAGATTTGGGAATTTAAAATTTCGTTTTTTCTTTCGCTATTTTATATACTCCCACTTAACAACTGCAAGTAAGCGATATTTTTCTTAAGGATAATTTCTCCTATTACCAAAATACTAAGCTATTTTAACATCTTTTTTAAAAAGCCAAAATAGTTGACTAATATTTGGCCACTTTTTTTATTATATAAGATTAGTTAAAGCCTTAAATAATTTTGAAGCGCAGATATTAAAATATGACTTGGGGGATATTATACATGAGCAGGAAACAATAACGACAGACAATTAAATTAATCTTATCTGCACTTGTAAAAAGATATAAAATTTCAAACTATAATATCCAGCAAAAGACCATCGCTGTAGGAACTTCATAAACAAATTATAAAGTTCTAAAATTGGCTAAGGGCCACCATCATAAATGTTCAAATCGAAAGGCTATTTTTAAAAAAGTAGTGTATAAAATGATGAACCAAATACCTTTCCATATCCAATATTGAAAACCCTTAAGGCTTAATCTACCTAATCCTAACCTGGACAAGCCAGAACCAAACAGGAAAAATAGTAAATTTAACTATGAAATTACTAACAGAAACTTTTGCCAAAGAAATCAGTTTTTACGCTGGGTTGTTATGACCGGGTAATTATAAAAGGAACGATTCCTGAAATATGTCCTTGCCAGGGGATGACAAGTTTTATGTTGCGCAATAAACTGCGCATATTTGATTATGCAAAATACATGGAACAGTACAGAGAAATATTGCGTCAGAATGCAGAGAAAATAGCTGCTGAAAATAACGTGGTTATTGAGTTTGTACGAAAAAGCAGCCTGCGTAAAGAAGACATTATACAAAATAAATTGCAACAACGGAGTAGCCACTACGGGCTGGTACATATTAT